>JBMDYE010000363.1:0-42140 GCA_048595135.1 Planktothrix sp. | reverse complement strand
GTAATTTTGAATGGGCGAGGTTTCCTCGCCCCTACATTTGATTGCTATTTGTTGAGTTCTGACTTGGATATAATGTTGTCGTTTTCTCGGAACCGAATTAAGGCAGTAAACGGTTTTTTAACAACAGATTTAACTTGTTGGGCAAAGGTTGAAAAGGTTTTAAATTGGGGTGACGTGGCTTTAGCAAAGGTAAGTTCTGCTAACTGTCCTAAACCACATAATTGTTGGGGGCGACTATGTTCAGGAGTGGGGGGAATTTTTACCATGACTCGTTTTAAAATCGCTTCTCCCATTAAATGATTGGGAATCGTGGGTGCTAACGCTTGCACCTGCATTCGTCGTCCTTGTTTATCAAATTCTGCTAATTCTCCCCCTGCACCACTCACGGTGGTAATCGGTTGAATTAAACTAATTTCACCGATTAAAACTTGAGGGTGATTTGCAACTCTAACCTGTACAGGTTTACTATCATCTAATTGGGAGGCTTCTTTAGCACTGACAACCACTTCGACCCAAAGATTATTACAATCTAATAAACTTAAAACCGATTCAGATTTTCCAACTAATTCCCCTTTTTCCCGTTCTGTTCGATACACCACACTGGTAAAGGGTGCTTTTATATTAATCTGAGGACGTTGAAAAACAGGAGTAACAGCAGACAGTTGAACAGGGGATACTTGAGGTTGAACAGGTTGTATGTTGTGTTGGTGTTGGAGTTGTAAATTCTGGCGTTGTTCTTGAATTTTGGCTTGTTCTTGACGGAGTAAATTCAGGTGAGATCGTCCTTGTTGTAATTGTGCTAAATGAAATTGATGAATATCTTGGGCTAAACTTAACTGTTGTTTGGCATTATTCAACGCTTGGGTTAATTGATTAATGGTGATTGTGTCTTGTTGAATTTGCCCCCGAATTTGCGTTGCTTCCTTCAGTAAACTATCTTTCACCCCTGAATTGGGATCAAGTTCGAGTTTCGTTTTAGACGTTTCTGAAGCAACTTTTGCTGTTTCTAACGCACTTTTTGCTTGGCGAACTTCTGCTTCTGCACTCTCCCAAGCCGCTTTTAATTGATCCAGTTGACGTTGTGCGACAATTCCTTGTTCATGAAGTTGTTTAAATCGTTCATATTCTAACTTGGCTAAATTAAGATTAGCTAAGGTTTTATCTAAGGCGGCTTGATATTGGGGAACTTCACTCACCTGACGGCTAGCTTGAGTTTGTTTGAGTAAATTGGATTCTTTTTCAACTTCCTGTAAACGCGCTTGAATCTGTTGCAAACGTTCTTGTAAAGAGGCTTTAGATTCCTCGGTTGCGGTGAGTTGATTACTTTTAGATTCAATTTCTCCTTCGAGTTTTAATAGGTTTTGTTGGGCTTGGTACGATTGATCTTCGAGTTGGCGATATTGCCGTTCTTCGCTGGTGATATCCTTCAAATATTTATAGGATTCATCGGCATTTTTATATTGACTTTGTAACAGTTCGGCTTGCGCTTTTAATGTCGCTTCACTTTTCTCTAAATTGGGAGTTTCAACCGTTTGTAATGTCGGTTGATAGTGTAAGTCTCCTTCCTTTGGTTGATATTCAATTTGAGCTAAGATTTGATCGGCTTTCACTAAAGCCCCCGGACGGGCATAAAATTCATTAATATTGCCTTCAACGGGAGATTGTAACCGCACTAAACGACCATTTATTACCCCATGTTGAACCACAATATGGGAGACTCGATGACTAATAGATGCGATCGCAATAATTACCCCAGCAGCACCCAGAGAAATTAAACTACCTCCCACGAACCACCGTTGCAACAAACTCGGTTTTTTCTCAAGAACGGGATGGGCAGATTTTTGTTGTTTTTCAGCGACTTTTTTACTATTTTTTTCTGAAGAAATAGGAAGCAGGGGCATTAAATCAGGTTCAACACTAGCACTTTTTAAATGGTTTCCCTGTACCGCATCTAAACCTGCTTCTTGCACTAAATTCAGGGTTTGATCATCTGCAATATATTTAGCACTGACCTGACCCATTGCTTGACCCATTTCTAACAAAGTTTTTGCTAAAAGTCGATGCTTCGGGTCAGTTTTGAGACTGTGAATAAATGCTTCATCTAATTTCACCCAATCAACGGGTAACTGTTGACATTGACCAAGGGTTAACTTTTGACTAGCAAAATTATCCAAAATCACTAAACAGCCTAATGCTTTCAACCCTTCAATAAAGCTGACAGCGGCTTTAAAATCTTCCGCAACGGTTGCTTCACTCAGTTCAATACTTAATCGATGGGGTTCAACTCGTCCCTCATCCATCCAGGTTCTTAAATCAGCTAATAACGTGGAGTCTTGAAATACCCAACCGGACACATTAACCGATAGATGTAATTCCAGTTGTTTTCCTAAACTTTCTACCGCTTGACGAAGGATAAACCGATCAATTTGTTGTAAAATTCCGACCTGAGAGAGTAATGGTAATATCTCTTTCGGTAGATGAACTTCTCCGGTTTCATCTTGCCACCGAATTAAGACTTCATTATGTAAAACTTCTTGAGTTCGGACATGATAAACCGGTTGATACCAAACCTGTAACTGACCGTTGGCAAACAGTTGTTCAGGACTTTGATCTAAATCTAATTTAGCCTCAATTGTCACTAAATTAGTAGATTCTCGATCTTGAACGGTTGGTGGCTGTAAATCTTGGCGCATAGTTGGTAGAGTTCCTGGTATAGAGTTAATAAAATTAAGTCTGAATGACTTATAACTCAGTGTTTTTCGCAGATAAAATCTCTCTGAAAGTTGCTCAAACTTCAGATTAAGCAATAGAATGCTTCGAGATTAATCTTTATTATTTTTGCTCTACCCATACTGACCCACTTAATACAAAAAGGATGTCAGATCATTGATAAGAATAACAAGGGGTTTTTGTAAAATATATTTTTTGAAAATAAAGGTTTTGTAAAGCTGATCAATAGTTTCAATCAATAGACTTTAATTTATTTATTCAAAGCAAAAATTCGGCAAAAATCATCAGTCAATTTGCCGCTTAATAATGTATTGAGTCATAGCAAAATTAGGTAATCAACCTTAATTTTTACCTAGCAAACTCAACATTAATTTTATTTTTATTTCCTTCCCTAACGACAAAGCGTAAAATTAATAAAATCCGAGGTACTTTCCCAAACAATTGCTGTCTAGCTTATGATTCGTTCGCTTCATCTTCACCCCCATCCACAACCCAGGTCTTATCCTCACCTGAGCGTAATTACACCCACCGCTAGAGCCGCAAAAGCGTTACAAGCTCCTCACCGCAGTTTAGAAACCCTTGCCCTACAAACCATCCGTTGTCAGGGAATCTCCGTTGCTACCCCCTTAACGGCCTATCGCTGCTTACGAGACGTGATCCACGATATTCTAAACCCAATTGATTTAGACGGGATGACTCGTCGTTTTGCATCCTCAATTCGATCTTTATTGAGGGTAGGTATAAATTTAGATGACTTAAAAACCGTTGACTCTTCTCGAATTCAAGAGCTTGCTCATCTCACGTTCTCTTATCAGCAACAACTTCAACAATATTCTGTGATTGATGAAGCCGAACTTCTCTGGAAAGCTGCTCAATTCGGTTGTAAAAAACAGCCTACTCTATTTTATGGATATTTTCAACCTCGCCGAGATGAATTAGCTTGGATTAATACTTTAGGAGGAGATGGCAGTATTCTGATTCTTCCCTTTAGTTCTGCTCCTTTATTGGCTGCAAACCTCACCGCCATCGATTTTTTAAGACAACAGAATTGGGAAATTGTCAATCTTGATCCGTCAGATTCCTCAACCTTGGGAGACTATCTCCAACACGGTTTTCTGGAAAAAATCCCTCTTTCGGTAGATAAACCAACCCCAAAAGTTAATATTCAGAATACTGATGATCATTCCCTTCGTTTCCAACCAGCAACGTTAGGGGTTCAATGCCACATTTATCCTAACTTAGAAGCCGAAGTACGGGGAGTTCTGGCTCAAGTTAAACAATTACTGTCTCAAGGTATCGCGCCGAACCATATTGTTTTGGTGGCAGAAGATGAACAAGCTTATGGAAAACTATTATTAGATATTGCTTGGGAATATAATCTACCCATTCGGATTTTATATGGTATCCCCTTAACAGAAACTCGTTTAGGGGCTTGGTTAAACCTGTTATTAGATGTTATCTCTCATCAATTTCCGTTTGAATCTACTGTTAAACTCTTAAGTCATCCGTTAGCACAACGCTTAACACCAGATTTATGGGAAAAAATTCGGCTATCTCCCCCTCAAAGTCGTCAAGATTGGCAAAACTTAGGGATTGATTTATCGGAGTTTTATTTTCCAGAATGGGAGCGCCGTGACAATTGGGTTCAACAGTTACAAATAATTTTAAATCCGCTTCAAAATCAAGCTAAAGTTTGGGCGAGGGAAATGATCGCCTTTGATAAATTTCAAGACGCTATGGTTGATTTATCGCGACCGGAAACTGAAATTATTAGCCGAGAAACATTTATTCAAGATTTATTAGAAACCTTAACTCGCCTCACCGTTCCTCTACAGCCGGGACAAGGAGGTGTAGAACTCCACAATCCTTTTTTATTACAAGGATCTCGGTATCAATTTGTTTTTGTTTTAGGAGCAGTTGAAGGGGTTTTACCTGCAAAAATTGAACCTGATCCGGTTTTAGATTTCTATGAACGGAAACAACTGGCTCAACAAGGATTTCCGTTAGAAACTGCCCTAGAAATTACTCAAAAACAAGCATTATCTTTTTATAACTTATTGCAAATTGCCACAGAATCGTTAATTTTTTCCTATCCAAAATTATGGCAAGAAACCCCCACCCTTCCCAGTCCCTATTTAACCCGTTTAGGGTTGCAACCTTCTCCCCCTCCCGTTTTACCCCTTGCGAGTTGGGAGGAAACGCGACGTTTATATTTACCACAAAAAAAATCGCCATTTTCTGATCCCATCTTTCGTTTTATTGTTCATGCTTGGCAAGTGGAAACAAGACGAGAAAGTGCTTTACCTCCTGATGAATATGATGGGATCATTGGTTTATCAGTGAATCCTGAAACACGGGTGTTTAGTGCCTCTCAACTCACGGCTTTTGGTCAATGTCCATTTAAATGGTTTGCGAGTCGAATTTTGAATTTAATGGAATTACCAGAAGCGGAATTAGAACTGAGTCCCACCTTGCGAGGACAACTTTATCATCGCTGTTTAGAATTAATTTTGAAATCGGTTAAAACCCGTGAAGATTTACAACAATTACAACCCCAAGATTTAACAGATGCTTTTTTACAAGCAGAACAAGATTTACAGTTTTCTCCAGGGTTAAATTGGGAAGCTCAACGGTTAGAACATCTCAATTTATTACAAAAAAATCTAATCGAACCCAATTTTTTAGCTCCTGAAGCGGAAATTTTAGCGTTAGAAACTCGTTTTTTAATGAATTATCATGGGTTAAAAATTCAGGGAATAATTGATCGGGTCGATCAAACAGAAGAGGGAATTACTGTTATTGATTATAAAACCAGTAGCACACCCCCAGCCGGAATTAAAGACGAAACCGGAAAGGCAAAACTGGATTTACAATTAAGTTTATATCAAATTGCGATCGCCCAACGTTACCCAGAAGAATCGAATATTAATGCGATTTATTATTCCTTAAAAAAACGCAAACCCTTATCTGCTTCTAAACTGGATGAATCCATTCTCCATGATTTTATCGAACAAATACAATCCCATTTACAACAAGGCAATTTTCCCATTCAACCTGATCTCGATCAAACTGCCTGCACCTATTGTTCCTTTGATTTAGTGTGTCGAAAAGGAAGAAAGGGGAATTAAGAATTAAGAATTAAGAATTAAGAATTAAGAATTAAGAATTAAGAATAGAAGGCAGGAGGCAGGAGGCAGAAGTGAGAATAATTTTTAGCTGACTACTGACTACTGGCTACTGACTACTGATTACTGATTACTGATTACTGATTACTGATTACTGATTACTGATTACTGATTACTGATTAAAAGTTTTTTACAATAATTAAGCAATTTCGTCCATCTTCGGTGCGTTCATAGTTCAGATCATCTGCAATATCGCGCATTAATTTTAAACCTCGCCCTCCCCCTTTTAAACTTCGTTCTCCCCCAGTTGGGCGATCAAAATCGTTAGGCATTTCCTGAATTTTCTGCATTAAATCAAAGGGAGGGCCATAATCCCAAATCAAAATTTTAATTTGTTCTTCTAAAATCGTCACTTCTAAATCAATGGGGACATCTGAAGACAGATCTTTATGAGCATGGCGAACTGCATTGGTAAATCCTTCTGCTAACGCTAACTGACAGCGTATCCAAATTGTTTTGGGAATAAAGGATTGATACAGTTGATCAAACCATGACAAAACCTTCGCTAGACCATCTAGACTAGAAGGTAATTGCAGTTGAGCATTTTGGGGGACTGACAATGGTTCTGAACCCTCTCTTAAATCTCAAAAATTTGGACAAGCTTCTTAATGTTTTTATTTTCTCCGAATCGATCTTCACAGCACCCAAACAAATTTGAGAAAATGAAAACTTAAAGCAGCTAGAAAACTTTAAAAAGGAGCCAGCACTTACTGAAAAGCACTATGCCACACTTAGTTTATCACGACTAGGAACAAGGCTTATCGCAAAACTTTTCAATCCGACATCTAAAATTTAAAATTTAGTAGTTAGCCTCTCTTACACGAGTACAGCAGGATGACAATAACCCTACTGTACAAAAGATTGGCTGCTTCAGCCGCCCCCCAGTTTTTCCCTCACCCCTTTTGTCCCAGAGGAACTTTGACTGGATGGATCTCGATCACCGCAATATCACACTGAACTGCTCTAATTTAGAGTTTAGTCAATCCTATGATTAGACTATACTCAAAGACAGCATTCGTCTTGACTCGCACTTTTCTAAATAACCCTCACTTCTGTACCAACGTACCTCAATGCTCATGTTTAAAATTCTGGTTATCGATGATGATGTTGCTATTTTGGAACTTTTGAAAAGAACGCTGAAGAAACAGGGTTATGATGTCAGCGTGGCGAGTAATGGTGAAGAAGGAATCGAACAAGCTAAACAGCTACGTCCAGCGCTGATTATTTGCGATTGGATTATGCCCAGATTAACGGGGATTGAAGTTTGCCGTCAAGTGAAAGCAACGCCGGAATTATCCACAACTCAATTTTTCTTATTAACTTCTCTGGGGTCAGTTTCTGATCGCGTCACCGGACTTGATGCGGGTGCAGATGATTTTATTTCTAAACCGATTGAAATGAATGAACTCTATGCTAGAGTTCGAGCCGGATTAAGATTACATCAACTTAATCAAGATTTACAAACTCAAAAACAACGCATCGAAGCGGAATTAGCTGAAGCCGCAGAATATGTGCGATCGCTTCTTCCTGAACCCCTCACAGAACCTGTCAATATTGAAACCAAGTTTATTCCCTCTCGTCAGTTAGGGGGAGATTGTTTTGATTATTCTTGGTTAGATCCGGATCATTTATCCATTTATCTGTTAGACACATCAGGACATGGATTAAGAGCCGCCCTTCCTTCCGTTTCCGTTCTCAATTTATTAAGGTCTCGTTCTATTCCTAATATTAATTATTATCAACCCAGTAATGTTTTAAAAGCCCTGAATATCACCTTCCAAATGACCTACCAAAATGATAAATATTTTACGATTTGGTATGGGGTTTATAATCGAGTTACACGAGAATTAACCTATGCTAGTGCGGGTCATCCTCCAGCGATTATGTTAACCGGAGATCATCCTAATCATCTGAAAGTAGAACGCCTCAAAACACGGGGAATGCCGGTTGGGATGTTTATAGAAGCTGAATATTCTGATGCCACTCATATTATTGAAAAACACAGCAATCTTTATATTTTTAGTGATGGAGTCTATGAAATTCAGCAACCTGATAATAATATTTTAGGATTAGATGCTTTTGTAGACATTTTAATTAAGTATAATCATTTAGGCTCCGTCGGTTTAGAGCAAATTGTACAGGTGATCAAAAAAGCCAACTCAGGAAATCCCTTTGATGATGATTTTTCATTAATGAAAGTTGGTTTTGATTAATCACTTTCACCTGGTCTTCCTAATCCGTATTAAATCAGTTCGTGTCGAGATAAGAATCAGGGCAAAATTGGGAAAAACCGATTTTTAGATCAATTCAGCCATTCCCCTTTTCCCCTGTCTAGTCATGCTGTTAACTCAATTTACACCAGCATTCTTAGCCTATTTCTCTAATTTAGCCTCTTTTTGGTTTTGCTCTTTGTAATAGGCTAAAAACTTTTCTTGGCTCTCAAAAATCTCAAACACCCGATCCATACTGGTCAGTTCAAATAAGATCCTAATTTGTTCATTAATCGAACAAACAAATAATTGACTTCCAGATGCCCGAACCGTTTTCAGCGCTAAAACCAATGCACCTAAACCGGAACTATCCATAAAGGTTACATTTTTGAAGTCGATTAAGATGACTACGGGTTTTTTCTTGTTTTCCGTATTTTCCTTATTTTCCTTGTTTTCCTTGTTTTCAACTAAAGCACTAATATCTTGGCGGAATTGAACCGATTTAGTGCCATCTAAAATCCCTTCAGGTTGTAAAATTTTTACATCAGAACTCATAATTTTTTTAGGGATTAACCCTCCCAATGACTCGCCCGACTCCGTTAGTATAGCTTTGAGATAGACTCATCGCCAAATGATCAATTCAGTCTAAGTATTGACTCAATCCGAATTCATCACTTTAAATTTTGAGACGAAACCCTTACACTTGTTCTAAAATTCTGGCTGAGTTCAGACTGACCCAGGAGTTCACTGCACTAAACTCACTTTAGCACGATACAGCAGTTGATTACCTTTTCGATAGCCTGTATATCGCACGACAACAGTTTCTCCAGGTTGAGCCGTTCCCTCTAGCAGTTGGTGTAGATGCGGATTATATGGAACTTTTGTCCCTACGGGTGCGATCGCCTCTACTCCCCATTGTTGCATAAGCTGTTCCACCGGACGTAAAAACGGTAAAACTTTAGTGGCAGAAAGTTGAGGATTCTCCTGAACTTTATAAGCCACCGTCGGCCATTGCAGCAACCAAGATTCTAAGATTTGTAAGCTTTCCTGCTCGAATTCCGCTTTCAACTCGTTCCGTTGTTGTTCCAGTTCGGTTTGCAGTCGTTGATATTCTTGTTCTAACGCAGCAACAGAAGGGGTTTCTTCCATTGGGACAGAACCAGGCGCAAAGGTGGCGAGCAATTCTGTTAAAGAAATATTCAGAGCTTGGCTAATTTTCAACAACAAATCAACCCGAGTTTGCAGCGCCAGTCCCAGACGCAGACGAATAATCTGCACGGGAGAAACTCCGGCTTTGTGACTCAGTTCCTCAAGGGTAGAAAACCCCGCTCGTTGCATTAAGTCTTGCAACTGCGGGGTATAATCTGGGAATTCAAACTGGCTCATGAGTGAAAATTTTTGGATAGTCACCCGTTAAACCTACGGTTTCAGGGTGGGATTGTCAATTATTCTATTTCATCTCAACGGGGGTTTTCTCAGTGGTTTTGCTTCCATTGGTTAAGCGAGTTTCACTCCCTTGTAAATGGGCTTCTAGGAACCATAACCGCTTATCAATGTCACGAGAGATTTCTGTATATAAATCAGCCGTATCTGCGTCCCCTAATTCTCCCGTTTGGTCAATTCCTTGGCGTAACAGTTTGGCATAGGGGGCATAGCGATCAGCTAAAGCCACGATATGATCAATCCCATCGACAATTTCAATCGGATATTCGGGCAAAATCGAGTCTGCAACGGCGAGGCGTGCAGTTCCCATGGCTGTCCCACCTAATGCAGTCACCCGTTCGGCAATCATATCAATATATTCTTCCAGTTCCGTTGCCATTTCATCAAACAATTCATGCAACTGGTAGAAATCTAAACCTTTAACATTCCAATGGGCTTGTTTGACTTGGGTTTTTAAATCTAAGGTGGTCGCTAAACTGTGGTTGAGACTGTCAATCACTTGGGCGCGAGTCGTTTCGGGTAAATCAATGCGAGTCGGATACAGACGTTGCTTAATACTCATGGTTGAGGAAAACTCCTTTAGCGTTTTATCGGATGAATCGGATTGATATATGGAAGAGGCTGATTGTATTTTATCGAGTATCGATTAAGTTTAAATCTTCCTTAAGCCAGATGCTTTTGTAACACCGAACGGGGTGCTTTCCGCACATGACAACGAATCGTTTCTAAGCCTAATTTTGTACAAGCTTCATAACGATGACATCCAGAAAAGCCGTAATATTCCCCCTCAACTTCTAACACATCAATGGGTTCTTGTAACCCAATTTCTTGAATAGATTTCATTAAGGCTTCAACCTTGGCTTGATCCGTCGCACGGGGTAAAGGACGCCGAATCTGCTGTAAGGGAATGTCTTTAATTTGCATAAAGTACAGCCTCCTTTGTTCTTTCTTTCTATATCATACTCATAATGACTTCGAGTTGCAACCGATCAGCAAAAAATTTTTCTGACTCCGGCTCGAATCTCCTCTATTGGGTTTATTTGGCAAAGTTGCGATCGCGTTATATTCTTTAAACAAAAATTTAGATCCGGTTTCAGGCATCAGGTGTCAGGTTTCAGGACTCCACTCACTGAATAAGGGGACAAGGGAGCAGAGGGAGCGGAGGGAGCAGGGGAAGAAATTTCTATTCCCTAATTCTTAATTCTGATCCTTACGTGCTACGCACAGGCTCCGCCTACGTTTCACTCAGGACGCTACGCGATTCTTAATTCTTAATTCTTAATTCCTTCCTGCCTTCACTTGACAATTGACCCGTAAACCATCGATAACAGACAAGCAAGACGAGATGTTTAACCCATGACAACGGACAACAGACAAAACAGAATTGCAATTTTTGATAGTGGTGTGGGGGGGTTGACGGTTTTAAGAGAACTTTACCGACAACTGCCCAATGAATCGATCCTTTATTTTGGAGATACGGCCCGATTACCCTATGGAACGCGTTCGGCAGAAGAAATCCTACAGTTTGTCCGTGAAATTATCACCTGGGCAGTACAACAGGATGCCAAAATGATCCTGATGGCTTGTAACACCAGTTCTGCCTTAGCCTTAGACACGGTTAGAGATGAATTCGATATTCCAATTCTGGGGTTGATTCTTCCCGGTGCTCAAGCGGCGGTTAGAAAAGGAAAACGCATTGGGGTGATTGCCACTCCCGCAACAGCGGCTAGTAATGCCTACCGTCAAGCTATTCAAGAAACCGATCATTCGGTTCATGTCTGGCAAGTCGGTTGTCCAGAATTTGTCCCCTTAATTGAACAAAACCGAATTCATGATCCTTATACCCAGGAAGTGGCCAGGGAATATTTAACCCCGTTAATTCAGCAGGAAATTGATACCTTAATTTATGGGTGTACTCACTATCCCCATTTAGCTCCGGTCTTACGAGCTATTCTACCGAGCCACGTTCAGTTAGTTGACCCAGCGGTGTATTTAGTCAAAGCCGTGGCCCAAGAATTAGAACTGTTAGGACTGAAAAATACCCATGCTCCTAAACCGACTCGGTTTTGCGTTAGTGGTTGTCCCCAACAGTTTGCTTCTGTTTCCGTTCAGTGGTTAGGGTTTACTCCCACCGTTGAGTCCATCACCTTACCCACTCTAGAACCAACCACTCCCGCCTATCTCCCCGTCCCTGATAGTCTCTAAAGCCACTGACCTCCTTCTCAACTAAACTAACAAAAACCCGTTTTTAGTCATAAAAACGGGTCTAAAAATCAATTCTTAATAGAAGGCAGGAGGCAAAGGGCAGCAGGGGAAGCAAGGGGAGATAATTCTTCTTTTTCCTATTGCCCATTGCCCATTGCCCATTGCCCATTGCCCATTGCCTATTCCCTAAGAACGTAATCGAGACAGATCTGTTGTATATTTAGCGAGGGCTAAAAGTAAATAAACCATTAAAACATAACCCGCAGCCAGCATCGGGATAATCAGAGGTATATCATGGTACATCATAGGAGCCAGTCACAAGAAGTGGGAGGAGCAGAGACAGGAGTTTAAGACCCGCTACATAAGGTCAACAAGCTAAGTTAAGGTTTGCTAATGCTAAACCTTACCTTCATTCAAATTTTCTATAGCAAATTGTTATTCCCTGGAGATCTCCTCAAAACTTAACTCCAACTAAAGATTTCCTAATTAATAACCTGGGTTGTTTCAAACAACCCTATAGGAGTCTTTACCCGATGAACTTCTTAGTCCATCGAATGGAATCAGCTTGGGATTTATCCAAGAACTTCTAATGGCTGTTCTTAAGCCTATGGTTCAACAAGAAGGTAGCAATAGACTATCCCTAATCTAACCCCTAGTCTTGTTGTCCTTGATGTGTAGAATTATTTAAACTCTTAATTCTAAAATACCACAAAAATCAAACTTTTGTGTCTCTTTCTATAGAAAGAATTTATAAAATAATACAAAAATTTTGGACAAGGAGGGACTACGGGACAAGGGGACTATTTTTCTTGCCTCCTGCCTCCTGCCTCCTGCCTTTTGCCACAAATCCTCGAAACAGATTAAAATCAGTCTATAATATGTAAAATTTTGTTAACTCAACGCCTGAGTTGGCTAATCCATGACCTCGCAAACACTCCTATTTTCTCCGGTTGAAGCAGACCTGCGACAGTTGACAGACAGCTTGAAACAGCTTGTCGGCGCTCGTCACCCAATTTTATATGCAGCAGCAGAACACCTGTTTAGTGCCAAAGGAAAACGGGTGCGTCCTGCTATTGTCCTATTGATTTCGCGCACCACGATGCCGAATCAAGAGATTACCCTCAAACATCGCCGACTGGCAGAAATCACAGAAATGATTCACACCGCCAGTTTAGTCCATGATGATGTGGTCGATGATGCGGAACTGCGGCGCGGCGTTCCGACCGTCCACAGCTTGTTTAATAACCGAATTGCGGTTTTAGCAGGGGATTTTCTCTTTGCTCAATCTTCTTGGTATTTGGCGAATTTGGATAACTTGGAAGTGGTGAAGTTACTCTCCCAAGTGATTATGGATTTAGCCGAGGGAGAAATTCAGCAAGGACTAAACCGATTTGATAGCGGATTATCCATTGAAGCCTATTTAGAAAAAAGTTATTACAAAACCGCCTCTTTAATTGCGAATAGTGCCAAAGCGGCAGGGGTGTTGAGCGAGGTTCCTGTTGAACAAACAGAAGATTTGTATGAATACGGACGCCATATTGGTTTAGCGTTTCAAATTGTCGATGATATTTTGGATTTCACGGGTTCCTCAGAGGAATTAGGAAAACCTGCGGCTTCTGACCTCCAAAGTGGTAATTTAACCGCACCCGCGTTATATGCCTTAGAAGAAAAACCGTATCTGGAAACGTTAATTGAACGAGAATTTACTCAGGAGGGAGATATTGAGCAAGCGCTCACGTTAATTAAAGATAGTTCCGGCATTCAAAGAGCTAGAGAATTAGCGTCTCATCATGCTCAATTAGCCGTTAAATATCTAGAAGCCTTTGCGCCTTGTGAATCTCGACAAGCGTTAATTGATTTAGCCGATTATGTTTTAAGTCGGCTTTATTAGAAGAAGGCACAAGGAATTAAGAATTAAGAATTAAGAATTAAGAATTGTAGGGGCGGGGTTTTCCCGCCCATCAGAAGTCAGGAATCAGGAGGAAGAAAAGAATTGTCTCCTTATTTCCTATTCCCTATTGCCCATTGCCTGTTAATTCTTAATTATTCAAATGATGGGCTATGCCCATCCTACGCGAAATTTGGGGGGACGTTACGCCCTTTATATCGACGCATTTCTTGATATCGTTTCAAATACACTTGCACTAATTCTTGAACTTCACTGCGTTTAACTTCGGTTCCTGCATCAAAATTGCCAGGGGTATCTAAGAAAACAATACTATCAAGGGTTTCTAAAGCCACCATTTGAAATAAAATATGAGTAACCGGTAAAGGAACGGCTAAAATTTGATCGCCTAAAGCTGGATCTGCTGTACTTAAAGCGTCTTCTAAAGTGGGAAACGCATAAATCACTCGCTTTTTAACTTTCGGTTGATCAATATTAACTAAAGTTGTTAAAACCCAACTTTGATCTAAGCTTTGTAAGATAAAATATTCCTCTCGTTCCAATTGTTCTGCTAAGGTTTTTAACGCTGGTGCGATCGCTTCCACAACCTGCGGAGTCGTCCCATCTTGTGGCGCATTTTCAATCAAAACTTTTATTTGTTGATCTAAATCCATAGGGAAGAATTAAGAATTAAGAATTAAAAATTAAGAATTAAGAATTAAGAATTAAGAATTAAGAATTAAGGTCTAAATGTATTACTACAACTCTTCATTCTGACTCCTGACTTCTTTCTTCTCATAGGTGACTGGTGACTGATGACTGGTGACTGGTGACTGTCTTAAGTGTCCGGAAATCCCTAGCTAAATCAGGAATGATTGTGTTAGGGTCATTAACTGGACATCATGGGGGAAATCTGCCAGAGCGAAACTATTTTTGAACGGCTGTTAAGAGAATTGAAGCAGTCCACTCGTGCTTCTGAACAGAATTGTCGGGATGTTGCTCAACGAATTACCGAAGAAGCCACCCGCATCTGTACAGAAAGTAAACGCATTCAAGATTCTGGAGATGTCGAGACTTGGGCAATGACGCTAGCTCAACACCGCTTACAGCAATGTTTGCATTATTACAAGCTAGGGTCAAAACAGGGGCCTGTCGAATTACATAGCACCTTAAGTGCAATTGTTTATCGATATATTACCCCACCTCAAGTTCAATCGAGTTATCAAGCTCGACTGGAGATTATCAAGGATTTCTTGCAAGGATTTTACCTGGAAACCTTGAATGCCTTTCGCAAAGAAGCGCAGTTACCTGCCTCTTATCGTCCTCACACCTTATTGGAATTAGCCGAATATTTAGCGTTTACTGAACGTTATGGGAAACGGCGGATTCCATTAGCCAGAGGTCGCAGTCAACAACTGATTATTTTACGATCGCAAACCTTTTCCCAACAACAACCGAAGGAAAGTTTTGTCGATCTCGAACAAGCGGCGGAAGGAAGCAGTTCTGAGTCGGATACAACTTGGAGTGATGCTTCTGTCCAACAAGTGAGAGCCGCAATGGTTACAGAGTCCTTGGAGTCTGAGTCCGACTCTCTGCGACAAACAGTGGTGGAGGAACTGTTAGCCTATTTAGAAGAACACAAACAACAAGATTGTGCGGACTATTTTGTTTTACGACTTCAAGATTTACCGACTCGTGAAATTGAAGAAATTCTGGGACTCACTCCCCGCCAAAGGGATTATTTGCAACAACGGTTTAAATATCACCTTCTCCGGTTTGCCTTTGGACATCGTTGGGAATTAGTTCACCAGTGGTTAGAAGCCGATTTAGAGAAAGATTTAGGGTTATTACCCCACCAATGGGAAGAATTTCTCCATCAAATCGGCCCAGAACAGGAACGTTTGTTAAGGTTAAAACAACAGGGTTTATCTGATGCGGCCATTGCTCAAACCTTAAATTGCAAACTGGCACAACTCCAAAAACGGTGGTTTAAGTTATTAGAGTTGGCTTGGGAAATCAGGAATCGTTCAGTATCCGGAACAGGGGCATCAAGTGATGAATAACGAAACAAACCGAGAGAATTCAGCGTTTGAGCGTCGATTTGGGGATGGGTTGCACCAACAACCCCTCCAAAATTCATCTCCTCTGTCCCAGGGAGACCTTAATCCCTGGGCTGAATCAGAGGAAAATTCCAGGGTGGATAATTTAGAGTGGGATGAATTTGATCCCCTCGACTCTGAAGAAACTGACGATTCTAACCAAGACAGCCAACGATTCACACTGGGAGAAATGCCAATTGTGAGAAACCGATTTGAGAGCCTGTTGAAAGACAGGTTAAAAGCGAAAATTGAACTAAATCCCCCTCTGTTTCCTTGGGAAACAGAAGCCAGCAGTTTGTCTGAGTATCCAGACGTTTTGTTAGACGAACAGGTTCCCCTGGAGAATCTGTGGTTAGCACAACGCCAACAGTTGAAATGGTCATTTCCCTTACCGGAAAGGGTTTTTGCTCAACTGTTAACCCCTTGTCAAACGGTTCTACAATCTGCTTTGCGGGAAGGTGCTAAATTAGTACGTGCGGTAGAAACTTTATTTCCGGATCAATCTCAGCCTTTAAATGAGTTAGCAGGATTTGTAATCAGAGGTTCTTTGCGAGGATCATTAGATTTAACGAATTCTCAACCCTCTTATGAAACCGCTACGCCAGAACAACAAATGGTGTTGTTATTATTAGCGGCGCAAGAAATTCTGAATACCCTGACGCTAAACTGTCGATTGAATGAACCTTTAGTGCGCCAGGACTGGTTAACCGCTTTCGGACAGTTAACCGTAGAGGCAGAATATGTGCAATCTGATTATGGCACGTCTTTGAAAATTTTAGGTCAACTGCCTGCTGGAGGACGGCTACAACTGTTAGGAAATCAAACGGAAGCGGCGGCACAACGTTCTGATTCAGGTTATTTGAAATTGGAATTAATTGACCCCGAACCAAATCGGATTTATCGCTTACATATTTTGTTACATAACAGCGAACAAAATCCCCTTTGTTTTGCCATTTGTCCTTGTTTACCCACTTAAACATTAGCCAGTTTGGCTTTTCCTGACGTTACCCGGTTGAAGGGATACTCACCGATTGAGTGAACTGCCCTCTCAAAAAATTGGTCACTGTTGAAAGTCCACGCTATATTAAAAAGTGTTGTAGATGAGCGGCGACACGGATACCAGGCGCGATGACAACAGAGATCCCGTTGGTGAGTCAATTGTGGCGACGAATTGAAGCCACCCCTAAACCGATACCGGAAGATTCGATTGGGTTGCGAGTGTGTGTGCAGTTGCTCGTAATTGCCGGAATTGTCGCGACGGACGTGGCGATTGAAGAACCTTTGAATCTTTGGGCAATTCCCGTCAGTATTATTGGTGCAACTTGGAGTTGGTTTCGGCGTCGCCACCGTAATGTGCCTGTTAAATTTTGTATTGCGATTGGAATGTTAGTTGCCCTCGCTGCGTTTTTCGGGCGACTGTTGGGAGAGTTTAATGATACTCGATTAGCCTTAGCCAGATTATTAATAGAACTTCAGGTTTTACATAGTTTTGATTTACCCCGTCGCAAGGATTTAGGATATTCAATTGTGATCGGGTTTATTTTATTAGGGGTGGCGGGAACCCTTAGTCAAACGTTAGCATTCGCGCCTGTGCTTTTGGTGTTTTTAGCGATTGCGATTCCAACGTTAATTTTTGATTACCGTTCTCGGTTAGGATTAGGAGATATTCAATTTAACCGGAAAAAATCCCAGCCAAAATCTGATGCTGGGATGAATTGGAAGTTTATTGTTTCTCTCTTTTTAATTGTTGTTGCATTAGGACTCGGAATTTTTACTTTATTACCTCGGTTTCCAGGTTATCAACTCCGAACGTTTCCCGTTAGTTCCCCGATTAATACTCCTCCTGGCCAGTTTGATGGCAGACAAGTTTTAAATCCAGGGTATGTGTCTTCGGGTAGAAATAATGATAATTCTGGGGAAGGAACGGGACTGAACCAGGAAACCGGGGCAGGAACGCTGAATCAAACCTTTTATTATGGGTTTAATACGAAGATTAATCAGAATTTACGGGGAGAATTAACACCACAGGAGGTGATGCGGGTTCGGTCTCAATCTCCTGGATTTTGGCGGGTTGTCGCTTTTGATCAATATACGGGACAAGGGTGGGAAATTTCTCGAAATGATAAAGCAATTACCCTGAGACGACCGTTTTGGTCTTATCAATTTAATTTATTTCCGTTAATTACTAAAGCGAAAACTCAGGACGTTGTTCAAAGTTATACGATTATTTCTCAACTTCCCAGTTTAATTCCTGCCATGGAGAAAGCCACAGAATTGTATTTCCCAACCCAGGAAATTGCGATTGACCCCGATGGGAATTTGCGATCGCCTTTGGAACTCCGGGAAGGGATGACTTATACGGTGATTTCTAGAGTTCCCTATCGCAACCGAGAACAACTGCAAAAAGCCTCTAAAAAATATCCTCCCAATATCACTAAGTATTATTTACAGATTCCTGACCCGTTGAAAGCTAAAGTTCGGAAAAAAACTGAAGAAATTTTAGCGAGTGTTAATCAAGTGGCTCAAAACAAAAAGCCTCTGGAATCAGATTATGAAAAAGCGTTATATTTGGCGCAATACCTGAAGCAAAACCCGAATTATAAGTTACAAGAAGAACCGCCATTTTTACGCAAAAATGAAGATCTGGTGGAAGCGTTTCTATTTGGATATCAAGATAGTCCCGCAGAAAACAAGATCACAGGCGGTTATCCGGATCATTTTTCAACGGTGCTAACGATGATGTTACGTTCCATTGGAATCCCAGCGCGATTAGTGGCGGGGTTTGCACCGGGGGAATTTAATCCGTTTACGGGGTTATATGTGGTTAAAAATACTGATGCCTTTGCGATGACGGAAGTTTATTTTCCGGGGTATGGATGGTTTGCATTTAATCCCATTCCGGGGATGGATTTAATTCCGCCTTCGGTGGAGGAAAATCAAACCTTTGGGGTGTTAAAAGCATTTTGGGAATGGGTGGCGGGTTGGTTGCCTTCTCCGGTAACCAGTTGGTTACAAGCGGTAATTGGTACGTTATTGATGGGAATTCTGCAAGGAATTCAATGGTTTTTCCGATTATTTACTCAGGGATGGGTAGGAATTTTTTCAGGCTTAATTGTCGCCACTGGAATTGCTTTTCTGGGTTGGTTACTGTGGGAGGGTTGGCAAGCTTGGCGTTATCGACGGTGGTTGTCGAAATTGCCCCCGGAAGAAGGAATTTATCAGCAGATGTTAAGATTGTTAGCGAGTAAGGGATATCCTAAAAAACCTGCTCAAACGCCCTTAGAATATGCTGAGTTTTTACAGCAGCATTATCCGATTCCTCAAGCGGAAGTGATTGATGAAATTTCTCAAAGTTACATCCGGTGGCGTTATGGGGGAAAATCGGCGAATATTCCCCAGTTGCGGGAGTTATTGCGGAATTTGAAGAAAACGAAGCGCTTTTACAGTCAGTAGAGACGCGCCCTGGCGCGTCTCTACCCCATCGATTACTATAAAAATTATTTTTTGTCAAGTCCAACCCTGAACTCCTGTTCCTAACGTTCTAAAAATTTGTGCAACAGATCGAGGAAATTAACCCAGTTGTAGCTTGATATTACAAGGAAGAATGCGGGTTTGAAGGTTATTTTAGAGGTTTGGCTATACTTCCCCTGAGCATTGTTTTTTGTATTATACCCCTAACCCCTAAGATTCCGTCAAGTTTTTGCAAATCATTTTCGATAAGCTCTTGACAAGAAAATCGATAAATTTTAAAAATTAAAACAAAAACTAAGATTATATTTTAAAAGCTTATGATTTGGGGGAGGAATGACGGAAAATTTATCTTTAAAAAATGGATAGGGGTAGAAGGGGTGAGTGGGTTAAGGATAAACTTTCGGCTTTCAAGGCTAAATGCTGATTTGCTTAAAAGGCGATCGCTTAAATTGAGTTGCGATCGCCATGGAGGAAGTCGGTAAAATTATCGATAAATCGGATAATAAACCGTTAATCGTTAATTAAGAGGAGAACAAAAATGATCATTAAACGATGGATCTTAGTCGGAGTGATCAGTAGTTTTTGCTTCGGTTTATCGGTGCAGGCGCAACCGAGTGGGGTTAATCGTTATACGATGCTGCAATATACTCAGCTAAAAATTGGCATGACCTATGATCAAGTCAAGGAAATTTTAGGAACAGAAGGTTTATTAGACCCAGGATTTAGACAAGACACGACCAACAATTCTACAGTTATGTACCATTGGATTAATCCGAATGGTTCAGCCATTAGTATTCTGTTTGATGGGGAGAAAAAAGTCACGAATTTAGCATCTTATAATTTAAGCCATCCTGACAACCTGCAAATGGTCAGAACGGAACATGGAACGTTACAAGATTTATCGCAAAGTTCGATTTCTATTGAACAGTACAACCAAATCAAGGCAGGGATGACTTATGACGAAGTGAAAGCGATTATGGGCAGTGAGGGAAAAAAAGATGCAGAGATTAATCGTTCCTCTCAAAATTTATCTGAAAATCGATATCATTGGTTAAATCCCAATAATTCTCGAATTACCATTGTTTTCGATAGTAATAATCGGGTTACGTCAGTTTTAACCCAAAATTTAGATCAATATCGTTTTGGACAATTAGCACCCGCTAATCTACCGGAAGGAGAAATCATCGCAACCCGTGAACAATATTATCAGTTACGGTTAGGAATGACCTATGAAGAAGTGAAAACGATTATGGGGAGTGAAGGCAAAATCAATTCAAGCTTTAATCCAGAAGGGGCGGAAAATTTTAAAGCGGCTTATGAATGGATGAATCCCGATGGAACTGGAATTAAAGTGATTGTGAATGCCGAAGATCAAGTGTTAAGTGTCTATAGTTATGGGTTAGGTGTGGGGCTTAGATATCAGTAATGTCTCGGTTCGCCCCAGTTGTTTTAAGAAATTTTACAAAACAGTGACAAGCTTCACAATATCATAGACTGAACGTTGACTATCTAGGGCGGTTTTCTACCGAGCTTTGTCGATCAGATCGGGGGCAAAGAAGATGGTAGAATACTCTCTGCTACTGATTCTGCGTCGAAAATATCAAATTCTTGTAAATGCTGTTTATGTCAGTTGGGAGAAAAACGTTAATGAAACGATTGGGTCGCGTATTGGCTATTTTGGTTTTAATGGTGGGCTGTCTGGGATGGACGGGACATCAAACGGTTTTAGCGTCTAACCTCAGTTTCATGCCCTCGGCTGTCCTGTCACCGTTGTTTGCCGCCGAAACCTCTCGGAGCAATCGGGTTGATGAAAAGATGGCGAAAGTTGGCAATAAATTGGACTTGAATAATAGTGATCTGCGGGATTTTCGCCAATATAAAGGAATGTTTCCCCGGTTAGGGTCAATTATTATTAAAAATGCACCCTATGACACCGTTGAGGATGTGTTGGACATCCCCGGTTTGACTGAAAAACAAAAAGAAATTTTGCAAGCCAATTTAGACAACTTTACGGTGACTGAGCCAGAGTCCGTGTTTCTCGAAGGCGATCAACGCTTAAATGTTGGCGCTTACGACTAAATTATTTCCCTTTCTCAGTGTCAGGTGTTGGGAATTGATTGTTATGATTAAGGACTTATAACTGTCTGCTGTCAGCAATGAGCAACCCTTTGTTTGATTGTCCTGATCCCATCTCAACAATAAACGAGATGGAATTGCCAAACCCTGTTCATTAACCGTTCTGTCGGTCACAATTAATCCTTCATCCTGGCACTGAACCCATGACCCATGTTGATATGTCTCTGACTTCTCCATTCCCCCAGTCCTTTGATGTCTTGGTTGTGGGTGCGGGGGCTGCGGGGTTGTATGCCGCGCTTTGTTTACCGCAACATCTCCGGGTTGGGTTGGTGAGTAAAGACATTTTGCGCTTATCAGCGAGTGATTGGGCGCAAGGAGGAATAGCGGCGGCAATTTCTCCCCAGGATTCCCCAAAATTGCATTTAGAAGATACGTTAAAAGCTGGGGCGGGATTATGTGATTTGGAAGCGGTTAAATTTTTAGTTGAACAAGCATCCACTTGTATTTATCGGTTAGTGGAATTAGGGGTAAGCTTTGATCGCCACGACAAACAGTTAGCCTTAACTTTAGAAGCCGCCCATTCGCGCCATCGGGTTCTTCATGCAGCGGACACCACCGGAAGAGCCGTGGTTACTACCTTAACCGAACGGGTTTTAGAACGACCGAATATTAAAATTATTTCCCCCGCCTTTGCCTTGGATTTGTGGATAGATGAAACCAACCAACGCTGTCAAGGCGTGAGTTTAATTCACCAGAACCAAATTTATGGGGTGAAAGCCGGGGCGGTAATCTTAGCCACCGGGGGTGGGGGTCAAGTTTATTCCCAAACCACAAACCCGGCGGTCAGCACCGGAGATGGAGTGGCGATGGCTTGGAGAGCCGGAGCCTTATTACGGGATTTAGAGTTTGTCCAATTTCATCCTACCGCTTTAACCCAACCGGGAGCACCTCGATTTTTAATTAGTGAAGCGGTACGGGGAGAAGGGGCCCATTTAATTGATTATGCTGGGCGACGGTTTGCCTTTGATTATCACCCCGCCGGGGAATTAGCACCGCGGGATGTGGTGAGTCGAGCGATTTTTAGCCATCTCCAACAGTTACGTCAAATTCCCGGTGCGAATGCGGAAAAAGTTTGGTTAGATTTGCGGTGTATTCCCCCGGAGAAAATTCGCTATCGCTTTCCGAATATTATTCGAGTTTGTCAACAATGGGGCATTGATGTTTTTAATGAACCCATCCCCGTAACCCCCGCCGCCCATTATTGGATGGGGGGCATTGTTACCGATACCCAGGGTCAAACCTCTATTCCTGGACTGTATGCGGTGGGAGAAACAGCCAGTACCGGGGTGCATGGGGCGAACCGTTTGGCGAGTAATTCTTTATTAGAATGTTTAGTATTTGGCGCTCAAATGGCTGATATTCAGCCGGAACTTCCCACCCCAGCAGAAGGTTTATCTCCCAGACAACCTATCAACGATCAATTGATCAGCCTGGAGAGCGATTCCCAGTGGGAAGAACAATATGCTAGGATAAAAAAAGTTCGGGACGAGTTACCTGATCTGATCTGGCAAAGTGCTGGAATCTGCCGTCAATCTAATCACTTGGAGGAAGCTTTGGTTCAAGTGAAATTCTGGTCGGAAGCGTTTTTATCCTTACCAATCAGCCAAATTTTAACCGATTTAAAACCATCTCAATCTTATCAAATACACACCTGTGAGCCTAATCTCAAACCAGAGGATTTAAAGTTATGGGGTGAAACGCGAAATCTTCTGAATATTGCCGAATTAATTTTAAAGAGTGCGGCGTTTCGGATGGAAAGCCGAGGCGGTCATTATCGACAAGATTACCCTCAGTCAGACCCAACCTGGCAAGTTCATACTCTCATCCAAGGTCATCAGATTGAAAAATCTGCTTTAATCTTAAGTCCGTGAACCCGAACCTCCATCATTGGTAGGTGTTCCGGTCACGGGAGGTTTGTATTCGTCTTGGAGAATCAAGGGAGACTCAATTCGTTGACGAGAACTGTTAGTCGGTTCAGTAGGATTTGCTGCTGCTGGCTTGATCACAATCGTGAAAGCGAGAGCAATGCTCAAGGGTAAGCTACTCAACCCGGCTACTATTTTTAGTTGTTGACCAGAGACCACAATTGTTCCACCCCCTACTCAAACGCTATTTAATTAAAACCAGCGCGCAGTCAGCGAGGACAAAACTGCCTATCTGGTTCAAGTATATCAAGTCTCTTCCGTATTTACACTGAGTCTTCAGAAACAAAAGCTTAAGATTTAGATCTGACTTTCGGTTGAGTCCAATTTAGGGGACTGGCTGAAAGGTTGAGTCTAAATTCGGACTCCACTTTATCTATAATAACACAAACATTGTCCGTATATTTACGGTTGTTCCCTAGGGGTTGGAAAACTCATAGAGATTCCGTCCTTTTGCTTTGGCACGGTACATCGCGCTATCGGCTAACTTAATTAAAGTTTCGATGTCTTCGGTGTCATCTGGGTATAAACTAATACCAACACTACTGGTAATAGAAATCCGGTGTCCTTCTAAAACCGCATCTTGGGTCACCGTATCTAGAATTTTTTGAGCCACTCTAGCGACATCCGATTGACCGGGAATTCCCGGTAAAATCACCGTGAATTCATCTCCTCCCAAACGAGATACGGTATCACTGCCACGAAGGCACCCTTTCAGTCGGTCAGCCACCGTTTTCAGAAGTAAATCTCCAACATGATGACCAAGCTTATCGTTCACCAGTTTAAAATCATTTAAGTCTAAAAACAACAAGGCAACTAATCGATTTTGACTGCTGGCCCATTCCACTGATTGGGTTAACCGTTCATGAAAGAGTTTTCGATTGGGTAATCCCGTCAGGACATCATGTTCGGCGGACACCCGTAATTCCGCATTAGAGCGTTTCAATTCAGCGGCAATTTGCTTTAAATTATTCTCTAATAATTTCCGCTCGGTGATATCTCGAATCACCCCCACTAAAAAGATATTTCCGGCGGAATCTTGATGGAGCGATCGCTTCGTGGCAATATAATGAGTAACGCCATGAGCATCCGTTAATTGTTCTTCATTTTCCTGTTCCCAGGTGGTATGAAAAGCTAATTCATCTTGCTGTAAAAAGATATCGGCTTCCCCTTTTGGAAATAAATCATAATCACTTTTAGTCAGCAAAACATTTAAAGGATAACCCACAAACTTACAATAAGCTTGATTCAAAACAATTTTCTGATGATCTTTATTCTTAACAAAAATTGGATCAGGAATGGTATTAATAATACTTTGGAGAAATTCCGTAGACCGTTTTAACTCACTTTGTAAATGGGCTAAATACCCCATAATCATCACAGCGGAACCCACTAAAGCCATATTCGTCGGAATCGCAGGAATCCACCAACCGCCTAAAAACACGAAATAAGAAAATCCCGTTAATCCCAACGCAATTAAAATCACAACGGAAGCAGAACGTCGGGGAGATTGCAACTTCCAACACACCACCGCACCCGCCCAAGACCAGCCCCAAATCCATAACCATTCGATGGGTTCAGGCCAAACTTGAATTAACGCCCGATTATCTAAAGCGGCACTAATAATTTGACTGGTTAATTGCGCTTGTAATTCCACCCCGAACATGGGTTGAGACGCTTGAAATAACCCATCACTATAGGACGTGAATTCTAAATCTTTAACACTGGCAGCCGTTGAACCAATAATCACAATTTTATCTTGAATTTGTTCACGAGGAACTCGATTTTCTAAGATATCTGCCATCGAAACCATTTTAAAAGTTCGGGCTGGCCCTCGCAAATTTGCTAAAAATTGATAACCCTTGGCTGGAGCTTGAACATACCCTCCGTCAAAGGGTTTAAACCAAGGAAACGTTGTATTTCCTAATTGTAACTCAAGCGAATTATCAGGGGAACGTTGCGGTTTAATTCCCTGTTCTCTGAGTTTAATTAACGCTAATTTTAAGGCAAAACTTTCATAAGTAGGCCCCTGATCTGTGGAACGAATATAAAGTAAGCCTCGCCGCACTTTTCCATCCGCATCTCGAACCACATTATTAAATCCAACCTGACCTTTTTTTGCTAAAATTTCGGGAGGACGAACCCCGGTTTTATTTTCTTCTAAAGCCAAATTTTCAATTCCAATTAAATTAGGAATTTGTTTAAACGCTTGAGCTAATTCTTGTTGTCCCGGTTCAATCGGTAAATCTCGATAAACATCTAAACCAATCACTTGCGGTTTGGCTTGATTTAAAGTTCGCAACAGTTGGGCTAAGGTTCGATCAGAAATCGGAAACCCATATTTTTGTAAATCTTGTTCACCAATTCCCACAATTAAAATGCGTTCATCCACCGCTTCTCTCGGACGAAGACGAAAAAATTGGTCTAAAATCGTCCATTCTGAGGGTTGTAACACCCCCAACATTCTAAACAAGATCACCAGTCCCGCAACACTGGAACCTGTCAATAAGACTCGACCTTCTTGAGAGAGCCAGTATTTCAACGCTGTGGTAAACCGACGACGAGAACCTTGAAGTCTCTTAAACATCTAACGCAACCATCCTGCTGCTGTATTAAAATCAATGTGAATTCAATTCCGGTTAACGGTTATGGGTGGAAAACCCACTTGAACGAAAACCCTAAAAGCGTTCACTGTGATCTCAAAATTGAATTGTATCGAAAGAAGGAAAAATGAAAATTTCAACGGGAACAGATCACAGAACTTATGGGATATAAAAACTGCTTCCTCTGTTTTGATTCTCAGTAGTAACAGATTACGAGGTTTGAGCCGGAGAATCCCACCCCTACGATAGGTTATTAAGCTTGGGCGGGAGAACCCCGCCCCTACAATACTTGGCAATTAAGAGTAGATGCTCGATCTCGATTGCTAATCTTTAAGTGAGAACAGTATCGGATAACGGTTTGTTACCCTGAATTTTCGCTTAGTTTTTAAAGCTTCGTGGCCCCTGATAACCCGATGTTGTTGCTAAATCTGCCAAAGTTTGTACACCTGGATAAAGCGTTTTGTTAATCTCCCAGGTGGGAAAACCTTTAATCCCAGCTTGTTCGCACAATTGCGGTCGAGGATTTTTTCCCTTCGGGTCGCATTCAACATAATCTATGATAGCAAAAGCTTGTTTGCCAAACAGTTGTTTTTGATCGTGACAATGGGGACACCAAAATGCACCGTATTCTTTCGCGCCTATTTCCGTTAAGTGACGGGCTAAGGCAATCTCTGCTGGGCCTGATGTCGTTGTAATTGGGGGGCCCGCCTCACCAGGGATATTGGTATTCACACCATCCCCACTTGTCAGGTTGACACTATTATATAAGCCCAACGCCACAATCGCCGTAATCATAGCCACCCCTAAACCGGGTAGCACCAACTGACCGATATCATCCCACCGATGACCCACTAAAGTCAGGACAAAGATACTGAAACAAAATAACGCCGACGCAATACAGTAAACACAAACAGCTTGAATTTGGAAAAATAGCAGATACATCAAATAGCTGCTAAAAATCAACATGGATGTTGCCAGCAGAAACAGCAGAAACCATGTCCAATTTTCAACATTCGAGCGTAAAGATTTTTGGGTCACGGGGTTAGCCGCAAAGGGAGCTACCGCTAGAGCCAAAATACTCCCATAAGCCAGCAGCCCAAATAACGTTAAGGGTAAACCCCAAACATTGGCATAAGGACTATTGAGAACTTCCGTACATCCAGAAGTAGGACAAACGGCTGTTCCCCCAGTGAGTTTCATAAGGGTTAGATAAGCATTTTCAATCACTCCTAAAGCAGCGATTGTCGCAATAATTAGACGTGACCAGCGATGAATCCAGGGGGCAGACCGTGGGCGTAACATAGGCAGAACAAGGATAAGAGTTCCTTTTCACTAAGATAATGGATTTATTCAAGGATGGGGAGATGAGGGGATGAGGGAGCAGGGGAAGCGGAGGGAGCAGAGGGAGCGGAGGAAGCAGGGGAGGCGGGGGAAGCGGAGGAAGAAATTTATTATCGCTTTAATACCTATTGCAAGAGTGCCTATTGCCTATTGCCCATTGCCCATTGCCCATTTTCTTAATTCTTAATTCTTAATTCTTAATTCTTAATTCCTTCCTTCTGCCTCCTGCCTTCTTCTTTGGTTTCTGTTTTGACCGGGCTGCGACGAGTGGCTTCCACAAATTGACTGACGCGGCTAGGATCAATGGGTTGGGTAATTTTTCCATGTCGTTTTAGAGAACTGGAGACAATCACCCCATCCGCCGCTTGCATTAAGGTTCCAATATTTTCCCAACTGGCCCCACTCCCAATAAAAACTGGAGTTCCCAGCGCCGCTGCTTTAGCCAGTTCTAAATCTTCTAAACTGGGGGGACTACCCGTTGACCAACCCGACAAAATCACACCATCAGCTAAGGCTCGTTCAATGGTTTCTTGAACCGCAGTGGTCAGGTTCGGAGAACTCAGGGGACGTCCATGTTTGACCAGAACATCCGCTAAAATTTTCACATCGCCCCCTAATTCGCGCCGATACCGGAGTAAATCATGGGCTTGACCTTCAATAATGCCTTGGTCAGTGGCCATGACGCCATTGAGGACATTAACGCGGATAAATTGCGCCCCTACACAGGAGGCAATGGCTAAGGCACTGTGAGCATCGTTGCGAAGAACATTCAGACCGATGGGTAGCGTAACTAAATTCATAATCCGCTGCACAATTAAGGTCATGGCACTGACAACGGCTGGATCAACATGATCCTTGGGAAACGGCGCATCAAAAAAATTCTCAATGATGATTCCGTCCACACCCCCCGACGCGAGGGCGGTTGCCTCCTGTTCTGCCCGATCAATAACTGTTTTCAGGTTTCCTCCCCAACGGGGAGAAGTTGGCAGAGGCAACAGATGTACAACACCAATAATAGGATTTGGGGTTTTAAAGATTTGAGCTAAGTCCACAGATTTACCTACGACCACCAAAAACTTCCAGCCCTACCTCCATGCTCAAGGCAATGGCTAGGCAAGTGGAGCGTGAATATTAACAAAGGATTGAGACGTTATATTTTAAGATTTTATCGTTAAAATGCGTAAGTCCTAATTCGGTTGAGGAACAGGAGTGAAAATTGTCCTGATTAGTTTAGCGGTTGTGCTTGTCCTGGTGCTGGTTTTGGAACTTAGCCTGCGGGTAATTTGGGGGTTTGGCCAACCGTTAATTTATATTGCTGACCCGGAAATTGGGTATTTATTGGCGCCGTCCCAAAAAACCCGTCGTTCTGGCAACTTGATCGAAATTAATCAATATTCAATGCGAAGTCCCAGGATTTCAGACGTTCCGGGGTCAGAAACTTGGCGGGTTATGTTATTAGGGGATTCTATTGTGAATGGGGGATGGTGGACAGATCAAACTCAGACCCTTTCAGCGTTGATCACCACCCAAGTGCAACGGAATTTAGACAAAAATACATCACTGGAAATTTTAAATGTTTCTGCCAATTCCTGGGGGCCACCGAATCAACTCGCTTATTTAAAACGGTTTGGAACCTTTGGGGCGCAGACGATTATTTTGGTGATCAATACCGATGATTTATTTGCTCAAACCCCGAATTCTGCGATTGTGGGGCGCGATCGCAACTATCCCGCCCAAAAACCTCCTTTGGCTTTAATTGAAGTGTTTAATCGTTATATTCAGAAGTCCCAACCGATTCCCCCACAGACTCCCTTGAATGATCCGATTGGTTATAATTTAGAAAAAATTAGAGAAATTCAAGCGATCGCCCTTCAAAACCAAGCGAAATTTTTCTTAGCTATGACTCCCTTACTTCGAGAAGTGGAGGAACCGGGTTCCCGTGATTATGAAATTAAAGCGCGTCAACGGTTAACAGAATTTACCGAACTTCAAAAGATTTATTATTTGGATTTTCTTCCCCTTTTTAAAGCCACTTCAGAGCCTCCAACTTTATTTCGAGATAATATTCATCTCAGTGCTTCGGGTAATCAGTTAGTGACAGAACAGTTAACGCAATTATTAAAAGGTTCCTAGTCGTTTGATCTTCGGGGTTATTCTAAACTGTTGGGTGAGAAGGAGAGGGATAATTTGCCCTGTCTGACAAAAGCCTGTAATTTTATCCAGGGGTCAGTCAATATTTTGCAACATCTGCTAAAAATCATGTAAAATTGAGAAAAATTCCCATTCGATCTAATTGATTATTCAAAATTTTCATATTGTTAAGCTATTGCCTTGGAAAGTCGCGCTATAGTTTTTAATTTTACGCAAAAAGAATTGATATGATCCGTCCAATTCTTCCCGGGTTTCAAAAAGTTCCTCTGCGATCAATTTTGATTATCCCATTTGTTCTGCAAATTTTTGCGACGGTAGGATTAACAGGGTGGTTGTCTTTAAGAAACGGTCAGAAAGCGATCAATGATGTGGTCACTCAGTTACAAAATGAAACTAGCCATCGCATTAAAGAAC
Source organism: Planktothrix sp. (assembly GCA_048595135.1). GTDB lineage: Bacteria > Cyanobacteriota > Cyanobacteriia > Cyanobacteriales > Microcoleaceae > JBMDYE01. Next base: position 12,345 of record JBMDYE010000363.1, on the reverse strand, counting down.
GTTTAGATGTGTTAGTTACCACTCCTAATTTAATCCAAAAAATTAATAAAGCTGCCATTGATCAGGGTCAGTTAAATCTCGACGATATCCTAGCAGTACAGCGCTTTTTTTGGCAACAAATTCAGCTTTTTGACTCGATTACGTTCATCAGCTATGGAAATAATCGAGGAGAATTTGTGGGAGCGAGTCGGAATTTATTAACCCGAAAAATCAATATTTTGTTGGCAAATCAATCAACGAATCAAGCGATCAACTTGTATGAAACGAATCAGCAAGGTCAACCGACTAAAGTATGGAAATCCATACCTAATTTTGATCCGAGAACGAGAGAATGGTATCAACGGGCTCAGTCTGTCAAGAAACCTACCTGGTATCCGATTTATCAATATTACGCTTATGATAGTTTAGGAATCGGGATTGCTAGTCCAATTTATAGTAATACAGGAGAACTACTTGGGGTTCTGACGGCTGATTTAGGATTAGTCAAAGTCAGTGAATTTCTCAGGAGTTTAAATATTAGTCGGTCAGGACAAGCATTTATTATTGAACGGAATGGAATGCTGGTCGCTTCTTCAAGTCAAGAAATGCCATTTACTTTAGAAGGAAATCAACCGAAAAGAATACTTGCCAAAAATAGCAAAAATTTATTAATTCAATTGACCGCACAGCATTTACATCAACAGTTTGATAGCCTCAGCGAAATTCAGACAAAACAGCAAATCAATTTTAAAATTAAGAATCAGTATCACTTTGTCCAAGCTTTACCTTACCAAGATAATTTAGGTTTAAATTGGCTGATCGTTGTTGTCATTCCTGAATGCGATTTCATGGAAGAAATTAATCGGAATACTCGCCTGACGCTCCTCCTGTGTTTAGGGGCTTTAGGAACAGCAATTATTTTAGGAGTTTATACTTCCCGTTGGATTACCAGACCGATTTTACGATTAAGGGATGCGAGTTTAGAAATTGCCAATGGAAACCTTGACCAAACCCTTGTCTTTGATCAAATCGAAGAACTCAGCATTTTAGCAACTTCCTTTAATCAAATGAATGAAAAACTGAAACGCTCCCATGAACAATTAGAACAAAAAGTTGCAGAAAGAACCCAAGAATTAGCCGAAGAAATTAAAGAACGGATTCAAGCACAAGAAGCCTTGAACCAAAAAGCGATGATTCTCAGTCGTCAAAATCAAATTTTAATCTCACTCACTAAAGACGGAGTGCTTCATCAAGGGAATCTAGCCACCAGTTTAAAAAAGCTAACAGAAGCCACCGCCCAAACCTTAAACGTTGAAAGAGCCAGTATTTGGCTTTATGATCACAATAAAACCTGTCTAATTTGCCAGGATTTATATTTAAAAAGTTCTGGAGAACACCAATCGGGTTTAAAATTTTTAAAAACAGATTATCCGATTTATTTTAAAGCTTTAGAAACAAAGCAAATTATTTGTTCTGATAACCCAAAAACAGACCCCCGAACTCAAGAATTTAATCAAGGGTATTTAACCCCTTTAAATATTGTCAATTTATTAGATATTGTGATCCTGCGAGGCGGAAAAACCCTGGGTATAATGTCTGTTGAACAGGTGGGAGATTCCCGCCCTTGGACAGTAGAAGATGAAAATTTTACTCGTTCCATTGCCGATTTAATATCTCTATCAATTGAAGCAGATTATCGTCAAAAAACCGAAAACAAACTCCGAAAAAGTGAAGCCAATTTGTTAGCCGCTCAACGCATGGCTCATATTGGAAATTGGGAATTTAATGTCTTGACAGAAGAAATTACTTGGTCGGAAGGAATGTTCCGGATTTATGGTCGAGAACCGATGCAAGGAGAACCCACTTATACCGAACTGCAACAACTCACGCATCCTGAAGATTTAGAGTTATGTCGCCATGCGGTTCAGAACACGATCGCCACTGGAAGTTGTTTTGAAATCAATCACCGAATTCTTCAGCCTAACGGTTCGATCCGATATTTAGAGTCCAGAGGTGAACCAATTTTTAATGAGCAAAAACAAGTAGTGGGTATATTTGGAACGGTTTTAGATATTACAGAACGTCACAAGACGGAAGATGCGTTAAGAATTTCTGAAGAACGTTGGCAATTAGCATTAACCAATGATGGAATTTGGGATTGGAATTATCTAACCCATCAAGTGTTTTATTCCCTACAATGGAAGCAAATGTTAGGGTATGAAGATAGTGAAATTGGAACCGATCTAACGGAATGGTCGAGTCGTCTTCATCCAGACGATGTGGAGCCGACCATGCAAATTTTCCAAGAGCATTTAACCGGAAAAATTCCTTATGTGATTATCGAGTTCCGCCTGAGATGTAAAGATAACAGTTATAAATGGGTTCTCTCTCGCGGACAAGCCGTTTTTGACAAAACCGGACAACCGATCCGCATTGTGGGTTCCCATACCGATATTAGCGATCGCAAACAACGAGAAGATGCGCTTAAATTAATGGTTCAAGGAACGGCATCAGCGATTGGGAGTCAATTCTTTCATTCTCTGGTTTTTCACCTCGCTCAAGTTCAACAAGTTCGGTACGCTTTAGTCGCAGAATGTGTTAATTTATCAAAAACGAGAATGCGAAGTTTGGCATTTTGGGCAGGGGAAGATTTCGGTCAAAACGTTGAATATGATATCCAGGGAACGCCTTGCGGTGATGTCCTTATGCAGAACGATTGTTACTATCCTTCTAATTTACAAACCTTCTTTCCAGATGATCCCTATTTAAGGGCTTGGAATCTGGAAAGCTACTGGGGAACCCCCTTACAAGATGCAAATGGTAATGTTATTGGTGTTTTAGCATTATTAGATGTCAAACCGATTCAGCGAACTCCTATTTTAGAATCGATTTTTCAAATTTTTGCCGCCAGAGCCGGAGCCGAATTAGAACGAAAAATTGCCGAAGAAAAACTTCGTGCCACTTCAACTCGTTTGCAAGAAGCCCAAAGAATTGCTCATCTTGGCAGTTGGGAATTTGATATTAAAACCAAACGCATTACAGGTTCAGAAGAACTATTTTATATCTGTGGTTTAGAGGAGATTTCAACGGAACTTACTAATGCCAAATTCATTGAATTGATTCATCCTGAAGATAGAGCTTATTTTCACGAGATGATTAATCAATGTATTAAGACGGGAATGACCTGTCAATTTGATTATCGAATCCTACAGCCGAGTGGTGCAATTCGATATCTGTCTTGTCGTGGAGAAAGTGTTTTAGATCAACAAGGAAAAGTTATTCGTTTGATTGGCACTTGCTTAGATATTACAGAACGCAAATTGCGAGAAGCCGAGTTACAAAAAGCTAAAGAAGCCGCTGATCTAGCGAATAAAGCAAAAAGCGAATTTCTGGCGAATATGAGCCATGAATTGAGAACACCCCTGAATGGGATCTTAGGTTATGCCCAAATCCTCAAACGTTCCCCTAACCTACAAGAAAATGAACAAAATGGCATTGATATTATTTATCAGTGTGGTTCCCATCTTTTAACGTTAATTAATGATATTCTCGATCTTTCTAAAATTGAAGCCCAGAAAATGGAACTTTATCCAACGGATTTTCATTTTCCGGCGTTTGTACAATCCGTTGGTGAAATTTGTCGAATTCGGGCTGAACAAAAAAGCCTAAAATTTATCTATCAACCCGATCCTAATTTACCGATTGGTGTTCAAGCCGACGAAAAACGCCTCCGACAAGTCTTAATTAACCTTTTAGGGAACGCGATTAAATTTACTCTCCAAGGAGAAGTGATTTTTCAGGTTAATTTAATTGAAAAAACCATGAATTTATCGAATCAAACGATTTATAAAACTCGATTTACTGTTCAAGATACTGGGGTAGGGATTAATCCCCAAGAAATGGAAAAAATCTTTTTACCGTTTGAACAGGTGGGTTCTCGTCCCTATCAAGCCGATGGTACCGGATTGGGATTGGCAATTAGTGAAAAAATTATTCAACTGATGGGAAGTACCATTTATGTAGATAGTATTTTACAAAAGGGCAGTATTTTTTGGTTTGACTTAGACTTATTAGAAGCACCGGACTGGGTGAATACAACCCCTAAAAACGAGGAAGGTAAAATTTGGGGATTTAAAGGAAACGCTAAAAAAATTCTTGTGATTGATGACCGTTGGGAAAATCGCTCGGTGGTGAACAACCTCCTCACGCCCCTGGGATTTGAAGTAATCGAGGCAACCAATGGTAAACAAGGTTTAGAAATGGCAATTCAACATCAACCGGACTTAGCGATCGTCGATTTAGTGATGCCAGAAATGGATGGTTTCCAATTAATGAAATATTGGCCGACTATTTCAGATCTAAAAGATATTAAAATTATTGCTTCTTCTGCGAGTGTTTTTAAAACTGACCAAAATCAAAGCTTACAAGCGGGAGCCGTTGATTTTTTACCCAAACCCATTCAAGTGCAAGAACTCCTAGAAAAATTAGCCTTGCATCTACAAATTGAGTGGATTTATCAAGGAGAAACCTATAAATCCCCTGAAATTCAACCCGATGTTGAAAATTTTATGTTGCCGCCAACAGAAGCGTTAGATAAACTGTTAGATTTAGCATTACGGGGAAATTTGAAAGAGATTATCAAACAAATCGATAATCTGGAACAAACTGATCCAAAATATCGGCAATTTGCATTCAAATTAAGGCAATTGGCTAAGGAATTTCAAGAGAAAAAAATCTTAGAAATGCTCACCCAGTACAAAAAAATAAACTTATGAACAATTTAATGCCTGACTCTAGTACCATTTTAGTTGTCGATGATGTTCCTGCTAATTTAGGAATTTTAACAGACTTCTTAAGCGAAGCGGATTTTGAAGTTTGGGTGGCTCAAGATGGAGAAAGCGCAATTCAAAAAGTTAATTATGCGATTCCTGACTTAATTTTATTAGATATTATGATGCCAGGAATTGATGGATTTGAAACCTATGAACGGTTAAAAAATAACCCGTTATTTAGTCAAATTCCTGTGATTTTTATTACGGCTCTTTCGGAAACGGATAATATTGTTAAAGGGTTATCGTTAGGAGCGGTTGATTATATTACGAAACCTTTTCAAAAAGAAGAAGTGTTAGCGAGGGTGAGAACCCATTTACAGAGGCGGCATTTAACCCAGGCTCTTGAAGAGAAAAATCAGCGTTTATTAGCAGAAATTGAAGAACACGCCCAAGCCCGTTCAGCATTAAAACAACTCACCCAAGAATTAGAAATTCGAGTTGAACAACGAACCTCAGAACTGTCTCAAACCTTGCAGGAATTATCCAAAAGTCAAGAACAGTTAAAATATAATGCCTGTCACGATTCCTTAACGGGTTTACCCAATCGAGACTGGTTAATTCAACAATTGCAGGCGTTAATTGCAAACCAGTCTAGTTATTCTATTTTATTTATTGATTTGGATCGCTTTAAAATTGTCAATGATAGTTTAGGACATTTAGCAGGAGATGAGCTTCTAAAATGCGTTGCTCATCGAATACAAGACTGTTTAACAACTACTCAAACTGCTACCCGCATTGGCGGAGATGAATTTGTGATTTTACTGGAAACTGAAACAGCCTCCCCAGTTGCTCAAAGATTGTTAGAACAGTTTAAGTTACCGTTTAATTTTAATGGCTATGAAGTTTTTATAGAAGCTAGTATTGGCATCACCTCTAGTTCGATGGGGTATCAAAACCCGATGGATATTATTAGAGATGCGGATATTGCCATGTATCGCGCTAAAAAGCAGGGAAGTGGGAATTGTCAGGTTTTTGACCCTCAAATGCAAGCGGATGCGATCGCTCGTTTGCAACTCGAACAAGATTTAAGAAAAGCGATTATTCAAGCAGAATTTTGCTTGTATTATCAACCGATTTTCTCCTTAATCACAGGAGAAATTAAAGGGTTTGAAGCCTTAGTTCGTTGGAACCATCAAAAGGGGATGATTTCTCCAGATCAATTTATTCCTGTTGCTGAAGAAACCGGATTAATTAATCCGTTAGGGTGGTGGATTTTCCGGGAAGCTTGTTCTCAGTTACGACGGTGGCAAATCCAATTTCCTGACCTTCCTTTGCAAATGAATGTTAACTTTTCTCCCGTGCAATTCCAGCAAGCGGGTTTATTTGAACAAATTGCAGAAATTGTCCAAGAAACACGTATAATTAAAAATACTTTAACAATAGAAATTATTGAAACTTGCCTATTACAAACCACGACTTGTAAATTTCAGTCTTTACAAGAAATGGGAGTTGGCTTATGTATTGATGACTTTTCTACCGGTTATTCTTCCTTAAGCCTACTTCGAGATTTACCCATTGATACCTTAAAAATTGACCGTTCCTTTGTCAAAAATCTGATGGATAAACCCACAGACACCACATTAATTCAAACGATTATTTTATTAGGTAAAAGTTTAAATCAGGAAGTCGTTGCAGAAGGCATAGAAACGCAAGAACAAATCCAAATTCTTCGTGAATTGGGATGTATTTGGGGACAAGGTTACTTTTTTGCTCGACCTTTAAATAGTCAAACGGCTACTCAACTGATTATCACAAACCAGAAAAACGTTCAACGGCGATGAGAGCAGAAGACAAGGGGACAAGGAGAAATTTTTTTTACTGGTGACTGATAACTGTTCCCTATCTCCACTGTGATCTTGATTCACCAAACCCTCATGATTGATTATTTATTCTTCAACCGTATGACCGAGTGCGACAATCATTTGTCTGATGGAAGCTCTGGATGCTTCCGTTTCAACGTTAACCGTTTTAGCAGATAAATCTACATCAACTTTAGCATCTGATTCATGCACTAATATTTCTTCTGTAATCTCTTGAGCCGCATTTCGATCAGCTAAAGTCGGGACTTCAAATGTTAGTGTTGCCATAACATCACCTCAACTTCTATTCAGAACAATTCGTTATTTAATCTAACCCTCCTCTGCTGATTTTTATAACTTCCTTTGGATAGAATTGCTCGTCAGATGAAGGAGTCCAGACAACCACCAAACCCAACTTTAAAAGGGTTGAGGTTGCCCGTCTCATCACTTTTGGCTACTTGTTTTTACCTCTGATCAAAAAAAGACGAGGTTTTTAGATACTTTTCTTATAAGCCGCCCAGCCGCCATAATCAGAAATATCAGGCCAGTTGTATTGTTCCACTAACTCACGGGGATAGAGAAACGCCGTTGCGGTGTCTCCATCTTCTAAAATCACATCATTCGGATACATATTTGGCGGTTCACTGGCGGCTAAAGCTTCAAATTGTTCAAGACTAATTTCATAGACTTCCCCAGGAATAGAAATTCCGCCTTCTTCTACTTGATAAATTGCTGGATGCCAACCATTTTCCGCCGCGTGTAACCGATACAAAGGTTGAGTTTTTATTTCTTTAATAAATTGAGCATCTCCCAGATTTCCATGATCCGGTTGACCCCGCAATGCTGACCCACAAATAAAAATGCGTTTAGTTACCATAATCAGTGATCAGTGATCAGTAATCAGTAGAAATAAATATTATCAGTTATCACTTCATCAGTCATTACCTCATTCCGCTAAAAATTCTCCGGCTTCCTGCAAAGCTGCTATACAATCACAATTAACAGACGTTATGATGGGTTAAAGCAGGATGCCCCCGCTTTAGTAACGGGATCTCATACTTATTCTTAATTTTAAGGGGCGATTATTATGGCTGTTGACTATGATTTAGTCGTTATTGGTGGCGGTTCTGGGGGGTTAGTCGTCGCGGCTGCTGCTGCTTATTTAAACGCGAAAGTGGCTTTGGTAGAACGCGATCGCTTGGGGGGGGATTGTTTATGGTTTGGTTGCGTTCCCAGTAAATCGTTAATTCAGGCATCAAGAACGGCTTATGAAGTCAAGAATGCCAGTAAATTTGGCGTTTATATTGATAATTATAACATTGATTTTGCTAAAGTCGCAAATCATGTTCAACAAGTAATTTCTACTATTCAACCCCATGATTCTCCTGAACGATTTGAATCATTAGGCGTGGAAGTAATTTTTGGAGAGGGGCAATTTTTAGACCAAAAAACCTTTCGAGTCAATAAACGTAATTTAACCGCAAGAGCGTTTGTAATTGCAACCGGTTCTCGTCCCTTAATTCCTAAAATTCCAGGGTTAGAAACGGCAGGTTTCCTAACGAATGAAGCAATTTTTTCGATACAGCATCGTCCTGAATCGTTAGCCATCTTAGGTGCGGGGCCAATTGGCTGTGAGTTAGGACAAGCGTTTTCACGATTAGGGTCAAAAGTCACTATTTTTTCGAGTCGAAATCAGATTTTACCTAAAGAAGATCCGGAAGCAACTAAAGTTATTCAAGATCAATTTTTAGCAGAAGGAATTACCCTTTTCAATAATACGAAAGCAGAACGGGTGGAAGTCGAGAACGGGAAAAAGAAACTTATTGCGGGAAATCATAGCATTTTAGCCGATGAAATTTTAGTGTCGGTGGGTCGTGTTGCAAATACAGAATCTTTGAATTTAGAAGCGGCAGGTGTTCAGGTGAATTCATCAGGAATTCAAGTCAATGAAAAGCTCCAAACAACCAATTCTAGAATCTATGCTTGCGGGGATGTCATTGGTAAATATCAATTTACCCACGTGGCGAGTCATGAAGCCGTTACCGTCTTAACGAATGCTTTATTTTTACCGTTTAGTAAAGTGAATTATCGCGTGATTCCTTGGGCAATTTTTACCGATCCTGAATTAGCTAGAGTTGGGTTAACTGAACACCAAGCCAAAGAACAATATGGAGAGGATATCTATATTTTAAAACAACCCTTTGCTGATGTGGATCGGGCGCAAGCAGAAGGGGCGACACAGGGGTTTAGTAAAATTATAACTCGCAAAAATGGAGAAATTTTAGGGGCTCATGTAGTCGGACGTTCCGCCGGAGAATTAATTCATGAAATTGTCCTGGCGATGTCTCATCATTTAAAAGTTTCTGCTTTAACGGGAATTCATGTTTATCCAACGTTATCGGAAGTGAATAGTAAGGCGGGGTTATTGTTCAGAAAACAAAAACTAGCCGCCAATGGTTGGCAACAAAATTTATTAAAAACCTTCTTTAATTGGAGGCGCTCTTTTTAAAAATTGTAAAGTCTTAAGATGGGGTGCAAACGTAGGGTTTCGACAACACAGTGTTTTCTTGTTATAATAGTAGATAAAATATTTTTTTTAAAAGTTAATGAAAATAATTACGTTAAACCTTCGTTATGATAAACCCGATCCAGGGAACAACGCGTGGAAATTTCGCCGTTATGCGATCGCTCAATTAATTAAACATTATGATCCAGATTTTATCGGGACTCAAGAAGGAAAAGCCCATCAACTCTTAGATTTACATCGGCTGTTACCTGATTATCAAAGTATTGGAAGCGATCACCTGGGAGATGGCAGCGGAGAACATTGTGCAATTTTTTATCAGATTAAACGATATAGTTGTATGAGTTCCAGAGATTTTTGGTTAAGTGAAACGCCCCATTTAGTTGCCAGTATCACGCCAGAATGGGGAAATCCATTTCCTCGAATGGTAAGTTGGGGGGTCTTCTTGTCCTTAGAAACACAACAGGAAGTGAAGATTTTTAATACCCATTTAGATTACCAAAGCCAATACTCTCGGAAACTGAGTGTTCAACTGATTCAAAAGTATCTGGGTAAAGTTCAACCCGAACAATCTCACTTGATTGTAACCGGAGATTTTAATGCAGAACCCGACAGTCAAGAACGCAAATTATTATTAGAACCGTTATCAAACCAGATTCAATTATTAGACGTTTTAAAAGATATCGATTTAGCAGATCAGAAAACCTTCCATGACTTTACAGGAAAAGCGACTGCCGCAGTTGATACAATTTATTATGATCATCGTTTGCAATTAAAATCCGTTACAATTAATTCTAATTTTATCGATTATATTTGGCCGTCCGATCATTTTCCGGTGATGGCTGAATTCCAGTAGGAGGATGCTCTGCCCATCATCACTAAATTGTGAACAAGTTAACCCTCATTAACAAGATTACTTAACCCTAACTATCAACAACTGCAACATTTGATCAAGTTAGGGGATTGATGGGCAGAGCCTTGTCCTACGTTGAGGCTGTTACCAATTATTTTGAAATTAAAATAACAGAAGACCGAGCGCTAACTCGATAATAACTGGTTAGAATTGCAGGCGCAACATTGGTGCTGGTAATATCATTGGGGACGGCTAACGCTGTATCAACAATGCGATGCCATTTTTGTCCTTTTAAGGGGGGAATCTGAAAGTTAAGGGGTTCCCAATAGCCATTTAACATAATGTGTAAATGTTCTCCCGCTTGGGGATGATGTAAACTAAAGGCAATGGTTCGAGAATGATCCCCTACGTCGGGCTGATTTAATTTCACTCCATGCCAGGTAATATAAGGTAAATGCTCACTCGGTTCTGTTGCTAATAAATCATCCAGTTGAAAAATTTGCAGTTCTTTTTTTAACCGAATCATTCCTTTGACAAACCGTAACAAATCAGGATGTTTTCCCACATCACGCCAGTCAAACCAGCCTAACTCATTATCTTGACAATAAGCATTATTATTTCCCTGTTGGGTGCGGCAAACTTCATCCCCCATTAACATCATCGGTGTGCCTTGGGAGGTTAACAAAATTGTCCAGAAGTTTTTAATTTGTTGAATTCTTAACGCTTCCACTAATAAGTCATCTGTTGGCCCCTCAATTCCACAATTCCAACTAAAATTACAGTCAGAACCATCTCGATTTTTTTCGCCATTGGCTTCATTATGTTTTTCATTATAAGACACTAAATCATTGAGGGTAAACCCATCATGACAGGTGATAAAATTAACACTACAATGAATTTCCCGATCGGGATGGGGGTAAATATCAGGACTCCCGATAATTCGGTACATTAATTTTTCAATTTGTTCTTCATCTCCCTTCACAAAACGACGAATATCATCGCGATATTGTCCATTCCATTCAGCAAAGCGATCGCCCGCTAAAGACCCGACTTGATACAGTCCCCCCGCATCCCAGGCTTCAACAATTAATTTAGCTCCCGCTAACACGGGATCAGATTTAATAATCCATAAAATCGGCGCATCTTCGATCGGGTTTCCTTCTTTATCACGGGATAAAATTGAAGCCAGATCAAAGCGAAATCCATCCACGTGCATTTCCGAAACCCAATACCGCAAACTATCAATAATTAACCGTCCAGCAATTTCATGATTCGCTTTAATGGTATTCCCACAACCGCTATAATTACTATAATATTCGGGGTTTTCTTTTTCTAAGATGTAATACATCATATTATCAAACCCGCGAAATGAGATCGTCGGGCCGTTTTCATTTCCTTCGGCGGTATGGTTATAAACCACATCTAAAATTACTTCAATTCCTGCCTTGTGCAAGGCTTTCACCAGATCTCGAAATTCATCAACGGGGCCAACCGGATCTCGGCGCGAACTATAACCGCGATGGGGAGCAAAAAAGCCAATGGTACTATATCCCCAATAATTTTTACGGGGGGGGACGGCATCTTGTTCATCAAATTGATGAATCGGAAGTAATTCAACTGCCGTAATTCCTAAATCTTTTAAATAGGGGATTTTCTCGATTAATCCTGCGTAAGTTCCCCGTTTTTCCGGGGCAATTCCTGAGTTGGGGTTACGGGTAAAACCGCCGACGTGCAATTCATAAATAATCGTTTGAGCATAAGGTAATTCTAAGGGTTTATCCCCTTCCCAATCATAAAGGCTGGTATCAACAACCACGGCTTTTAACGCTTGGGCGCAGTTATCTCCCGGAACAGAAGCAGCTTTGCGGCTATAATTTTCATCATTAACAATGGCTAAAGCATAGGGATCTAAAAGCAATTTATCGGGATCAAAACGATAGCCTAATTCGGGTTCAAAAATCCCATCCGCCCGATAACCATAAATCTGCCCATGCTGGAGTCCAACAATAAAAATATGCCAGTAATAAAAGGTTTTATTCCATTTGGGATCAAACGGAATAATATGGGAAGGGTGAGCGGCTTCGGGGCTATCAAACAGTAATAATTCCAGACGGGTACAGGTTTTAGAAAAAACACAAAAGTTAACGCCTTTAGGCGTAACGGTTGCCCCCAAGGGAAAACTTTGACCCCTTAAAATGTTCAATCCTTGTATAGAAATTTCCTGAGTTGCCTCAAGGGTAGATAACGGCGGATCGATCTGAATTGTTGTATCCTGTAGGTTGTGATAAATATTCATCGGGTTTAGAATAAAAGAACCTTTTAGAAATTGAAAGGAATGTCGCGTTTAGATAGTCCGGG
>JBMDYE010000362.1:0-1846 GCA_048595135.1 Planktothrix sp. | reverse complement strand
CTTTTTAACCCAATTAGGTTAGAATAAATCAGTTAACCGATTAGTTAACTGGATAAGAAGGGCAAGGTAACAGTCAAAATAATTTTTGGCTCTTTCCTTGTCGATTTTGTTTTTATGCTGTCCCTGACTGCTCTTAATTTCGGCAAAGTTTATAAAAATGTTTTCAGCAAAGCGTTACAAATATGGTCGTATTGGTAAACTAGACTTGATTCAAAATCAATCGATTTCTACACCACTTCTTTTTCCTGTCGTTTCCTTAGTAACAGGTACAACGGCAAAAGGGGGTGGTTTGTGGAAATATATTTTGCAAGCTGATCATCAGCATGGTTTATTACGGCGTAATTTACCTGTTTTATCTCAAGTGCTTCACTTTTTAGATTTTATTCGGGATAGACCTAATGAATTAGATAAATGGCGAAATCAAGGAATTATTAAACGTTATCATCAAGATTTATTACCTAAACTTGACTATACAGCACCTCTATTTTTGGATTCGGGAGGGTTTAAATTACTCTGGAGCCAAAGCATAGACTTATCTGCTTATAGTCTTTCTATTGAGAATGGGAAAGGCTCTGAATCAATTTTAAAATTACAAAAAGATTTTGGAGGGCAGATTATTGCTACGTTAGATTATCCCTTACCACCTAATTTATCAGTAATTGAAGCTCAAGAACGGATGTCAAAGAGTATAGATAATGCTGTTGAAACTGCTTTGCTGCTTCAAAATGATTCAGATTATAATCCTTTTCTGTATGTGGCTGCTCATGGGCAAGATAGAGCCAGTATGGGAAACTATATTAAAGAAGTATTTGATAAATTTAATCGAGAAGAATTAAGAAATTATCCTTTTGGATTTGCTGTCGGCTCATTGGTTCCACTGAGAGGGGGACATAAATATAGTGCAATTATTAATTTAATTTTAGGTTTAAAGGAAAATATCCCTTCAGACAAAATTGATAAAATCCCTATTCATGTTTTTGGAATAACAGGAAGTCTAGTTCCTCTTTTAGCCTATCTAGGAATAGATAGTTTTGACTCTAGTAGTTATGTTCAAGAAGCAAGAGGCTTAGGTTATATTGAACCTGAAACTGGACGTTCTCGATCAATTTTAGAAATGGAAGAAATAACTTGCAATTGTTGTATTTGTCAAAATACTAATTTAAAACATATACAAGAGGCTTTAACCTCAGACATTCGCGGTCGTCCTGTTCATAACGGTCATTACAAAAGTAAATATTATGCTGATATTGCTTTGCATAATTTAGAAATGGATTTTAGAATATTAAAACAAACTAAAGAATCTATAGAATCTGATAACCTTCAAGAGTATTTGATTGAGCATACAGGAAAATTTACTAATTTGCGTCCTGCTTTATCTTATTTAGCCAGCCAAGATAATAGTTTACAGCAGAGATTATCACGCTTAGTCATCTCAATGGCTCCTCCTATTAAAACCGCCAAAAATCAGCTTGGAGGTTTTGTTTCTCTTGAATATACTCCTGAGCATTTCAATATTTTGAGCAATAGCTACAGCCCTTCAGCAGATAAACAAATATTGCTGATCATTCCGTGTTCAGAAAATAAACCTTATTGTATGTCCCATTCTCATCGCCTGATCTCAAAGCGAGTAAAGGAAAGTTTTGGTGAAAAAATGAAATTGATTCATAAAGTTACCTTATCTGGACTTTATGGCCCTGTTCCTGAAGAATGTGAATTAGAGCCGGCTGTGCTAGGATATAATTTTCATTTAGATAGATTTAATAAAGCTCAAATCACTTTACTTACTGATCGCTTGAGCTTATATTTACAACGTTATAGCAATCACTATATTACTTGTATTGGATAT
>JBMDYE010000361.1:0-1690 GCA_048595135.1 Planktothrix sp. | reverse complement strand
CCTGTGCGATTAAAGGGCGAATCGGAATATTATCTGCTAACGCACCATCAACGTAGGATTGACCGTTAATTGAACGACTCGGAAACGCTAACGGAATCGCAGCACTGGCTAACAGTAAATTATAAATAATTTCAGGATCATTAAAATCTTGCACACACAGCCAATGAGCATCTGTTCCCGTTTTAGCGCGCACGAAATCGAGTAACCAATCATATCTTAATCCAGGAATTTTTAACGAAGGAAAAACTGTTACCCAAAGTTCAATTCCTAATCGGATTTGGGAGGGATGAATGGCTTCTCGTAAAAACTGTTCAATGGGAGCAGGATCATAAATTGCGGTTCGATCTTTTAATAAGTGTTGAGCAATTAAAAAATCGAGTATCCACTCTTGGAATGTGGGGAAAAAGGTTTGAGAAACATAACTGAGGGTATGAAGAACCGCACCCGTATTCGGACGTAAAATATTCGCTTGACCCAGTTGTGTCCACAAATAATTTAAGCGATTAACCGCATCAGTAAACGGACGAATTGAAGATAAAATTGCACCATTTAATGCACCGATACTGGTTCCAGCAATAATTTTCGGTTCAAAGTTCATTTCTGCTAAATATTTTAAAGCACCCGCTTGATAAGCACCTTTTGCACCGCCACCCGTTAAAACCAGTCCAAATTGAGAAGAATTTGCTTTCATCATATTGGTATTATTCCTATAATTAACCGTTTTATTCCTAGTTGACAAGCTGGAGTTAGATCAGAAGAAATTTGAAAGAGAATCATTGGCAGTTTCTTCTACAAGAGCCGTGATTAATTCCCTAGTATCAGTGGTGCGGGAAATACTATGAATTTGATTTCGACAAAGTGCGATCGCACATTCTGCGGGTTTATTGGGTCTAGCACTTTCAGGAAGATTAGCTAATTCTAAGGTGGTGCCAATTGTAAATAGTAACGGGGTATTTTGTAGGCGATTTTGAGGAAGGGAACGCACTTCTAATAAACTAGCCGTGAGGGTGCGATCGCTTTTTTCTATTTTCTGCCAAGAATAATCTAACATATCTGCTAAACCAAAAAAACTTTGTGGAAATGAGCGACTAACGGATAATATTTTATTGACCAATAAGGAACGATAATGGTTTTTATCTCCGGTTTCTAATTCATAAACGGCGACTGAACTACTGAATACTTCCCGCACTAATAAGGCAATCTGGATTACCCAAGGTAAATTCCTATAGGTTTGTCCCCCAGTCCAAGCAGTAAAAATTCGCTCTAAATCTTCCGATGCTGAGAGTCTAACTTCTAATTTATGAATTCTTTTTTCGAGTTCATTAAGGCGAGTATTAACTTGTTTTGCGAGTTGTTCTAACTGCTGGCTGAGAATATTAATCTCTTTTTTATGTTGTTGTAAATCTTGTTTGTGTTGACGAATCCCATGACGCGCTTCTAATAAGGATTGTTGAGTAATTTGTAAGGCAGTTTGGCTAATTTGCAGAGTGTCACTGAGTTCTAATATCCATTGAGATAAGGCTTCTTGACCTGCAATTAAGTTTCCATCTAGTAAGATTTGACGTTTGCGATCGCTGCCATCAAGTTGATCAAACAATTGTCCAAAAAATCCTCTATTTTTGCGATAATGGATGATATCTTTACTAACTTGTATTCCATTAACAAGCTCGATTAAAGCTTTATCTCCGAC
>JBMDYE010000360.1:0-7682 GCA_048595135.1 Planktothrix sp. | reverse complement strand
AGAAGAGGAGTCAGGAGTCAGAAGAAATTAAGAATTGAGAATAGGTAAGAGATTTTTCCTGTTGCTCCCCTTGTCCCCTTATCCCCCGCTCCCCTTGTCCCCTTGTCCTCACACTTTAGAGGGTTCCCATAACACAGCACCTCTTTGTTTGAGGTAACTAACCAAATTCACCGTAATGCCTTTTGCATCTGAAAAATTAGCATCATGAACAATTGCATCTGTTAAGTTGGCTTCTTTAAGATTTGCAGCTTTTAACTTGGCATTTCCCAAATTAGCCTCCACTAGATCCGCTTTTAATAGCGTAGCGCGACTTAAATCGGCATAACTGAGGTTAGCATTAGATAAAATTGCTCCACTCAAGTCCGCCCCACTCAAGTCCGCTCCCCTCAAGTCCGCCCCACTCAAATCAGCACGGGTCAAGTCCGCCCCACTCAAGTCTGCTCCACTGAGATTGGCACAGTATAGATTAGCACCAATCAGACTAGCGTTGTATAAATTAGCCCCAATCAAGTTCGCCCGGAACAAGTTCGCCCGAAATAGATTACAGCGAAATAGACTCGCCCCACTCAAGTCAGCATTATTCAAATCTGCCCGAAACAAGTCAGTATCTCTAAAATCTCGCTTTCCCGCAGCATAAGCCGTTAAAAGTTCTTCTGCCGTCATAGTTTTTTATTTGTAATGGTTTTATAACTCTATTGTCCCAAACAGCTAGCGAGGAATTAAGAATTAAGAATTAAGAATTAAGAATTGAAGGCAGGAGGCAGCTATGCAAAGGGCAGAAGACAGGAGGCAGGAAGGAAGGAAAAAGGAAGAAGGAAGGAAAAATAGTCACTTTGTCTCCCTTTCTCCTTGTCCCCTTGTCCCCTGCCTCCCTCCTCCTTCTGCCTCCTGCCTTCGACCTCCTGCCTTCTTTAACTGCTTTCAACTTCCTCAAATCAATGCTAATCTCTGAAAAGGCGGTAAACTGGTAGTTTGTCGAAATTCACCCCCAAACACCACTGGCAAGGAGGACGGAGAACGGAGGAACAGGATTGAACCGCAAGTTCAGACTCAGAAGAACAATCTGGACTTGGCGATTGCTGATGAGGTTGTGCTAGAACAGCCATCAGCCAAAGTATTAAAAGATTTACTGAATCTATTCAGGAGGTTTACATCAGATGAATAAAGAACAATTAGTTCAACAAACCGCCATTAAAGCTGGTGTCACGAAAAAACAAGCGGATCTGATTATTTCCGCCATCTGCGACTGCATCATGGACGCGGTTGCTGACGGGGAGAAAGTCACCCTAGTTGGTTTTGGCTCCTTTGAAGCCAGAGAACGGAAAGCTCGTGAAGGCCGTAACCCCAGCACCGGGGAACCCATGACCATTCCAGCCACCACAGTTCCGGTTTTTTCTGCGGGGAAAGCTTTCAAAGAATTGGTATCGGGAGTGGCTGACGAGGAAGTCGCTTAAAATTTAATCAAAATTTAAGCACTATTGCCTCAACTCATACAATTTTAACGTTTGTCTAACGTTGTTCTCTAGTCTCTTCATCTTGTCCAACAGTCTTTTCTCCCACGCTATACTAACCCTATGGCGTGGGATTATTGTTAATATGGGGCTTCAACTTAACGGTGTGATTCCTTGGGGACGCAACTTTAATGAATATGTTCAAATGTTTAATTTATCTCCCCAGGAATTAAACTTAAACATTTTAGATGCAGCCGGGGGGCCAGCTAGTTTTAACGCGGAAATGACGCAGCAAGGCTATTCGGTTATTTCTTGTGATCCAATTTATCAATTTTCAGCAGATCAAATCTCCCAACGCATCCAAGAAACCTATGAAATCGTTGTTAATGGTCTTCAAGAATATTTTAATGATTATATTTGGGATCAAATCAAATCTCCTCAACAGTTGGGGGAAATTAGAATGGCAGCAATGCAGGAATTTTTAATGGATTTTTCCTGGGGTCAAGCACAAGGACGCTATCGAACAGCAGAATTGCCTCAGCTTCCCTTTCAAGATCATCAATTTGATTTAGCGTTATGTAGTCATTTTCTTTTTTCTTATTCGGATCAGTTTTCACAAGAGTTTCATCTAAATTCAATTTTAGAATTATGTCGCATTGCTCAAGAGGTGAGGATTTTCCCCTTATTAAAAGTATCGGGAGAACCTTCCCCGTTTTTAGAACCGATTATTAACGATTTAAAAAATCAGGGATATTTCGTTAATATTAAAACCGTTAGTTATGAATTTCAAAAAGCCGGAAATCAACTGTTACAAATTAGGGAATAGGAAATTAACTGGTTCCCTGGTTCTACCAGGGAACCGACTTTAGGAGGCAGAGCCTGCAAAAAGCATTGCGAGGTTCTACCTCGCAACGAGAAATTATTTTTTCCCGACTAACCAATAGGTAGTCATTTCTCCTTTTCCTTTGACTTCTATTGTGCCTCTTTTTTCAAAAATATAATCATCTTTTAATCGTTCATAACTGGCTTCTGTGACTTGAATTTTCCCTGGATGACCGGAAGATTCCATCCGAGAAGCAATATTAACTGCATCTCCCCACAGATCATAAATAAACTTTTTAATTCCAATTACACCCGCCACAACGGAACCTGTATTAATCCCGATTCTAATTTGAAATTTAGCTCCGGTATAAATTTGATCTAAAGGGGTTTTAAATTCAGCGAGCGCCGCTTGCATTTCTAATGCCATATCGGCGATCGCTTCTGCATGATCTGGTTTCGGTAACGGTAAACCGCCGACTACCATATAAGCATCGCCAATCGTTTTAATTTTTTCTAACCCATGTCGTTCTGCTAAATTATCAAAAATTGAAAACATTTCGTTCAATACCCCCACTAATTCAATCGGGGGAATTTGAGAAGAAAGGGGGGTAAATCCGACAATATCCGCAAATAAAATTGTAACTTCTTCAATAGCAGAAGCGATCGCTTTTTGGTCTTGTTTTAATTGTTCAGCAATGGCTTCTGGTAAAATATTTAGTAATAATTGTTCAGACCGTTCTTTTTCTAATCGTAAATCTGCTGTCCGTTCTTCCACTCGCTTTTCTAACTCAGCATTGGTTTTTTCTAATTGCTGAAACGATTCTTTTAATCGATCCGTCATTGTATTAAAAGAATAAGCTAAAATTCCTAATTCTTCAATCGGTTCAACAGGAATTTTTTGATCTAATTCTCCACTGGCGATCGCTTGACTGGCTTGACTTAATCTTAAAATCGGCTTACTAATCCATCGAGACGTGACAATGCCACATAAGGTTGCTAATAATAACGCGATAAAACATAATAAAATAGTGGTTTTAGTATTAGCATGAATTTCCGCCATAAAATCCGATTCCGGCAACACCACCACAATTAACCAATTAATTCCTCGCTGATCGGAAAGGGGAGTGACTTGGACAAATTGACGTTTTCCGTTTAAATCAAAAGTTAATTGACTCGGATCTTTAATAGTTTCTAAATTACCAAAATGTTGAATTAAATATTGAGAGGTTGCCTGGGTTAACGGATCACTGCTTTTAATCCCTTTAATTCGTTCTGTTTCCTTTTCTTTAGAATGAACAATAAATGTTTCTTCTAGGGTAGAAGTAGCGACTAAATAGCCGTTTCTCTCCATCACAAACGTTTGTCCGGTTTTGCCAATTTCTAAACTATGGAGAAACTCACTAATTCGTTCTAACGTTAAATCCGTACTCGCAACCCCTAATACTTTCTGATTTTGATCACAAATGGGTTGATTAGCAGAAATTACTAATACCCGTGAACCAAAATAAGCATAAATTTCACTCCAAACGGGTTTTCCCGCTTTCACTCCGGCTTCATACCAAGGACGAACTCTCGGATCATAATTCTTGCGCGCACTTAATAATTTAGTGCGTTTTCCTTGATTATCCGTTGCCCATTTTTTCAGCTTTCCTTGGGTGGTTTGATCAACAATATCAAACTCAATGGAACCATCATCATACCGATTTGCCCCAATATAATATCCATTCGCTAAACCAACCCCAATATAACTGGCAGTTTTAAACTGTTGAAGTTGATTCCATAAATATCGCTCTAATTGGGGAACATTCTTGAGATTAATTAACCCCATTTTCAGGGTATCTACATTAATTTGATTAACAATATGGGGGGTTTCTAAATAAGTGTTTAATTCTTGTTGAATTCGATTACTTAATTCGACTCGTAATTGAGTGGCTAAATCATTAACCGCATTAGAACCATTTCTAAAGGATAACCATCCGGTTAACCCCACTGAAGCAAAAATTTGAACAAGAAAAGGAACCACAAAAACCACCTGTAATGATAGCTTTGGGGCTTTTTTCTTCCCTCCCAAGAAACGCACTAGAGATTGCATGGCCGGATTCTCCCTGATTCTTTAACAGTCAGTAGTTGTAGAAACAAGAAATTTAATCTCTCTACACCCTTAACAATTTTTAGGTTTTAATTCTTAATCCTTTTCTCTGGAATCTTGCCAAGCGCCGGAATATCTCTACAAACTGATGAATGTGAATCAAGGAGGTCGTTTTCAGCCTTAACAATGGGTCTAGGATAACGACTAATTAATTTGGGTTGTTAATTTTTGACCGATGCGAGGTTCTGTTCCTTTCAAGAGTCGTTCAATATTGCTGCGATGACGCCAAATTACATAAATTCCCCCCGCTAATCCAAAGATTTGATAAGGTAAGGGTTGATGGGTGACAATCATTAAAGTGGCAATCCCGATCGCCCCAGCAATGGAACTTAAAGAAACAATCCGAGAAATCGCTAAACAAAGGGCAAAAATTCCTAATGTTGCTAAGGCTAATTGCCAGTTAAAGGCGAGTAAAATTCCTAAACTGGACGCAACAGATTTTCCGCCTTGAAACCCAATCCAAATGGATTTTGTATGACCGACCACCACAATTAATCCGGCTAAGGTTGCCATCCAGTATGGCATTTGATCAAGGGTTTGAACAGGGAGAGGGGACAGTAAATTTTGCGTCCATTGTAGCGAATAAATCCAAAACACCAGGGCGATCGCCAAGGTTCCTTTTAAAATATCAATTAATAACACCAACAGGGCAGGGATTTTTCCCATCGTTCTCAACACATTGGTTGCGCCTGTTGAACCGGAACCTTCAGACCGCAGATCAATCCCATAGAACCAACGTCCGATCGCATATCCCGTGGGAATTGAGCCTAAAAAATAGGCAGCAATTAACAATCCTGCATTAACCAGTAACCAGTCCAGCATATTAATAAACCGTTATTGTATTGTTTGAAATTGTATTTCCGATTGGTAGGGGCGGAGTTCTCCCGCCCTTAATCAGTCGGACACATCACCAGTCAGAGTAATTTTACACTTGATCTGAAGTAACCAAGGGTGAGGGCGGGAGAACCCCCCCAGGGCTGTTTCATTTTCGAGCGTAAATTTGTATGACCTCTCCCCCTTTCCCCCTCTCCTTGTAGGAGAGGGGGAAAGAATTTCTACTATTAAACATCAAAACTTATTAATTACTCCCCCAACACGCGCACCTGATGGGGGTTGGGGGGTTGTGTCCCATAGAGGCTTGGTAGAACATGAAACAGCCCCGCCCCTACCAAGGCGGGATTGATTTTAAAAGCGTTCGAGGGGTTGCTGCTGCGGTTGAGCTTGGGGATCGGGAGCGAAGGCTAACCACAGGGGGAACTGAAGCAGGGCGAGACTAATTTTGTCTTCCATATCATCAATAATAATTAAGGGGAGTTTCCCGTCTTTGACAATCCGATCGGCTTTTTGGGATAAGACTTCTGCTTCCTCAAATAAGACAAGACCTTGTTCGGGGCCAAAATCTCGCCGATCAACCCCTAAACAATCTTGTAACCCCCGTCGCCATTCTCCTAAGCGTTCGGGACTATTGGCTAAAACTAAGGTTTTTAGGCGAGTTCCATATAAACTTCTGAGAACAGAAATCACCGAGGACGCAATTAAAATATTTTGCAGGCGGCTTCCCATCGTTCTTAAGGCGCCGCGTCCCCCTTGGGTAAAGAACCAATTAGATACCCGTTTGGCGTGGATGGGTTCAAAGGTGCGACGCAGTTGCCAAGGGGGGCCATAATAATCGGGGGAATTGCGGTATTGATCCAACAATTGGCGAATTTTTTTGGTTTGTTCTTGAAAGCCTTGTTCTGAAAATTGAGGGGGGGCGGCTGTTTGTTGTCGATCCGGTGTGGAAACAACGGGGGTTTGAATGTCACGGGGTTGGGGTTCGGGTTCGGGAGGGACGAGATCCAACTGTTCTGCGGTGGTGACTAAATCTTGCAAACTCCCGACTAAATAATCTTTGAAACCTTGGACGCGAATGGCTAATTCTTGGGAGGTTCCCGCAAAGGTGGTTCGCATTTCTTTTTGAATGCGATCGCGACGGCGTTCTAATTTTTCGACTTCAATTTGTAAGGCTTGTTTGCGTTGTTCTAACTGACCCAATGCTTCAGAAATTAAACTCCCCATCGACTGAGTAAACATCCTTTGTTCTGCTTGGATGCGGGTATTGGTCGTTTGCAGTTCGGCGATACTTTGTTTGAGTTGTTGTTCCTGACGCTGTAAATCAGCCACTCGTTGCGCTAACTGAGTGGTCGCATCTTCCATTGGTTCTGACACGAAACGTTCTGGTAAGCTGGGAGAACTACCCGAAGAAGACACAAACTCAGCCGGGGCGGGTTCTTCATTCCCCCAAGGATCGGCGATGGGTACAGAACCCTGAACACCCGATTGATTTTCGGTGGTTTCTCCCGTTGAGGAAAAAGAGGTTTCTGTCAGGGGTTGGTTTTGATCTTGGATTGGCGTTTCGTCAGAAATCATGGATTAATAACAGATCAGGTCAGCTAACATCGGTTCGATCGTTAAATTAAGCTTAACGGATATGGAAGGGACTTGAGTGTTGACACTCCTCGGTCTAAAGACACGAGGATTCTTCGTTCATAGACCCAACTTGCTCAGACAGGATTTCTCCAGCCTGAGTAGCGGTCGAATCTCCAGAAGCGTTCGGATCTAAGATCCAGGTTCCTACGTGACCCGTAGTACCCAAGGCTACATTCAGGATGTTTAGAGCCGCGTTCCAGTCTCTATCTAACTCACATCCACACTGACAACGGTGGGTTCTTGTTGATAGAGATTTTTTGACGATGGCGCCACAATTAGAACATTCTTGAGACGTATAAGCCGGATTAACTGCAACAGTTATCTTACCGAATTTCACCCCAAAATACTCTAACCATTTCCTGAATTGATACCAACCCGCATCATTAATCGACTTAGCCAGACAATGATTTTTGACTAAATTTTTAATCCTTAAATCTTCATAGGCGATCAAATCGTTAGATTGAATGACGCAACGCGCCAGTCTCTTGGCGTGTTCTTGACGTTGCCTACTTATTTTCAGGTGGACTCGTCCGAGTCGATTAACGGCTTTCCTTCGGTTGATAGAGCCTTTCTTTTTGCGTGAAACCCGTCTTTGCCGAAATTTCAGACGCTTTTCACTTTTTCGATAAAATCTGGGATTCGGTTCAGTCTGTCCATTGGAGTCTGTGTAGAACTCATTCAGTCCTACATCTAAACCCATGGTTTTGCCTGTGGGTTTAGATTCTACTTTGTTTTCAGCATGAACTAAAAACTGAACGTAGTAGCCATCGGCACGTCGAACGATCCTCACC
>JBMDYE010000359.1:0-31653 GCA_048595135.1 Planktothrix sp. | reverse complement strand
TTAAGGTGCGGGAGTCGCCGGGTTCTCCTTCCCAAATTAACGCAGCTTTATTTTTGCGCCAGGTGGTTAAATGCCGATCTAAACAATTGTAAGAAATATTAATTTTGCCGTTAACAAACCATTTGGCAAAGGGAGGTTGCCAGTCTAACACCTGATCCCATTTTTGGAACCAGTGTAGTTCGGTTTCTGCCAGTTCTGCCCAGAACGCCTCAGGGTTCGCTTTCGCTTTTTCGTAAAGTTGTTTATAGTCCTCTAAGCTTTTGATATGAGCCGTCTGGGAAAACTCTGGTGTCGGTTGGAACAGTCGATTTTCTTGCAGAATAGATTCTATCGTGGGTTGTGACATCGCAATTCTATGAGCAAAACAATTCACTAAACCCATTGTTAACCCACAGGGGGACAGAATGAGGAATTAAGAATTAAGAATTAAGAATTAAGGCAATAGGCAATAGGCAATAGGCAATGGGCAATGGGTAATAGGAAAAAGAAGAATTATCTTCTCCTGCTCAAAGGCGCTCCCCCTGCTCAAAGGCGCTCCCCCTGCTCCCTCCGCTCCCTCTGCTCCCTCTGCTCCCCCTGTCTCCTTGTCACGCTAAAGGCTACACTTAAAGTTAATGATCCTCAACTTCAAGGTGCAAAATAGGAAACAGAAGTATCTGTTGTTGATCAGGTGTTCAGTACACTGGTGCTGAGGAGTGCTGTTTCTAGGTTCAGAAGTTTCCTAAGACTCCTGATGTTTAGTTTATTTCATGCGTTAAAATTTACATAATTGTTATACGAAATACTGAATTAGTTAAATTCACTCTTTAAAAAGTTCATTTTATAGCACTTAAAGCAACAATAGAGATAAACGTTATGACGATAATTCTAATTTTTTAAGCATTCTAACCCTAATTCCTATGATAACTTGATTCTCCCATAAAAATTGCGTTAAACATCCCATTAAACTTATAATTTCTACCCTCTTAAATTTATGATGGAAATGATTGGTCAACTTTTAGATAGACGATATCGAATAGTCCAAGTTCTCAGTTCCGGCGCCTTTGGACAAACCTACTTGGCGGCGGATACCCGTCGTCCTGGTCATCCCCAATGTGTGGTCAAACAACTACGTCCGCCGAGTAATAATTCTAATGTCTTAAAAACGGCTTTACGCTTATTCCGCCAAGAAGCTGAAATTTTAGAAAAATTAGGACGACATCATCAAATTCCGTTGTTATTGGCTTACTTTGAAGACCATAATCAATTTTATTTAGTAGAAGAATTTATTGCAGGGCATCCCCTCAGTAAAGAATTAGTCCCTGGCAGTCCTTGGCCCGAAGAACGAGTAATTTTATTAATCGAAGAAATTTTAGAAATTTTAGTGTTTGTTCATGAAAATAACGTCATTCATCGAGATGTTAACCCGTCTAATTTAATTCGGCGAAAATCTGATGGATTATTGGTTTTAATTGACTTTGGATCAGTTAAAGAAGCCAGTACCAAACTGGCTGATGGCAATGGACAAGCGATGCGAACCATTGCTACCGGAACCCCTTCTTATATGCCCATTGAACAATTCCAAGGTAATCCTCAATATAACAGTGATATTTATGCAGTGGGGATGATTGCGATTCAAGCCTTAACGGGGTTAGAAGCCTCAGAATTACCCAAACTTCAAGATCCAACCTTATCCAATACCGGAGAAATCAGTTGGCGAAATCGAGCAAAAGTCAGCCCTGGTTTAGCCAATATTATTGATAAAATGGTGCATCCTTATTATAGCAAACGATATCCCACCACCGTTGATGTTTTAAATGATTTAAGAAAATTAACCGGACGGTCAGGATTTAATCTAGCTAAAGTGCAAAATCTGATCGCAGTTCCCCCTCAAAAACGGCTGATTCCTTGGGCGAAAATCGGGGTGATCGGAGCAACCGGATTAGTCGGTTTAATTGTTCTTTTTGGATTAATTCAATCCTTCAATCGTCCCGACCCAGTGAAAGCGGAGGCTGCGTTTAAAAGAGGCGTGGAAAAAGTTGAAAATGGTGATCCAGAAGGAGCAATTCGAGCCTTTAATCAATCCATTCAATTAAATCCTAATAATGCTGATGCTTATCATAAACGCGCCAATGCTTATTACGATCTCAGGGACTCTGAAAAAGCGATAGAAGATTATAGCCAAGCCATTAAAATAAATCCCAATCATATTAATGCTTATTTTAATCGGGGCTTAACTCGTTATGATCTCAAAGATTACTCCGGTGCTTTAGCGGATTTTAATCAGGTGATTAAAACCCAGCCCCAAGATCCCGATGCTTATTATCAACGGGGATTAACTTATTATGACATGGAAGATTATTCCGCCGCAATTGAAGATTATAATAAAGTATTACAGTTACAACCCCAAGAAACAAAAGCTTATCGCGCCAGAGGAACTGCTAAAGTTAAAGCGGGAGATTTACAAGGAGGAATGGCAGATTATACGGAAGCAATTCGGTTAGAACCTAAAAATTCGGCGGGATATTATGATCGAGGTCGCGCTCGTTTTCATTTAGGGGATTATCAAGGCGCTTTAGCCGATTATAATCAAGTTTTAACGTTAAATCCTAATGATGGAGACGCCTACGCTAATCGCTGTAGTGTAAAAATTAATTTATGGGATTATAATGGGGCAATTGCTGACTGTACAGAAGCCATTAATCGCACCCCCAATCAAGTCGCTTATAATAATCGTTGTATCGCTTATTTGAATTTAAAAGATTATCAAAAAGCCATTGATGATTGTTCTAAAGCCATTGAAATTAAACCCGATGATTATAAAGCCTATAGTAATCGAGGATTAGCACGTTCTGGAGCGCAACAATATCAAGAAGCGATCGCCGATTTCACCACAGGAATTAATATTAATCCTAATGATGCAGAAGCCTATGGAAATCGCGCTCAAGTTTATGCTCAACAGCAAGATTATAATAAAGCGATCGCCGATTATGCTCAAGCCATTCGTCTAAAACCCAGTTATGCCGCCGCCTACTATGGACGGGGCTTAATTCGAGTGGAAATGGGCGATCAAGAGGGCGCAATCAGTGATTTTCAACAAGCCGGAAATCTTTATTTAGAACAAGGATTAACAGGCGGTTACAAAGACGCTCAATATCAAATGAATAAAATTAAGAATTAAGAATTAAGAATCGCGCAGCGTCCTGAGCGGAGCGAAGGATCTGAATTAAGAATTTTAACTACCTACTGATGAGTGATAACTGATAACTGATAACTGATAACTGATGACTGATTAAGTGTTTTGCTTGATCAGTTCTCGATACTGACTTTTTGGTTTGACCCCTTTGAGTTCTTGAATCAAGTCTTTATCTTTAAAGAATTGAATCGTTGGGGTTCCCACAACACCTGCACTTTGAGCAATTTCAGGATCTTGTTCAATGTCAATTTCAACGTAGTGAATTTTGCCTTCAAATTCATCCACCACTTTCTCTAAAATCGGTTTCAACGTATGGCATGGCCCACAGGTGGGAGAGGAATATTTGACCACAATTAAGCGATCGCTATCGTGGTAAAGTTTTCGCAACGCATAACCCCCCACATGGCGAGTTTCATGAATATTAAATTCTTCCTCAGACTCAGGAGTTTGAGGTTTAACAGGTTCTTCGGCTGGGGTTTCTCCCGTTTCGACTTGCTTAAATTCTTGAACTAACCCCTGTTCCGATAACCAACGTTCTGCTAACATCGCCCCCATACAGCCACTTCCAGCAGCGGTAATAGCTTGACGGAATTCATGATCCTGCACATCCCCAACGGCATAAACCCCTTCCACGCTGGTTTCCGGTGTGCCATGTTTAGTGACAATATAACCCACATCATCCAGTTCTAATTGCCCTTGGAATAATTTCGTATTCGGGGTGTGACCAATGGCATAAAATAACCCTTGAACGGCTAATTTTTGGGTTTCTTTTGTTTGGGTATTTTGAATCTCAATACCTTCGAGTTTCGTATTCCCAAATAAATTGATTGCTTCCGTATTCCAATGAACGGTAATTTTCGGATGATCGAGAACCCGTTGTTGCATTGCTTTACTGGCTCTCATTTCATCCCGACGCACTAATAAATGCACATGAGTGCCGTATTTCGTTAAATAAACCGCTTCCTCGGCGGCGGTATCTCCGCCCCCAATGACGGCTAATTCTACCCCTTTAAAAAAGGGACTCGCACCATCACAAATGGCACAGGCGGAAACCCCATAATTCCAGAATTGATCTTCCCCTGGTAAATGCAGGCGTTTTGCGGTGGCCCCTGTCGCGATGACAATAGCATTCGTTTTGATTTCTCGTTCCTCAGAACGGACGGTAAAGGGACGTTGGCTTAAGTCTACAGAAATCACATCTTCAGTATAGAGTTCTGCACCCCAACGTTGGGCTTGCGCTTTCATTCGCGTCATTAATTCTGGCCCGGTGATGCCATCGGGGAAACCGGGGAAGTTTTCAACTTCGGTGGTGGTCATTAACTGGCCCCCTGGAATTCCTCCCATTTGGTAGCCTTCAAAGACAACGGGTTTTAAATTTGCCCGTCCCGCATAGATAGCCGCCGTGTATCCGGCTGGCCCAGAACCAATAATGACTACGTTCTCAATGGTTGGATGACTCATTTTATTATCTGAACTCATAATGACTTCGTTTAAATAAATTATAACAGTTCAACAGTGCGATCGCACAACCTATTCCTAAGATAGCAGGGGAAGCCGGGGAAGCGGAGGGAGCAGAGGGAGCAGAGGGAGCAGAGGGAGCAGAGGGAGCGGGGGAAGATTTCTATTCCCTATTCCCTCATTCTTAACTGACGACAGCGCATGACTTCGGTGGAGTTTAAGCTTGTGCGTTTTTCAAGTTTAGCGACGGTTTCGATAGCAGTGAGTAGATGACGGGTTGCTTCTGTAGTTGGATAGCCTCGACGTTGAGCCAGAGAAATTGCGAGAGCATCGGTTTCTAATTCTAGTTGAAGAGGATAATTAGATTTCCAAAAGCGTTGCACACCCCAAGCGCAGGCTCCTCCCGCAACTAACAGCCCAAAGGGTTGATGTTGAACCCATTCCAGCAACATTCCTAGACCACCAGCCACAACTAAACCTTGATTCCAATCGGGTTTAAACCATTGGAGATAACATAAACGACTAACGCTTCGCAATAGTAATAAATCCCGTTGGGGTTGAGGGAGAGATTGCCACAAATTAAAGTTAATGACAATCAATCGTTTTTTCATCCAAGGTTTAGGAAAGGGCGTTTCAATCACCGTAAGCTGTCGAGGTTGACTAACGATTTGAATCATCATTAACCCCGATGCAGGCATTAACTCTAGCAAACGGCAAATTTCTGTATTTTCGTTCATAGCGAACTGTATTAAGACAATTTTTTCTGCACGCTTCAGATCAGCAATAATAACACTCAAATTCTACAGCTAGGCGTTGAAAATTGCCCAAGTAACCGAGTAGAAATTACTAGCCCGTCCTGATTAGAAAGAGAGGATAATCATTTAGGAATCGTTAAGCATTTTCCTCCGGCATCGCTGCGATAGCAAACTCTTAATTAACAAAAATTCTATTTTTCAGCCGTTGAATCCCTCCGTGATTTTACGGAAAAAATAAGAAATTCAATGAATTTTGAATTGCTAACGGATGTTCCCTTTATGATGAAAGCAGGACTCAATCACTCACCTACCTTGTCTAAGGGGTTAAGTTAGAATTAGCCTAACGGGACTAGCAAGCTTTCCCCCACAGGAAGGATTTAGAGGGATATGGAATTTGATTTTTAGAGCCAACTCGACCGATAAAAATTCTCCTTAACACTCAGGAATTAACCTTGCTGATTGCTGATTGTAAATTGATGATCGGGTAAGCCAGTGAGTCGATCTGGGTCTGGAAGGGTATACTATTGTTTCTTAGGAGCGCCCAACTATGAATAAAAATCAGCAAGATCTGCGTCGCCATGCGGCTGAACAATTTGTTCAGTCTTTTGATCAAGAACTCCTGGGGGCTTTCCAAGAAGACGAGGAACCTAGTCCTGTTCATCCGTCTCCCCGTCCAGAACCGAAACCTCCGGCTCCCAAGGCGACCGCTAGGGAGCGCCCAACAAAACCGATCAGTTTGTCGGATCTCGAAGATGCGATTTCAGATATTGAACAATATTTACAAAGTCGCAAACAAAGAATGATTTCCAAAGAAGAAGAATAACGTTGAATTTTTCCCAGAGGTTAAAGGGTTGCTTGTTGACGCCGTGCTTCATATAAAATCAAAGCAGCACAAACGGCAACATTGAGAGACTCCACACCTCCTTGCAAAGGAATCCGAACTTGATGATCCGCCAGCGCAGAACATTCGGCGGATAGTCCGGCTCCTTCATTTCCGAGTACAATCAACGTCGGTCGAGTCAGATCTAACTGCCAGTAGGATAAAGACGCATTCGGTAAGGTCGCCACAATTTGTAATCCTTGTTGCCGATAATCACAGAGAGTTTCTGTTAGATTAGGACTAACCGCCATGGGTAAACGAAACCAAGCGCCCACAGAAGCGCGAAGTACCTTGGGGTGATCGACATCAACGCTATCATCACTCAGCCATAATCCCTCCACCCCGGCGGCGGTGGCGGTGCGAATAAGGGTTCCTAAGTTACCCGGATCTTGTAGGGTTTCTAGGGCAATTCCTAAACGAGTTAAGGTCAGGGATTGGGGTTGGGGTCGAGGTGCCGTCGCTACCACCCCATCAGGATTAACCGTTGTTGCGATCGCAGCTAATACGGCTTCACTAACGACTTCAGCCCGTTG
Organism: Planktothrix sp.; assembly: GCA_048595135.1. Lineage (GTDB taxonomy): Bacteria > Cyanobacteriota > Cyanobacteriia > Cyanobacteriales > Microcoleaceae > JBMDYE01. Next base: position 24,852 of record JBMDYE010000359.1, on the reverse strand, counting down.
ACTCTGTTGGCGAAGGTTTTCCCATAACTGCGGATAACGTTCCTGCCAGTCGGGGGTACAACAAACCGTTGTTAACGGATAACCCACGGCACAAGCTTCCTGAATCAGATGGGTTCCTTCCAATAAAAACAACTGCTGCTCTTTACGTCCCTTGGCTTGATGCAGTTTGCGAATTTGTTTAATTAGGGGATTTTGTATGCTTGTTAACATTGCATGAATTCTTAACCTATTGTTTACCTTAATATTTTGTAGGAACGGTATTCTCTAGGGTAGAGACACTAACACATTAAACTCTATAGCTATTATGCTGTTCCGTCTGAATTCTATTTATCCTTCTCGTTCTGTTGTTGCTAAAGTTTCAGCCCTAGCATTGAGCTTAAGTTTAGCGGCTTGTGCGGGTGGTAATACCAATACAACAACCACTGCCCCAAGCCCAACTTCTGGAGGAGAAGCAACATCCGCCACCGGAAGTACCACCAATGGCACAGCGACAACCGGGTCTACTGGTGCAGCCCAACTAATTAGTTTAGAACAACCCGTTAACTTAGTGGGTGCTGGAGCCACATTCCCCGCACCGCTGTATCAACGCTGGTTTAGCGATATTAACGGGGGGACGAAAAACCTGCAAATTGATTACCAATCCGTCGGAAGTGGTGCCGGGGTAGAACGGTTTGTGCAAGGGTTAGTAAACTTTGGTGCCAGCGATGTCGCCATGAAAGATGAGGAAATTTCCAAAGTCGCTAACGGTGTGTTAATGCTTCCGATGAGCGCCGGAAGTATTGTTATGGCTTATAACGTTCCCGAACTCAACGAGTTGAAACTCTCTCAACAAAACTTAGTTGATATTATGTCGGGCAAAATTACCAATTGGAATGATCCCGCCTTAGCGACGGATAACCCAGGTGTTACCCTCCCTGACTTACCGATTCAAGTGGTTTATCGTTCTGACGGAAGTGGAACTACAGGAGTCTTCACCAAAAACTTAAGTGCCATGAGTGAAGAATGGAAAAACTCGATTGGCGAAGGCAAAACCGTTCAATGGCCTGTGGGAATTGGGGCGAAAGGCAACGATGGTGTCACCGCCCAAATTAATCAAACCCCTGGTGCTATTGGTTATGTGGAATATGGCTATGCCAAGAGTGCGGGGTTAAAAATGGCAGCTTTACAAAATAAAGCGGGTAGTTTCATTCAACCCAATGATCAATCTGCCGCCAAAACCTTAGAAGCGGTGGAACTCCCCGACGATTTACGAGCCTTCATCACCAATCCCGATGGAGCCGATGCTTACCCGATTGTCAGCTATACTTGGATGTTGACTTACCAAAAATACGATAACCCAGAGGTTGCTAAATCTGTAGAAGCCATGATTCAATATGGATTAACAGAAGGCCAAAAAGTTAGTGGCGAACTGGGCTATGTTCCTCTGCCTCCCGCAGTTGTTAAAAAAGTGGCTGAAAAGGCTGATGCCATTAGCCCTGATTTTACAATTAAAGTGGATTAGGACAGGGTGATGAAAAGAACCCAACCCTAAAACAGATTGACTGTTCCAATTTTTGGGTTCTTTTCATCAGGGAAATTCTGGGATAAATACCGGAAGCCGTTTGAATTGGGATAACTGAGGGTCTACCTCACTCTCAACGGTGTCAGTTTAGAATCCGAACTGGCTTGTTAAGGAAAAGCGCGAGAACCGCACGTTCCTTTATTCATGAGAAGATTAATGAATGGGTTTCATTCTGTAGGTAAGTAATTGTACTTAAACTCTTAAAATCACCCAGTCTCAATGAGTGGATTTGATCCTAACCACGCTCACGCTGAGGAGTTAAGCGTTAGAAGGATTTTAACACTGAATTTGACTGAGCAGAATTTAATTTAAAATCTAACAATCTACTCAATTCCTTCAGATTGAAATACAATAGACTGTAACTCCAGTATATTTTATGGTTGTACCTACTAAAAATCAGACGGGAATTGCTCAATCTCGTTCCCCTCTCGAAAAAAATCTTGATCAAGGTTTTATTTGGCTAACTCGAATCTTTGCTTGGGGAATTATCGCCGTTTTATTGTTAATGGGGTTTCCCATTGCTCAACAAGCCATTCCGGCTTTACAAAAGTTTGGTTTAGAATTTTTAGTCATCAGCGATTGGAACCCAGTCAAAGAACAATTTGGTGCCTTTCCGATGATTTATGGCACGATAGTGAGTTCCTTAATTGCACTTTTATTTGCAGTTCCCTTGGGAATTGGGACTGCAATTTTCCTAAGTGAAGATTTTATTCCCGTTTCGGTTCGCACAGCTTTAACCTTTTTAGTTGAATTATTAGCGGCAATTCCGAGTGTTGTTTATGGTCTTTGGGGAATTTTTGTATTAATTCCTTTTTTAAGACCGATTCAAATGTTTTTCTATAAAACATTAGGTTGGATTCCGTTCTTTAGCACCCCTCCGGCTGGCCCCGGAATGTTCCCAGCGGGTGTGATTCTAGCCATTATGATTCTACCCATTATTACTGCCATTGCCAGAGATTCCTTAGCGAGTCTTCCCCCGGATTTACGGCAAGCCTCTTTAGGATTAGGGGCAACTCGTTGGACAACGATTTTTCGGGTGTTAATTCCAGCAGCATTTTCTGGAATTGTTGGGGGAATTATGTTAGGCTTAGGTCGGGCAATGGGTGAAACGATGGCGGCGACGATGATTATTGGCAATTCCAATAATATGAATATTTCCCTGTTTGCCCCGGCGAATACGATTGCTTCGTTAATGGCAAACCAATTTCCCGAAGCATCGGGTTTACAAGTTTCTGCTTTAATGTATGCAGGTTTAGTGTTATTTGCTTTAACCTTGTTAGTGAATATTATCGCTGAACGAATTGTTAATCAAGTTAAAGCGAAATATCAGTAAAGAAGAAATCAACAGAAGAATTAACAATCGGTGTTTACCCTCAAGCTTTCCCAGTATTTTCCCTTGTTCAATTGATTGTTTCACCTTGTAATAGGGTTTACGATTGAATCCAATTAGTCTTTGTTTTGTATGTCAAATCTATCTCAGGGTTCCAGTTCATCAGATTTCAAGGTTCCAAGTCTAGTTCGGAATAATAAAAGCTCCAGAGCCATTTTTGAAATCGTGATGACGACAATGGCAACGGCTTGTATCATCATTACTTTGATTCCGCTTTTTGCCGTTTTATTTTATGTTTTGGTAAAAGGTTCAGCCCGATTAAACTTGGATTTATTTACCAAACTGCCCCCCGCCCCAGGTCAAACGACAGGCGGTATTGCTAGTGCAATTTTAGGAACCATTCAAGTTGTCGCCATTGCCGCTTTGATTGCGATTCCCTTTGGGGTTTTAGCCGCAATTTTCCTATCGGAATTTGGTGGAAATAGCAAAACAGTCCGGTGGATTCGCTTTGCGACCAACGTATTAGCAGGGGTTCCTTCAATTATTGCTGGGGTGTTTGCCTATAGTTTAATTGTGTTGAAAACCGGTTCCTTTTCAGTGGTGGCGGGTGCCATTGCCTTAGCAGTTTTAATGTTACCGACGATTATTCGGACAACGGATGAAGCCCTGCAAATTGTTCCTCAAGATATTCGTTGGGCTTCCGTCGGTGTCGGCGCCTCGAATTATCAAACCGCCTTACAAGTGGTTCTGCCCGCTGCATTACCTGCTATTTTAACAGGGGTGACTTTAGCTGTGGCTCGTGCGGCGGGAGAAACAGCCCCCTTACTATTTACCGTTGTTTATACCAATAATTGGCCTAAAGGCCCGTTAGCTCCTACCTTACCTTCTCTGGCTTATCTGGTTTATGAATTTGCGAGAGGGTTTGATAAAGTTTTACAGGAGTTCGCCTGGGCGGCTTCCCTGGTATTGGTGTTTTTAGTTCTGTTAACAAGTGTCATTGCCCGTTTTGCAACTCGTCAGCGACAGTTTTAAAGTCTAAGTTGTTAATTTCATTTCTGTTCTATTTATTCTTAAAGGAGTTCCTTTCATGTTTAATGCTCATAGTTATGCTCCAGCCCAAACTGAAGCAGTTCTTCAAACTGAAAATATTGATATTTATTATGGCGATTTTAAAGCAGTTCGAGGCGTCACGTTAGATATTCCAAAAAATCGAGTCACGGCTTTTATTGGCCCTTCGGGATGTGGAAAAAGTACAATTTTACGCTGTTTTAATCGCCTCAATGACCTCATTCAAGGGTTTAAATTAGAAGGAAGAATTTTTTACCAAGGTCAGAATTTATATGCGCCGAATATTGACCCGGTAGAAGTTCGCCGCCGCATTGGGATGGTGTTTCAAAAGCCGAATCCTTTTCCCAAGTCAATTTATGACAATATTGCCTATGGGGTTAGAGTCAATGGCTTGGCAAAAACCAAGGCAGAATTAGATGAAGTGGTGGAGCGATCGCTTCGCCAAGCGGTATTATGGGATGAGGTTAAGGATAAGTTAAATCAAAGTGGGTTTGCTTTATCTGGGGGTCAGCAACAACGCCTATGTATCGCACGGGCGATTTCGATTAATCCTGATGTGGTGTTAATGGATGAACCTTGTGCTTCTCTTGACCCGATTTCCACCTTAGCCGTTGAAGATTTAATTCACGAACTGAAGGAAAAGTACACGATTATTATTGTGACCCACAATATGCAGCAAGCGACACGGGTGGCAGATGTAACTGCCTTTTTTAATGCCAAAGCCATTGAAGGAGGTAAACGCTTCGGCTATTTGGTGGAGTACGACGACACCCAAACCATTTTCCAAAATCCCAAAGAAGAAGCCACTCAGCAATATGTAAGTGGACGTTTTGGCTAAAGAGAAGAATTAAAAATTAAGAATTAAGAATTAAGAATAGAGGACAAGGAGACTATTTTTCCTTCCTCCTGCCTCCTTCCTTCTGCCTCCTGCCTCCTGCCTCCTGCCTCCTTCCTTCTGCCTCCTGCCTCCTTCCTTCTGCCTCCTGCCTCCTTCCTTCTGCCTCCTGCCTCCTGCCTTCTTCCTCTTTCCTTCTTCCTTCTACCTCCTGTCGCCTACCTCCTGCCTCCTGCCTCCTGCCTCCTGCCTCCTGCCTCCTGCCTCCTGCCTCCTGCCTTCTATTAACTGCTTTTCACCCAATGACGCAAGAGATTATCTTTGACCATGCTTTGGCGTAATACTTCAATTAGGTAGTCTTGTGCTTCTTCGAGGCTTAAGGTTTTGACTTGTTCCCGTAGTAGTTGTAACTTGAATTGCTGTTCTAAGCTGAGATTTCCTGGTGTTTCCATGTTCACTCCTCCTCTCAAGTTTGTTCAAATCCATTACGTTTGAACAGATGACAGTTCAGGTTTTTTTGTCCTTGTAATGTAAATTATCGTAACAAATACTTGACAGACTGTCCATGATGTACATTTTGTCACTAATTTGTGTTGCAAAAGTTCACACAGGGCAGCCGAGATTTATCATAAAAACAGAAGAAACCTTAAAAAATCTGTGAATCAGACGATTGTAAAAACTATGGATGCAATGGAATTTTTCCGGAAAAGTGCGGGGACATGGCGATCGCAGCGCACCACCCACCACCTCGCCTTTCGACAAGCTGAGAAAGGAGGATCAGATATTCAAGTCACCGACTTAGCCGCCGATGATCCGAGAGTGGCAGAAATTTGCCAAATGCACAATGTTGACCCCAGTTTAGCGGCGGGGGGTGCTTATGTGACCTGGGATGGTTCCATGTCTTGGGATAAAGACGATGAAAACCACAAAGGCTCAACGGTGTTCGCCATTGTTCCCGATCCCGATAACCCCCGCAAAGGCAAAATGTTGCGAGAACGGGGTTATGCAGAAATTGTTCCCGTGGCGGGTCAATTTGAAATGGATGAAGACGATGCACTGATTTTAATTACCGAATATGAAACCATGAGTTCTATTGAACGGTTTTGGTTTGTCGGTTCAGATATTCGGATGCGAACCAGTGCCGTGAAACGGTTTGGCGGTTTCAATACTTCAACATTCTGTACAGAAGTTCGAGTTAATCCTGAGACCCCAGTCGCCGAAACAGAAGCTACCCCAGAAGATAGTCAATTTTATTCGGCCTTTGGTTGGTAACTTGTAAAGTGCCTAGGGCTGTTTCATTCGGGAGACAGGTTCCTCATGACCTCTCTCCCAACCCCTCTCCTTGTAGGAGAGGGGGGACTCATGATTACTATTTAATGAGTAGAAACCGGAAGCGCTATTTTTAACTGTTCTATAAAGCGATCCAGTTGGAAATGTTCTGTCATCAATTGATGAACACATTGAACTTTGATCGGTTCATGAAGGCGGACTTGACCAAAAGCGCGATCAATAATTTCCACCGTTGCTAAGGTATCGAGATCAACCGATAACACCGGAACTTCTAAATCTTCAGCCCGACTTAACACCATCGGGGCGGGGGGAAGTTGACCTGTGAGGATCAAACAATGGGTAGATTTTTCTAAAGCCGCCAGTTGAATATCGGTGCGATCGCCCCCAGTCACAACGGCCATATTGACAGAACGGTCAAAATACTTCATGGCTGAACTGACATTCATCGCCCCGACACTCAAACTTTCCACCATCAAATCTAACCGTTCCGAACCGCAAAGCACCTGTGCTTTCAACTGTTTTACTAACTCTTTAACGGTCACACTGCGTAAAATTGGATTTCTGGGTAAAACGCCAAACACCGAAATCCCTTTAGCTTCTAGAAAAGGCTGCATTTGGCTGGTCGTGATCTCTAGTTCTTCGGGGGGGACATCATTAATCACCACACCCCGTAAGCGATCGCCGAGCAGTTGTTGGGCTAATAGTAAATCATCTAAAGCCAAATGAGAGTGTAAACGCACCACCAAGATCACGTCCGCATCGAGTTGTTGAGCCATTTGAGGAACGGATAAATCAAATAATAATCCCTCTTGTAACGTTCTTGGCCCTTCGAGTAAGATCAAATCTCCTTGCGATTGTTGTAAATAATTCCTTAGAGATTGAGCATAATTGCTTTGATCTTTACCCATTAATCGGTGATGAATTGTTGTGTCATCAAGCTTTACAATGGGCAATCCCAGTTGATTGTTAGACAGTTGTAAAGTTTGAGCAACAAATTGCAGGTCAGCATCTAAAGGGCTATCGCCTTCACTAAAATCTATTCCTAAAGGCTTACCATAAACAATTTTCAAGCCTTTAGTTTTCAATAAATGAGCCATACCCAAGGCAATTGCAGATTTCCCGGTATAAGGCTCGGTTGATCCAATTAATATATACTTGGCGGATTCATCCACGTAATTTACTCCTCAATTTGTTCTCATTAATATTCTACTGATCATCCGTTTTCCTAATAGCCCCGTTTCAGGTTGAAGCTTTTGAAACTTCAGTGCGATCAAGTCTTTAAAAGAATTAACTATAGCTTTTCTATACTTAGGGCAAATGATGCAACCTATGATACACCACATTGCTAACAAAAGCGCACTTCCGCCCTCCAGCCTGAAAGCTAAAGATTAATCCATGTGCAGAAGCCGTTTATAAAATTCTTGGGAAAAATCTATAGTGCGGGTGCGACTAAAATTTTGCAGCACTTCAATTAAATATTTAATAAATTCATAGTTGGGCATGATCACTTCGTAGCTGAAATCTGCATTCCCGTCAAACTGAACACGACAACAGGTAAGATCAGCAGGTAAAGAAGAAACATTCCAGGTCGCCACAAAGGGAATGTCTTCACCGCCATCAATATTACGAGCGCCTTCTAAACTTCTTTCTTTGTAGAGGCTAATCGAATAAGGTAAATATTTACGTTTCTTTTCATCATAGTAGGGTAGATATACACCCACTTCCCGTTTCTCGGCGGGTTTAAGTTGAGTGAGTGCTAAACCTGGATCTGTCATATTTGAGCGTTCCTGCAATAGCCGATATTACTCCAATGTAGCCGACATTGAACAGGGAAGGGAAGTCTTAATGAGTGATAGACAGGGAACACTCACCAGTTAGAGCGTGAGAAACAGAGGAGGGAACGGGGGAAGCGCTCTTAGGCGGGGGGAGTAATTAATAATTTTTTCTGTTTAATCGTAATAATGAGTCCCCCCTCTCCATGGGGTCGAGGGCTTAGGGGAATGTGTTCCTAACAAATTCACTCTCGAAAATCAAACAGCCTTGGGGACTTGTGTGCAACCTCGCCCCTACTCCTCTAGATGTTAATAAAATTCAGGTGCGCTCCCCGATTTTCCCCAGTCTAGCTGCATTTACCAGGGTTGCAGTTCAGGATTCAAAACAGAAGTATCTTTGTCCTCCATCGGTTTTTGCTTGGGCATCAAGCTTTTACCAAATCGAGCGTACAGAGCCGGAATAACCAACAACGTTAACGCCGTAGAGGTAAATAAACCCCCCAATACGACAATTGCCAACGGTTGCAGAATTTCATTTCCGGCTCCCCTAGAAAGTACCAGAGGTAATGTTCCCAATGCTGAGGTCAAAGCCGTCATCAGAATAGCATCAATTCGTTCCAAAGAACCTTTGACAATCACATCTTGAAGTGGCATTCCCTGAGCAAACTTGCTGTTGTAATTATCAACAAGTAACAACCCATTCCGAACAGCAACTCCAAATAAGGTAATGAAACCAACCAGAGATGCAACGGAAATCACACCCCCTGTCAAAATAATGGAAATAATGCCACCGACAAGAGCGAGTGGAAGATTAAGCATAATTGCAATTGTTGCGGGTAAGGATTTGACCGAAAAAAACATCAAGACCGCAATTACAATCGCCGCTAAAATGCTAAATACTAGCAAGTTATTTGTAGCCCGTTGTTCAGATTCAAACTGTCCGCCGTATTGGATAAAATAACCATTCGGCAGTTGTATTTTCTGCTTAATTTGAGCTTGAATATCACTGACAACACTACCGAGATCTCGCTCCGCCACATTTGCCGAAACCACGATCAGCCGTGAAACGTCCTCTCGATTGACAACATTCGCCCCCATGCCATATTCCACTTTAGCCACATCTCCCAGGGAAATCAGTTGTCCTGTGGGAGTCTGAATGGGAATGGCACGAATGGCATTGAGACTATTTCGAGCCGACTCCTGTAAACCAACTGTAATATTGATTAACTGTTGATTTTCCGGTACTTGCGAGACAATCCGACCGTTGAGAGCCGTTTCAACAACATTCGAGATCGCCTCCATGCTCAAACCATAATTTGCCGCCGCCGCTCGATCATACTGAATTTGTACCTGACGGATGGGTAACTGCGGTTCAAGCTGTAAATCGACCACCCCAGAAATCGGCTCAATTAAATCACGGACTTGTTCGCCTATTTTCCGCAATTCCATTAAATCAGGGCCAAAGATTTTCACAGCGATCGCACTTCTCACCCCAGACAGCACCTCATCCATGCGGTGAGAAATAAACCCCCCAATATTCGATGCCACACCGGGTAGCTTGTTAAACTCCTGTCGTAATTGTTTAATACTCGCTTCGCGGTTTTGCATGGCTTGATCGCTCAATTCCACATCCACATGAGCCATGCTCACCCCCGCACCATCGGCATCCCCTGGCGCCCGTCCTGCCCGTACTTGTACCCAATCATACAAAGGATTATCTTTGAGGGCATTCGCCAGGGTCATTCCGGCTCGGTTCGTCATGTCCAAGGACACCCCCGGAAATAACACCATTGAGTTGACCAGTGATTTCTCTTGAAATTCAGGCAGAAACACTCGTCCCAAGGAGGGAACAACCGCGAGGGTGGCAATTAACGCTGCTAATGCCAGAGCCAGAATCATTTGGGGCGATCGCAGTAACACATTGAGCAGAGGACGATACAAGCGTTCTGCCCAGTGAGACGCAAACGTATTTTCTTGAGGTAAGGTACGATTGGTCAGTAGAATCGCACACAAGGCAGGAGTCAAGGTCATTGCCACAATTAGAGAAGCCCCAATAGACAGCAAATAAGCTAACCCCATCGGGGCAAAAATCCGTCCTTCTACTCCCGTTAAACTAAAAATGGGTGCAAAAACAACAATGATAATGACCGTTGAAAAAATCACCGCCAGTCGAACTTCAACAAACGCATCAAAGATTACCTTAAACGGGTGCTTGGGGTGAGTTTGAACTTGATTGTTTCGGAGTCCACGATAGCAATTCTCCATATAAACAATCGAGTCATCGACGAAAGCACCCAAAGCAACCACTAATCCTCCCAAAGTCATGGTATTGATGCCTAAGCCAAAGGCTTTCATTAACATCACACCAATTAACAACGATAAGGGAATTGCCGTTAGGGTAATCACCGCCGTCCGCCAGTTCATTAAAAACAGCAGCATGATCACCGACACGATGATAATGCCTTCCATTAAGGAACTGCCCACATTGCCGATAGCAGTATCAATAAAGTTCGCTTGACGAAAGGTTCGCGCCACCTGGACATCGGGGGGAAAGGTGGATTTTAACGATTGCATCACCGCTTCCACCCCTTTTGTCACCGTTGGGGTATCAATATCCGGTTGTTTGTTAATCATTAACACCACCGCAGGCTGTCCTTTAAAACTGGCATCTCCTCGTTTTAAGGCGGTTCCTGTTTTCACCTCCGCAACATCTTGCAGCAAAATCGGCTTACCGTTTTCGACTTTCACCACAGATCGTTGTAAGTCGGAGATGGATGTCACCTGACCGATACCCCGAATCAACAATTCTTGACCGCCACCGATTAAAAATCCTCCGGGTGCGTTAGAATTGCCGCCTCTAGCAGCATCAGTCACTTGATCGAGGGAAATGTTGAGCGATCGCAATTTTACCGGATCAACCAAGATTTGTTCCTGTCGTTCATCTCCCCCATATACCGTCACTTGAGAAACCCCCGGAACCGAAAGAATCTGATTACTGAGGGTGACTTCCACTAAGCGACGCAAATCCATCAGTGAGGTTGACCCTTGACCGTTTAAGGTAAAGGCGTACTGTAAAATTGTGCCGAGGGGTGACACCATAGGCGAAATTTCCGGCGGATGGGCGCTTTCGGGCAGTTGGTTCGTCACCTGTTGCAGTCGTTCTGTAACCGCCTGTCGGGACTTATAAATATCGGCATCTTGGTCAAAGATGACGTGAACCATCGATAGACCGACTTTAGAGGAGGAACGCACCATCGTCACTCCGGGCAAACCATTGACGGCACTTTCCAGGGGGACGGTAATTTGGGTTTCAATTTCCTCTGGAGCCAGCCCTGGGGCTTCTGTGTGAATATCAACCTGGGGCGGCGCAAATTCAGGAAACACATCCAGGGGCATCTGAGTGATGGTGAAAAGTCCCCAAAGCGTGACTAGAATAGCAGAAATGACAATAAACCAGCGTTGGGTGATGGAGGTTTTGAGAATCTGATTTAAAAATGAGTCCAGCATCTCAATTAATACCCTCCTTTATCATCAGAAAAATCACCCTTTTTCTTGCGATTTGCGCCCAGAATCGTAATCGACGCGATCAACAACAGGACTCCCGCAACGGCGGCTCCCAAAATTCCCATCGGTAGTCCACTGGATTGTTGTGGAGTATTTTCAGTGGCAACCGTAGCCGTTGTTTGAGCATCAACGCCATCTGGGCTGGACGTTGAACTTGGAGAAGCATCAGCCGTTGGCGTTTTCCGAGATTGGGCATAGAGGGATAAACTCCCTTGAGTGACCAGTTGTTCCCCAACGGATAATCCTTGAGTCACTTCGATTAAATCGTCTTGAGTGCCTCCCGTCGTTACCTCAACAGGTTCATAAAAATTGCCGTACTGCACAAAAACGAGTTGTTTACCATCGGCATCCACCAAGGCGGTAGCTGGAATCATCACCCCGCCTCCGTTCGGTGCGGCTGTCTCAATGGGGCTAACCACAATACCGAGTTGTTGATCGGTTTGCGGATTCACTTGCACACGCTCAATTCCGCCTGTTGCTTGAAATTCATCTCCATGACCGACATGGGAAAGGGCTGCTTTAGGAACAGAAGAAGCCAGGAGGATTGAGATTAAGATAGCCTCTACAAAAGGTTTTTGGGGATAACGCATGGTTCACTCACTCTCGAATTGATAATCGTCCGGTCTTAGTTTGTCAGAGGACAGATGAAATCGAGGTGAAAAAGCTTGGGTTTCGGTAAAATCAATCTCGTGAGTAAGGACTCCTAGATTAATGCGGATTTTGCTAGTGGAAGATGAGGCTGATTTAGGACGGGCGATTAAGCAAGTTCTGATGGCTGAAAAATATGTGGTTGATTGGGTGACGGATGGGACTCAAGCTTGGATCTGTTTGGAAAGCCAATGGACAGATTACACAGTGGCGATTTTTGATTGGTTATTGCCAGGATTATCGGGACTGGAGTTATGCCAACGGCTGAGGACAAACCAGAATCCTTTACCTGTATTAATGTTAACCGCCCTTGGACAACCGGAAAATCGGGTAACGGGACTAGATGCAGGGGCAGATGATTACTTGGTCAAACCGTTTGTCATGGAAGAATTACTGGCCCGATTGCGGGCGTTACAGAGGCGATCGCCCCAACTCCAACCTCAAGCCCTGACCGTTGGAGTCTATACTTTGGATCATGGAAATAATGCGTTATGGGTTAAACCTCCAGATCAACCGTCCCAAATGATCCCATTAACGATCAAAGAATTTCAAATTCTTGCCTATTTAATGCAAAATCCAGATCGAATTATTTCAGGGAGCAAACTGCGTCAGCAACTTTGGGATATTGATGAAGAACCGATTAGCAATGTAGTTGCAGCCCAGATGCGACTGGTACGGCGTAAATTCGCCAGTTATAACTGTGATTGCCCGATTGAAACGGTTCCCGGTCAAGGTTATCGGTTTTTAGCTTAATTATGAATATCCGCCTGTTGTTTCGTCGCAGTCGTATCCGGTTAGCGTTTTGGTATACCCTGGTGATGGGGAGTATTCTGGGTTTATCCGGTTTGGGGATGTACCGTTCTATTTTGCAGTCTAACTGGGTGGCAGTTGAACGGGAAATTGAATCGATTGCGGGAACCCTGCATGATAGTCTTGAGCCGATGTTACCTGCATCGGGAGATCCGGCTGTGGTTTTACAGCAAATTTTTCCTGATTTATGTGTGGTGGGTCAAGTTTGTCGCATTCGTCCCACTTTGATTCAGCGCCATACAACCGGAATTAGCGATCGCAACATTTATTATATTCGGTTATTTGATCATCAAGGAACGCTACTGGTATTTTCACCGAACCAACCCTCTCAACTGTCTCCTCGATTTAATTCGACTTCCTGGCAAACGATTCAGGGTAATGATGGCACACGCTATCGCCAATTTACAACAATTCTGCATAGTGCCAATTCCCCGATTAATCACAGTCATTCTTCCTGGGGCTACCTGCAAATTGGGCGCACTTTGGCATCCTTTGATGCGGAAACCCGGCGAATTCAATGGATCTTAGCCAGTGGGTTTGTGATCACACTCAGCTTTGTGGTGGTTTCTAGTTGGTGGCTGTCAGGACTGGCGATGCAACCGATTTATCAATCCTATCAGCAACAACAACAGTTTACGGCTAATGCAGCCCATGAGTTGCGATCGCCTCTAGCGAGTTTATTAGCAACGGTGGAGGCTTTACTGCGAATTCCTAATCCAGATCAGCAGTCTATTGAAATCATGTTAGCAACCCTTGAACGACAAGGGCGGCGTTTAAGCGATTTGATTAAAGATTTACTATTATTAGCAAGTCTTGAGCAAGATTCTTCTTCTTTAAAGTTTCAACCTTGCTGTTTAAATGATTTAGTCACTGATTTAGCCGAAGAATTTTTAGAACTGGCGATCGCATCTAAGATTAACTTAACCAGTCAGGTTCCCCCTGTTGAAATTTACACTCTGGGTCACGAATTACAACTGTATCGCCTTGTTTCTAACTTAATTGCTAATGCAATTCAATATACACCCCCCGGAGGATCGGTCATCATTTGTTTAGACTCTTATGACCGAATCGCTAAAATTTCAGTAACAGATACGGGAATCGGAATTCCGCCTGATCAACACCGTCGTATTTTTGATCGCTTTTATCGGGTTGATAGTGATCGGTCTCGCCAAACCGGAGGAACAGGGTTAGGATTAGCGATCGCACAAGCCATCGCCCAAAAGCATCAAGCCCATCTCAATGTTGATAGTCGGGTCGGACAAGGAAGCATTTTTACGTTAGAGATGATCATTACGAAGCATCCCCGTCTCCACAACAGTTAAAACATTTCTCAATCTAGCAAGTCCTTTCACGACTTCCGGTTCCCAGTTAAGTGTTCCTTGTTCTAAGAGTGAGCAGTACCATAAGCATTAATACTCAACTTGCTCAGTTTCCATAAATCTGTAGCTTAGGTTACAATTTTTTAAGATTTTGCATTAATCTCATCCTTTTTTGCCAAAAGGGATAATATAATAAGGGAGTAAGCACAAAAGATTGTTAAAAAAAGTCCATGTTGAACAAAAATCTACGCAATAACTCAGCCAAAGTCTCTGAAGTCCACCGTGCCAACATCCAAAAAAGATTAGAGCATCGTCTGGAAGTCGCCAGAGCCAATGGTGATCAAAATTTAATTCGTGTTCTCGAAAATGAACTCCGTCAGCTATAAGGGATGCTCATCCCCAAAAGCCCCTAGCAAGAAGCTAGGACAAGGTAAAGTGCATTTCTGTTAATCCTAGTCCTAGAAAATGTATGATAAAAAGCTCTTAAAGCCTGGTTAATTTGAAAAAACCAGGCTTTTTGCATTCATCAGCCACCAGTTATCCGTTATCACTGATCACTGATCAGTTAATAAATTGTCCCCTTTCCCCTTGTCTCCCTCCGATCTTTTTAACTGGTGACTGGTGAGGTGGTGACGGGTGTTAGCGACCCCCGACAACCACGTTTTTGATCCGAACATGGGGGCCACCGACGCTGACAGGTAAGGGCATTTGACCGCCTTTTCCACAGCCTCCATTGGTATAAAGCAAGTCGTTGCCAATTCCTTCAATATCCTTAAGGGTTTGGAAGACATTTCCACTTAAGGTCACATCACTCACAGGTTCAGCAATTTCTCCATTGCGAATCATGTACCCTTCTGCGGCGGCAAAGGTGAACATTTCGCCGTTCGTTTGTCCTCCTAACATCCGCACCGCATAAACCCCTTCATCAATATCTTGGATCATTTCAGTGAAATTGCGATCGCCCGCTTCAATCGCTGTATTGGTCATCCGCACAATGGGTGGGTAAGTCCCACTTAACGCCCTAGCATTTCCGGTGGGAGTTTCCTTTAGTTTTCCAGCGGTTTCTAAGTTGTGTAACCGTTGATTTAAAACCCCATTTTTAATTAAATATTTCCGTTGTGCTGGAACCCCTTCGTCATCATATTGAAGCGAACCAGGTAAATTAGGAATTGTGGCATCATCCACCACATTTAGCTGTTCAATTCCTAACGGTTTTCCTAATTCTAATAAGTCTTGCATTCGCGGATTTTCATAAACAAAATCTGCTTCTGATAAATGACCAAAAGCCTCATGAATAAACACCCCAGCTAAATAGGGATCTAATACGACTGTATATTGACCCCCTTTAACCGGTTTTGCGTCTAATTGGCGCACTGCCCGTTCAGCGGCTCCTTTAATTCGATCTTCAACATCGATCAAAACGTTATAATCAGATCGAGAAGAAATCGATTCATAACCTTGACGGATAATGCCGTTTTCCCCTTTAGCGATCGCGCCAAACCGCCCATTTATATCTAACCGTTCTTGAGCAATACAACTGCCTACAGAATTCACAAAATAAGTAATACTAAATTGATCGGTATAACTCGTTGTTGTGGTTTGAATTCTCGGATCAAAATCTAATAATAATTGATTATAATTAGCCACTAATTCGCGTTTTTCTTGTAGTGAAATCCCTCGCGGATCACGTTGGAACTCAACTTTAACATAATCTTGAATTGGGTAGATTTCTGCTAGTTCTGTTGTGGCTTCTCCAACGAGATGAGCTTGAGAAATCGCTTCCTCAATCCGATGATTTAACTCATCCAAATTATTAAAAGTAACAAAACTCCATCCCCCTTTATGGCAAGCACGAATCCCACCTGAAAGGGAAAAATTACGATTAACGGCATCGAGTTGCACCCCTCGATAACTAATTGCCGTTGATTCACTTTGCTGCAAGCGAATTTCTAAATAATCCACTTGGGTTTGATAGCTAGACAGACTGGTGAGTAACCGTTCTTGAATTAAATTCACAGTATTATCCTCTGCTTGATCACACGGATATTGAATGGGTTTAACCTTCATTCTAATCGGGACAGAGAAACTGTGTTAAATTGCGTTGTACTGGGACAAGGTAGGATGAGCGAGTTAGTGAGGATGCCGACACGGTTTTAGACGGAAAATTCAGTCCCGTTTTTGCAGAAGAGGACTACTCGCCACCCGCCATCATTTTTTGCAGGGAACTTAAGCCTTTTTTCACCCGTCGAGAAACGGTGACAGAACTAATTCCTAACCGTTCTGCGGTTTCTTTTTGAGTCAGGTCATAAAGAAACACGAATTCTAAGACTTTTCGGGTTCCTTCTTCTAATTTTGCTAAGGCTTGTTGGAGACGAATTTGATCTTCTTGAGCTAACTGAAAACTGCGATAACGGCTATCGGGAACCAGTTCTCCTAAACAAGTGGCGCCATCTTCTTCATCTTGAACAGGAGCGTCTAAACTTAATAAGGAACGATTTCGGTTGGCAAGTTTGACGTCATTCCACTCCTCCAAAGTAATTCCCAAGGCTTCTGCAACTTCTGCATCGGTGGGGGTACGTTTCAGTTCAAACTGAAGTTGTTGAATGACTTTGAGGGACTGCCGTTGCAGGGTTAACCACTGACGGGGAACGCGGACGGAGGGACTTTTATCTCGTAAGTAATGTTGAATTTCGCCTCGAATATAAGGAATAGCAAAGGAACTGAAGGCGTGACCTTTGGAGAGGTCAAACCGTTCAATCGCTCGAATTAAACCGATGCACCCAACCTGTAGCAAGTCTTCGTAAGTTTCTGTACACTGATTAACCCAATGGTGAACTTCCTTGCGCACCAGTCCAATATTTAATTGAACAATACGGTTGCGAACCTCTTTGCAAGGAAACTGTTGATATTGTCGTAACAGTTCCAGACTTTCACTTTTGGGGTAATTAATCACTTGAGTTGGCATGACAAGATCCTGGGTTGGTAGAGCTTGGCTAATCAGTTGAGTATTAAATTTAACTGTGGTTTTGAGTATGGAAAGAGCAGGTCGAGGGTTGATTTCGGGGTAATAAAGCGTTCAACCTTAAAAATGATAGGAATCAGGTGGGGTTGGGGCTTTATAGTAACGATGCCGCTAGAGGCCATCGTCTTAACACTAAACTGGAATCAATTTATACTTAGTAACCACTACCAAGATCCTATTTTAGCCTGATCGTTAGGATGTACACAAGCGTTTTGTTACAAATTAATAGATCGTTAATCTCAGGAGTCAGGATAGATAGGTCACAGTCTGTCTGCACAGGCGGGGAATGTTTAAGGTTAAGAATTCTAGCCTTGATCAATCTCTTCCGTGCCAAACGCGACTGCCACCCTATTTTTAAGGATGAGGTTCGTTTCAGCAGTGATTTAGATCAACAGCATAAAGACGCGGCAACCGCGCAAGCAATAACGACGGCATGATCCGCGTCTCTAAAAGAGATCAGACTATCAAATGGTTTGATAGCAGTCACAGCGGAGATGAGGACGGATAAGAGGGCTGTAATCCTGAATCCTTCGGTATTCTACTCCTGATTCCTGCTATAAATCATGGAACTAAGAATTGGCTTCAATACGACCATAGAATAAGCCTCGGATTTTCACATCCACAGACTCTTTAGCACCTAAGTCATTATCAGAAGGCTGTTCACTCTCGAAAATTCCTGCAATTTCACCTGTCTCGCTGTCCACTTTGGACACTTGTAAGGAAATATGTCCGGCTTTGATTCGGGTATCCGCTAATTTAATGTTGGCGGTTTTCAAGCCTTCTTCATCTGCTGTTGCCGGTAAAGCCACCGCATTGTCATATCCAGTCGCAACCCCTCTGGCTTTGGGATCTAAGAAGTTCGCACCCCGATAGGAAGGCACATTAAAATCACCGCTAAAGTCGGTAGAAGTATTAATGCTGGTGATTCCCGACTGAGAACTGGCGACTAAGCCTTTGACCGTGAACAAGAAAGGAACTTCTTCGCCACCCGGTAATAAGACAGTGATGGGTTGGAAGTCAATTCCGTACTGTTCTTTGAAGGTTAAGGTTTTATCCGCAGAAATTTCCAGAGGGCCACCAACTTGATCCAAACTATAAGTGAATCGAGTTAACAGTCGTCCGGGAACAAACTCAGCTTCTTTGCGCTTATTGGTGGCTTCTTCTTTCACAAAATAGCTGGTGGGTTGCATACATAAACCCGTCAAGCTATAAGATTTGCTGGAATCAATGGGGATAGATCCACGAGCCGTTTCCGGTAAACTGGGACAGTTAACGGCTAAACCGGTATTTCTAATGTCATCATAGGTCAGCAGCTTGGGATCTTTAGTTTCTGGGCCTTCAGAACAAGCTGTTAATACAGTTAAACAGATTGCTAGCAGTGCAGCAACCAAAGCGCGATATCTCATTGTCAACCTCAATATCCAAAAATTGATATGTGAAATCACTCGTTGCGACGTAGAAATCGTTGACGGCTTCATGGCCACAAGAGGAACAGTTCTATGGGTGCTTTTTATCTCCCTAATCTCATACAAGTTATTCTTGATTAGGGAAGTCCTTTCGCAGCCGAAAGATCGCCCAATAGTCAATTTTACACGGCTTGTGACGCTTTTTTTACCGGAAGCACAAATTCATCGGCGATCAGTTAAACTACATAAGTTAATTTACTTATGACAATCCCTAACTCGCTCAATGCAAATCATGGGATGATCATAAAGTTGATAGAAAGTGCTGATTATGGACAAAGACAGTCATACAGATGTTGGTTCTTCACAACAAGTCCCCCAGCTTCAATCTTTTGCTGAGGAAATTCGCAAGTTAGCTAAAACGGCTGAGGGGAATACTCTGGATTTGTTGATGATTTTACGAACCCTTGAACAACTCCATCAGGAAATCCGTGAGCATTTCTTTCTGGCTTCCTTACCGGAAAATCGTCAGCAACTTTATCATTTATTACGAGAAATTGAATCCCAAGGAGGATGGCCTTATATTCCTCGCTGTTCCCTGAAATTGTTGATGGAAAACTTAAAGTTGGACTCTCCTGAAGAGATTAAAACTGAGGAATAATTAAACGTTAAACCCCCTTAACGGGATAGTTTTTGAAATAATAAATTAACTTTAGTTAAGTCTTTATTTCCGGGAGATTGTTCGACTCCACTGGAGAGATCAATGCCATCCGGGTTTAATTGCTGTAAGGCTTCGGTAATATTATCTGGAGTGAGTCCTCCCGCTAAAAACCAAGGACAAGCGGGTTTGAATTGTTGTAAGTTTTTCCAGTCTAAGGTTTGTCCGGTTCCCCCCATTTGTTGAGGATGGTAAGCATCCAATAATAACGTATCAACGTGGTGAATATAAGCTTGAGTTTGGGTTAAGGTGTCAGCATCTCGAACCCGAAAGGCTTTAATGAGTTCGGTGTGGGGAAGTAACTGGCGCAGGCGATCGCAAAAGTCAGGGGTTTCTTGACCATGCAGTTGCACTCCGGTTAAATGGGTTTTCTCAACGGTCTGTTGAATTGCTTCTAAGGTCGCATTCACAAACACACCGATGGTTTGGACAGATGCAGGTAATACCGCCACAATGGCTTGAATTTGTTCGAGGCTAACATAGCGAGGAGAGGCGGGAACACAGATGAATCCTAATGTTGTAGCGCCGCATTGGGCGATCGCCCGTCCTTGTTCGGGTTGAGTAATTCCACAAATTTTAATTCGCATTCTGGCTTGAACAGTCTAGATCCCTGAATGAATACACCTGAGTTGAGTTTCTCATTATTTGAAACAATTTGTATAAAAATTTTACATATACTATTAATTTTTAAAACAAATTGCGGGTTTTTGCAACGAGATTTTTATAATCCTAACCATTATAAACTGCCCTTTTGAAACAGGCAGAGGATGAGGATTGAATTTTGATCCCGTTCCTAAGCTCAACAAATCAATAGAATCATGAGGAGATAGAAACTTGATTAACACTGCATTATTGATGTCGGTTCAAGGCAAAGTTCCTTCAACGGCCAGTTGGTCACCAACCATCGGTTTGATTATGATTGCTTGTAATTTATTAGCCATTTTTATTGGTTATTACGCAATTTCTAAGGAAAATCGCGGCAAAGGCCCCCAACTACCCGGCTCATTACCCCGAATGTTCACCGGGTTCGGTGTTCCTGAACTGTTAGCCACCGCCAGCTTTGGCCATATTTTGGGAGCCGGAGTCATCCTCGGACTGAGTGGAGCCGGAGTCCTCTAGGAATTAAGAATTGAAGGCAGGAGGCAGGAGGCAGGAGGCAGGAGGAGGAAAAAGCAAGAAGGAAGAAGGAAGGAAAAATAGTGTCCTTGTCCCCTTGTCCCCTTGTCCCCCCTTGTCCTCTTGTCCGCTTGTAAAAGTTGAAAAGAATCGGGAATTTACGACGGTCTGTTAAATCTTCTGTTATGTTCGTTTTAACCTTCTAACCTGCCAAAGCGAATTTAGCGCAGGCTGTCTAAGCAAGGCTTGCGCGATTCGCCTTATTTTGATTAGGTGTTGGGGCTTCGTTATCGTCTTCTTGCTGTTAAAGGTAAAATAAAGAAGGGAGGCTAAACCAACCTCCTATTCTCAACACTGACAAGCGGAGTCAAAGACATACAATGCAGGCAGGCTGGCGCATCGGGTCATTATTTGGAATTCCTCTATTTATTGATTCTTCTTGGTTTTTGATTGTTTTACTGTTTACAGTTGCGAATCGCCAAGAATATTTAGAATGGGGGACAACGTTATCCTGGATGGCGGGGTTCACAGTAGCGGTATTGCTGTTCACTTCTGTTTTACTCCATGAATTAGGCCACAGTTTAGTGGCAAAATCCCAAGGGATTAAAGTGAATTCGATCACCCTGTTTTTGTTTGGGGGCGTTGCCTCTATTGACCAAGAATCGAAAACCCCTGGTCAAGCGTTTCAAGTGGCGATCGCAGGCCCGATGGTCAGTTTAGGGTTATTTGGTCTTTTAAGTTTTGTGGGTTACGGTTTACCGGATGGGAGTTTATTGCGGTCTTTAGTGCAAGAATTAGCGGCAATAAACTTAGTTTTAGCATTATTTAATTTAATTCCTGGCTTGCCTTTAGATGGGGGGCAAGTTTTAAAAGCAACGGTTTGGAAATTAACCGGAAGCCGTTTTTCAGGGGTGCGATGGGCTGCAAAAACCGGTCAATTTTTAGGGTTAAGTGCGATCGCGTTAGGGTTTAGTGCATTTCTCTTGGCTAAAGATTTTAGTGGATTATGGATTGCATTAATTGGTTGGTTTGTCTTACAAAATGCCGGATCTTATAATCGCCTGACCGATCTTCAAGAAGCTTTAGTGAAAATTAAAGCAGCCGATGTGATGACCCGTGAATTTCGGGTGGTCGATGCGGATTTAACGTTACGTCAGTTTGCGGATGATTATTTAATTGGTGTGGATACAATTCCCGTTTATTTTGCCGCGTCGGATGGTCGATATCGGGGGTTAGTTTCGATTGAAATATTAAGAGGAACTGAACGCAGTTTATGGGATCAGAAAACCTTACATGATATTGCTCAACCGTTAAATGAATTGATTACGGTATCCGAAAAAGCTTCCTTGGTTGATGTAATTAAAGAAATGGAAGGGAAAGAGTTACGACGAATTACCGTATTATCCCCGGCGGGCGCGGTGGCAGGTATGATTGATCGAGGAGATATTGTTCGGGCGGTTGCTAATTTCTTAAAAGTTCCGATTCCTGAAGTCAGTATTCGACGGATTAAAGAAGAAGGAACTTATCCGCCTGGTTTACCCTTAGCAGCGATCGCTCAAACCGTTAATGATCAGTAATCAGTCATCAGTCATCAGTCATCAGTAGGTAGAACCTAGCAACGAAGAAAAGCATTCTCCTTCTGCTTTCTTCGATAAGATTTGATCGAGTTCGGTTTCTGATAACGGTTCGATGAAAAATTCAACACCAAATTCTTGACGAGCGGCTATAATTAAAGCATCAATAACCGTTTGAATTAAGGCTTGTCCTTGGGGAAGATCGGGGAAATGAGCAGTAGGAGAATGAACCCCAAAAACTTGATGAAATAACTCAGTATCGGGTGTTAAACGAATTGATCCATGTTGTAAAATCGCTTTATTTCGTCGCAATTGAGCGCTACCAATTAGTTTAGTTCCATCGGACAAAATTAAATCGGCTGATGTAGAAGTTGCGAAACAATTTGGATTTTGAATATAGCCTCGTCCGGCGCAACCATATTGTAATTCTACTCCAAGCGATCGCCATCCTGTGATTAAAAATTGGCATAAATATTGATAAGCCACACAGCGATTTTCGGGTAATTCAGAGGTAATAATGGCATAAGTTAAATCTCCTTGATGTAAAACCGCCCTTCCTCCGGTCGGACGTCGAACAATATCGAGGGGTTGTCCTTGCCAAGTTAACTGTTGCCAAACTCCCGGCCAATGTTTCTGATGATAACCTAATGAAATTGCCGCAGGTTCCCAAAGATAAAATCGTAAAGTGGGCGGACATTTCCCTTGCAAATGTTGGTTTAACAGCCAATGATCAATTGCCATTTGCAACTGTCCAGAACCCTTAATTAAAGGAATCAAACGCCATTCTTTACGTTTAAAATAATCACCCATTGCCCATTGCCCATTGCCCATTGCCTATTCTCTCTTAATTCTTAATTCTTCTCACTGCCCAAATTCCGCTTTAAAATTATCATCATTATCATCAGCTACCGTTGCCACAATCGTGATAATTCGAGAAATTTCACTCGGTGAAATATCCGCTAAAATACGGCTAGATACGACAACCACTTGATTTTCAGCAATGGCAAAATGGGATTCAAATGTTGATAACCAGTTCATTTGTAACATTTTTTTCATTAACTGCTCTTCATTTTTAGCAGGTAACTGAAGAATCGGCGACCAAACGGTAATCGTGTCTTCATCCGTTTCCCCCGTTAGTTGAACAAAAACCGTTGCACTACCATATTCAAACTGCCAAATCCGACTTCCTTGGGATTCAGCCACCATGACTTTATTGTCTTCAGCGATACCAGCCAGAACAGTTTCAATTTCCTCGCTGGGTTTCACGGCTGCCATTGCATCTTCGATAAGTTCTTCTGCGTCATTTGTTAGATTGGGCTGTTCTGCTGTTGTCATAACCAGGATCAATAGATTGAATTAGATTGTATTTTAGCTTACAGTTTCTTAAGACGAACAAAAGTTAATACAAAATTTTAAATTACAACAAACTGAAATTATCCTTTGATGTTAAAGGTGGGCAAAGCCCACCCTAAATTTTAATTGGGTTTATGAGCAATCCAATATTTGCTGACAAAATGGTTTTGAATGCTGATATTTTGAAACCCTGCTGTTTCTAAACGTTCCACTAAATCATCAGTGATATAGTGACGATAATAAGGTTCGTGGAACATGACGGGGAAGTTTTCCATCATAGTTTTCATGTCAGGATTCTCAAAGGCTTGCATCGAATCACAAATGATAAAAACCCCACCTGGTTTAGTGACTCGGAAACATTCATTGATCACATTCTGGCGAACATTTGGGGGAAGCTCATGGAATAAAAACACAGACGTTACCCCATGAAAGTAGTTATCTTGGAAGGGTATTTCTTCAGCGTTTGCGTGAACAAGTTGGGGTAATTCTCCGGGACATTCAGATAAATTTTGATTAGCTTTTCGTAAATAAGCCGGAGATAAATCAAGACCAAATAAGGACGCTTTTGGCAAAGTTGCCCGAATATATTTGAGGGTACGACCTGTACCACAAGCCACATCAAGCACTTTAATTTGTTTTGCAGGAACCTCAGCAAAGGTATTATTTAATCCTGCTTTTAATGGGGAAAGAATCCGCCGTCGCATCGGGTCTGCGCCGCCATTAAATAAAATTTCGACTTGTAAATCGTACAAACTTGCTGATTTATCGCTCAAATATCCATCGGTTTGATGATGGAAATTCTGCACATAGTAACTCGGATAGCCTTCGGTATCAATTTCAGGGGAAAAGTCTTGATATCGTTTTTGGTTTGCCCGTTGTTGAATTTGGGGTAAATCTAACCAAATGCGCGGATAATATTGGAAGAAATCTTCCCAAGGATTATCGAACAGAATAGAAGCGGGATAAACGCCTTTTTCTGCATCTTTCCAGTCGGTTTCGATGATTTGATTCAACAAATTTTGAACTTTTAAAAGAATTTTGGGGCTGAGAGGTTGGGGCTGGCGTTCTGGGGGTGTGGGACTAATGGCGTTGAGAAGTTGGGTACTCAGAGTTTTATGGGCTACGCCAAAGGTACTTTTACCCTGCTGAAATGCTTGATACGCCAGTTTAGTGATCGGGTCTGACATAGATAATGATGAGATGGATGTAACAAATGATAATGTAATATTAAGTATTGTAATGATTTTGAGAAAAATCGCCATCCCCTCAGCGGTCAGCTAGGGCGCCTATCTCCCTTATTGTTGAGATGCTATAAAACGCTATAGCAATCAGGAGTCAGAAAAATTTAAAATTGTTAACTGTTTACTAATGATGCGTCCGATGTGTCCGACTAATTACCGATTATCCCGAATTTGTTCTAAAGTTTCATAGAGTCTTTGAGCATGAATCCATCCCACAAAACCTGCAAA
>JBMDYE010000358.1:0-14894 GCA_048595135.1 Planktothrix sp. | reverse complement strand
CCGGAGACGGAAGGGTGACAGGTTTTGAATAAAGGTTAAAATAGGGAACCCCCAGGGCAAAAGCTCCATGAGCCACTAAGGACGCTGACAGGGCTATGCCGTAGCGCAGTTCGGGGGGAATCATTTCAATAAAAGGTGTTGAAGCCGTCATAAGAATATTTAAAATAAAAATTGCTGGGGAGAAAGTCAGCCGTCAACTGTCTCCTCTGGGTTAATTCTTAATTCGATTGACTTATCAGTTTTAACATTTTTGTGACTCGGTTTGTGACCCTTGATTTCCGGCTATAATCTGGTTTGGACGATCAGAAGTGAAAAATAGGATAATGTTAATTGGGGGCGATCGCTTAATCCCTGATAAATGACTTGATTCGGGAGCGTCGCCCGTTCCACGACATAGGCTTGATCTAACAAATTGTACTGTTTTAAAACTCCCCACACCTGTTCATACACGGAACTCACTTTCATCAACACCACGACATCCGCCTGTTCCAGGGTTGTTTCTAAGTCGGCGAGGGTATAGAGTGCGGGTAAAATCGCTAACCGTTGACGGCGAACTGTTAACGGAATTCCCAAACTCGCTACAGCCGCTAGGGGAGAACAAACGCCTGGGATAGCCTGTACCTCTACTTCTGGACGGAATTGTTGCAAAGTTTGTGCCAAGTAGGTGAAGGTACTGTAAAAACTGACATCCCCTTCTGAAACAAAGACAACATCTTGTCCGGTTGCTAAATATTGCCAAACGGTTTCGGCGGCTTGTTGCCAAGCGTCGGTTAAAACAGCATCATCTTGAACATAAGGAAAATGAAGCGGTAATTTTAATTGATTAACGTTTAACCAAGGTTCAATAATTTGTTCAGCGATACCCGGTTTTCCTTGAAGTCCGGCAGGAAATGCCACAATTGAGGCAGTTTGCAGGAGTTTATACCCTTTTAAGGTAATTAATTCAGGATCACCAGGGCCAACACCAATTCCATAGAGTTTACCAATAGACATAAATAGGAATTAAGAATTAAGAATTAAGAATTAAGAATTAAGAATTAAGAGGGAATAGGGAACAGGGAATAGAGAATAGAAATTTCTTCCCCTGCTTCCTCCGCTCCCCCTGCTCTTTCCAACGGGTGACTAACGTTAAGTTTTTAGGGTTAAAAATTCGGTGGGGACGCCTTTTTTTGCGGTTTCTGAAATTTCTTTGTTTTGAAAATTGACTCCGGCGAATTTTTCATAATCTTGTAAGGTTCTGACGGTTCCTAAATCATAGATTTCCAAGGTTTCTTCTCCTATAGGATCAAGTTTAAAGACTTTTCTAACCCGTTCTCTAGATTTTTTTTCTAACTGATACCAGGTAGAATTAATATCCCAATGTTTTTTAGCATTAGCACGGGTATAATAATGGTAAATGG
This sequence comes from Planktothrix sp., assembly GCA_048595135.1. GTDB lineage: Bacteria > Cyanobacteriota > Cyanobacteriia > Cyanobacteriales > Microcoleaceae > JBMDYE01. The sequence continues at coordinate 13,494 of JBMDYE010000358.1, read as the reverse complement.
CGATTTCATTTGGATAAAAAATATCCCATCCTTTTGTCCAAGCTCTAGCCGCTAGGGTTACTTCTTCACCCCTAAAATACAGTAAGGGATCATAGGGAAGCTCTAAATAAAATAGGCGAGGAGCAAAGATAAATCCTCCTGCTAAAAACATTCCCAATTGTGGTTGAGAATAATCGGCTAAACTTTCTCCAGCAATGAAACTTAATACCCCATATTCATCAAATTGATGGGCCGTTAATCGAGTGGCTGGATAACCAGGGGGAATTTCATTGGGGGGGTTATAGGGAGGAACATAAGCGGATAAAACGGGTTTAGGGCTAGGACATTGAGATAAAAGTTTGAGTAATAAGGTATCCCATCCTTTGACAAAACGATGATGACTATCTAATTGTAAGATAAAATCTTCATCATGTAGTAATCGTTGACCGAGGGATCTCGCCCAACAAACGCCCAAGGATTTCCTCGCATCAGTTTCGATAATTTTACAGGGAAAATCTTTGAGTTGTTCTGCGATGGTTTCGTCTTCTTCTGGAATGGTTTGCCAAACAATTCCCAAGGTTAATCGGTCAGGACGGTCTGCTTTTTCAAGGGCATCTTTGACGGTGGGGATCAGTTCGGGATCTCGATATGCGGCTAAATGTAGAAAAATTTTAGGATCAATAAAGTTTAATTTAGGAAGCAGGGGGGCGGTATTTTTTCGGGTTGAACTAGAGGCAGATATCGAGTCAGAAACCCCGGAAGGGGTTCGTGCCATTTCTATAATTTTTAAGGCAACGGTTGCCCGTTCTGAAGGCGGTAGTTTTTCATTATTTAAAATTGACTCTAAGGTTTCTAAGGATTGAGACACAAGTTTTTGAAGTGAAGAATCTAACACGGTCATATACCTAAGTAAAATAGGAAGTAAAGATCAGAAAAAAGACAATGAAATGCTCTCCTGTTTTCCTTAAATTTATGAATAGCTAACCCACAATCGCTTGCAGTAAAATATCCGTTAAATTCAGGGTTTCTAAATCGGTCAGAGCAATGGTGTTACAAATATCAAATTTAGCACCCTGATCTTGTAAATCATCATCTAAGGTTTGGAAAAATTGGGTAACAACGGAGTTAGAACCGACTTGAATTAATTCAATAGCGAGTTCTTCATCTCGATTGAGTTGATTCGCTGCATCTATTATAATCTTTCGGACGGCAGGAGGGTTTTCAATTTCTCCACAAGTAATAATAATAATTGTTTCTCCATTGGCTTTGGTTTGTTCCGTTGCCCGACGGGCAAAATAGTGATCGGTGGCATCTTTTAATACTTTTGATAAACGAGCTTTACCGGACGGTTGATGATTTTTAAAAATGTGAATCGCTTTATCAGCAGTGACGTAATCATAGCGTTGGAAGTCATCAGAAAATAAGTAAAGGGTGATGCCTTCAGGAACTAATTGTTCACAATGGGTGGTGATCGTTAAAATGGCTTCTTGAATCAACTGCCAACGGGATTTTTCTTCAGATTCTTCAATAATCGCCATCCGTTCACTGCTATCAATAATCAGGGTGTAATCTCGCTCCCGCAGCATAGATCCCCCTTCTAATAAAACATCCATCCCTTTGACTCCTTATATGAGATTCAGTATATTCTTCAACGCTAGCAGGAATTGGAACAATCGGCTTAAGGAGTAGGCAATTTTAGAGTTTATATGTTAAAATCTTGCTCAAATTTCGTTATGCCTTGATCGATCAGACAAATCTACATCTGCCCGTCCTAACAGCGGGAGCGACAGAATTAAAGCACAAGCTGTAAAGTTTGGTGAGAACACCGGAATGGGTTCCGATGTTGTTGTAGCACTCTTTACCCTTGATCCCTAAATCCCAATTGTCCTGGGCTTCGCCTGTTGAGCCTGTTAACCGGGTTGAGAGCAGGCGATCGCAATAGGAAACAAATGGGAGCAAAAGGGTGTCATTTGTGCCATTAATGGTGAAAACGTTGTGGATGCTTCCCCATGAAATCCAGCCACTCCCCCCGTCGCAGGAGAGCGACTGTTAATGAACACGAGAAGCAGCCCCGTGCTTGGATTTTGGCGTTAATGTTAACAGGGGCTTTAGCATTGGAGGCTTATCCCAGTTTACTCAAGTCTGCCTTTGTTCAAGCTAAAGCCGTTGTTTCCAAATCCTTGACGGTGGCCCATCAAAGCCCTGACTCTCCGATACCGATGAGTCAATTGTTTTTAGATGCACCCCAAAATTTAGCGACTGTTCCATCAATTAGCCCAACTTATCGGGTTTTACCCAATCCTTTATTTAAGCACAAGGGACAGTTACCAAAAGCCACTCCGGTCAATTTTAAAACCACCGGATTACAATCCCAGTTATTAAACCTGTCATCGGATGCAGTTAATCTTCTTCCGCCTCAAATTAAAACTGCGATTCGTCAAAGATTACTGAAAGAATCCCAAATTGCAGCTAACCTTTTCAAAATTGTCGGGGTGAGTCAACACACCTGGCGCGATACTTGTTTAGGATTGGCTAAAGACGATGAATTTTGTGGAGAATTGTTAGTCAAAGGGTGGCGAGTGGTAGCATCCGATGGTCAGTCTACTTGGGTTTATCGCACCGATAGTCAAGGGAAAATCATTCGTTTAGAATCTCAAAATCATGCTTCTAATTTACCCGAATCCGTTGCTCAAGGGGTGTTGCAAGCGGTAACCAAACAATCCGGTTTAGCGAGTTCTCGTTTGAAATTGGAAACCGTAGAAGAGCAACTTTGGCCGAATGGTTGTTTAGGGTTAACGGAGCCTGGAATGTTCTGTACTCAAGCCTTAGTTACCGGATGGCGAGTCATGGTGGTCAGTGATCAGGAACGTTGGGTTTACCGAACCAATAATACCGGATCAACGATTTTATTTGATCAAAGTGCGAGTTCTGTTCAAACGCCCTATCGTTTACAATTTCTCACCTTTCCAGGGGGAGAATTATTATCACCTTGGACAAAAACAGTAGTTGCTCGTTTACACCTTTCTATCACTAATTTTAAAGTAAATTAATTTCATAATTCATCTATTAATTGTGTCGTTTAAGTTAAGAAATTATGGCAGATCTGAGCGGAATGTGGTTGGGAACTTATTGGCAATTAGGCGTTCCGACGCGGTTTGAAGTCACGTTTGTGCAAAGCGGAAATTCCTTAACAGGAAATATTTTAGATGATAGCTATCTCGGAGAAGCACAAATTAGTGGGACAGTCATTGGACGAAATATTAGTTTTACAAAGCGTTATTTAACCACCTCTCCTGATCAAGTCAGTTATACCGGAACTTTATCAGAAGATGAAAATTATATACAAGGACAATGGCGGATTAGTCGCTTCAATACAGGAACTTGGGAAGCGCATCGCAGTGGAGATAATTTAACCTTAGAATTAAACAATCGCATTGTTGAGAAAGTTCCAGTCTCAACTTAAATATTTAATCCTGTAACCGTTAATTCAGGAGGATGTTCTACAACAAATTGATAAGTAATTTCTTGCTTTTCTTGGGGTTTGAGGGATAATCTCCATTCTAATAGTCCCATCTCATCTCACGCCTAATATTTGTACAGTAGCAGAACCTTGACCTGTGACGCGGATCGATTCTGATTTGAGAAAAATAGGCAGTTTTGTTAATATCAATTCTCGCTCTTGTCCGGTCAGATTAATTTGACCTTTGCGAGTAATTTTAGCTTGGTCACTGTAGACCGTCACATCAGTAATGCGAGAGTCTACAATAACGCTGGAATTGGGATTTGGGACTTGTGAAGTCATAATAAGAAGGTGTGGTTAAAATAAAGGTGGAATCCCAGCCACGTCTAAAATTTTAGGAATTAAATCTTCTCGTTTCACGGCCATAATATGCACACCTTGGCATAATTGACGGGCAATTTTAATTTGTTCTGCTGCGATTAAAATCCCTTCTTCTAACGGATATTTAGCTTTTTGTAACCGTTCAATAATTGAGTCAGGAATATTAACCCCTGGAACATATTTGTTAATAAACAACGCATTTTTAGCGGATTTAAGCAGAAAAATTCCGGCTAAAATGGGTTTATTGCTGCCAACGGCAATTTCTGTCATAAATTTATCTAATCGGTCAAAATCCGTGATTAATTGGCTTTGAAAAAATTGCGCGCCGGCTTGTAATTTTCGTTCAAATCGACTTTTTAACCCGGATAAACTGGCACATTGGGGATCAACTGCCGCACCTACAAATAAATCTGTTGCGCCATCGGCTAAGGGTTTATTATTCCAATCTAAACCCGTATTTAATTTTTGAATCGCAGTAATTAATCGCACCGATTCTAAATCAAAAACAGGTTTAGCATCGGGATGATCTCCGGCTTTAACCGGATCACCTGTTAAGGCTAAAATATTATGAATTCCCAAGGCATGGGCGCCCAGTAGATCCGATTGTAATCCAATTCGATTGCGATCGCGACAAGCCACTTGACAAATCGGTTCAATCCCATGATGTTGAAGAATTACAGACGCCGCTAAGGAACTCATTCCTAATACCGCGCGACTACCATCGGTAATATTCACCCCATGAACCCGACCTTTTAACAATTTTGCCATTTCAATCATGTGGCTGGGATCTCCCCCTTTGGGAGGAGCAACTTCTGCGGTAATAATCAATTGATTCAGATTTAAACAAGCAGTACGAAAATGGTTCATTAATCGATTGAGAAATTGAAAGTTAAACGTTTAGATTTTAAAAAGGGGATTCAGGTTCCTGAATCCGATTGAAAATAGTCTTCTGTGAAGGATTAAAGACGTTAGAAACAACGCATTTCCAAACGCCTAAGATAGAATTACAAGGGCGTTGAATATCCCATGGCTTCTTTAACGCGAGTCAGGGTGTTATGGGCGACTTCTCCCGCTTTTTCCCGTCCCTGTTTTAACACGGATTCCAAATAGCCTCTGTCATCCATAATTGCCTTATATTTGTTTTGAATGGGTTTGAGACTTTCAATCACCGTTTCTGTAAATAACGGTTTAAATTGTCCCCATCCCATCTCTTGACATTCGGCTGCAACTTTGTCTTTGGTTTGATTTGACAAAATCGCATATAACATTAATAGGTTATGGCATTCGGGACGTTCTGGATCATCAAAGGTTAAACCACGAACTGAATCGGTTTTACACCGTTTGATTTTTTTAGTAATGGTATCAGGATCGTCTAATAAATTAATGCGGCTTAATTCAGAGGGATCGGATTTAGACATTTTGCGAGTTCCGTCACTGAGACTCATGACTCTAGCGCCTTCTTTCCGAATCAGTGGGTCAGGTAATTTTAAAACGGTTTTGTCTTTACCAAACAGATGATTAAAACGAACCGCAATATCCCGTGTTAGTTCCAAATGTTGTTTTTGATCTTCTCCCACCGGAACTTTATCAGCATCATAAAGTAAAATATCTGCCGCCATTAATACGGGATAATCGAGTAAACCCGTGCTGACATTTTCACCTTGTTTAATGGCTTTTTCTTTAAATTGAATCATGTCTTCCAACCAATTAATCGGGGTGATACAGTTGAGAAGCCATGTCAATTCGCTATGGGCAGAAATATGAGATTGTACAAAAATTGTGGAATATTCTAAATCGATGCCACAGGCTAAATAAAGGGCAGCAATGGTGTAAGTATCCGTTGCTAGTGTAGCAGGATTATGAGGGACGGTAATGGCGTGTAAATCGACAACGCAGAAAAAGTTATCATATTGACGTTGATTTTCGACCCAATTACGAATTGCACCCAGGTAGTTACCCAGATGCAAGTTGCCTGTCGGTTGTACTCCAGATAGAACTCGCTGTTTACCCATGAGAATGATCGGAACTAAACTTAATATTCTATCTTGGCACGATCGCTTCAATTTTAGCCATTAGACCGCTAGAATATTTGACAGGGTTCAGGAAGGGCGAGTCCCTCTAAGTTAAGAAGGAGGCATCTGAGGGCAAAGTTAGTATTCAGGATGCCTTAAAATAATATTCAGTTCCTTTTGATTTTAATCGAGCCATGTTTTTTAATTTAATATGTATCAACAACTAAAAACTAAAATACATCTGATTTTAGAAGAAAAAGTAGAACAGTCATTACTCAGTAAAATTATTAGATATTTTTTGATCTGTTTAATTTTTGTTAATACAATTGTTGTTTCTTTAGAATCCATTACAACAATCAATAAAGCCTATAGAATTATTTTTTTGTTTTTTAATATCTTTTCAATTATTATCTTTACATTAGAATATATTTTAAGGGTTTGGTCATGTACTGTTTGTGAATCTTATCAACATCCGATTTGGGGACGCATTCGATATATGCTCACTCCCCTCGCCCTAATTGATTTAGTTGCCTTTTTACCGTTTTACTTACCGTTTTTTCATGCCGATTTAAGAACAATTCGGTTACTTAGGCTGCTCAGATTTTTGCAAATTTTGAAAGTCGCTCGTTATTCTCATCCCCTCAAAATTTTGGGTGAAGTTTTTAAAAGACAAAAAGAAGAGTTGATTTTAACCTTAACTCTTGTCATTTTTATTTTATTAACCGCCTCAAATTTAATGTTTTACTTAGAGCATGATGCTCAACCCGATAAATTTCCCAACATTCCAGCCGCCATGTGGTGGGGAATTATCACTTTAACCACCATTGGTTATGGCGATGTGTATCCAGTGACGCCTTGGGGTCGGTTTCTAGGGGGAATTGTTGCTATATTAGGAATTGGGATTTTTGCCTTACCTGCTGGGATTATTGCGTCTGGTTTTACGGAAGTGTTAGCACAGCAAAAAGCTGACAACAATTCATCCGTTAAAATTTGTCCCCACTGTGGTAAAAGTCTTGATCAAGATCATCATTAGTTAAGCAAGATTAACGATTAGTCTCTTGTCAATTTTAAGTTAAAAATGTTAAAAAGATAGAAAAGTTAGGGAAAATTTTTATGGGAATTGAACGCCGATATTTTCGAGGAATGTTTGAACCGACAGAAGTGGTAGAACTAAAACAAATGTGTTTAACGCCAAGTCGAGTGTTTGAACCCGGACATTATATCGCTGGGGAGTTACCAGATATTGCTTTTGACATGGGGTTAGTGGAAAAATTACCGCCTGTGCGGGGTAACAGTGCAGACATTGGTTCACCCAATCCTCCTGAACCTCATGACCATGAATAATGCTTATTGTTGGATTGAAAAATCCTTAGAAACGATTCATAAAGCCGACTGGTATCGGTCAGTTAAACCGATTGAAAGTCGGGCGGGTGCGACCGTTATTTTAGAGGGCAAAGAATTTATTAATTTTGCCAGTAATGATTATTTAGGATTAGCGGGAGATGAACGGTTAATTGCCGCAGCAATTAAGGCAACAAAAGACTTCGGGACAGGTGCAACGGGTTCTCGATTGTTGACGGGACATCGGCTATTACACCGAGATTTAGAGTTAGCAATTGCTGAATTAAAACAAACCGGAGATGCAATTGTTTTTAGTTCCGGTTATTTGGCAAATATTGGCACGATTACGGCGTTAGTGGGGAAACGGGATTTAATTTTATCCGATGATTATAACCATTCTAGCTTAAAAAATGGAGCGAAACTAAGTGGGGCAACACTGTTAGATTATCCCCATAATAATGTTGAAAAATTACGAGAAATATTAGAAAAAAATCGCCCTTTATTTAGAAAAGCGTTAATTATTACCGATACGGTTTTTAGTATGGATGGGGATTTATGCCCGTTACCCGAATTATTAGATTTAGCAGAAGAATTTTCCTGTATGGTGTTAGTGGATGAGGCGCATGGAACTGGGGTTTTTGGAAAAAATGGGGCGGGATGTGTAGACTATTTTAACTGTACTGGAAAACCGTTAATTCAGATGGGAACCCTCAGTAAAGCATTAGGAAGTTTGGGGGGATATGTGGCAGGTTCAGCGATATTAATTGATTTTTTAAGAAATCGCGCCCCTAGTTGGATTTATACCACAGGATTAAGTCCTGCTGATACTGCCGCCGCCTTAGAAGCCATTAATATTATTAAAACCGAACCCCAACGTCGAGAACAATTATGGCAAAATGTGGAAATGTTAAAAACTTTATTACAGGAGAAACAACAATTATTAGGTTTATCTTTTCCCATTCCTGAGTCTCCTTCCCCAATTTTTTGTTTTCATGTTAAAGATGCAGCAACGGCGTTAGAGGTGGGAACAAAACTCAAAGAACAGGGAATTTTTGCCCCAGCAATTCGTCCTCCAACAGTTAACACCAGTCGAATTCGGATTTCTTTAATGGCAACTCATCAACAAATCCATTTAGAAACGTTAGTGGAAGTTTTAGCCCAGCTTAACTCTGACTAGCTGCAATAAGAAATCAATTTTTTATCAGTTTTTTGTTTAAAATAATAATTATATAGCAAGTCTAAATGGGTACTAATCCCTGTTTCAGGGCGAGAAAACCTCGCCCCTACCAACCATTTAATTTTTAATGATTTGTACAAATGATTTAGACTGGCTACATCAGGAAAAAACCGCTTTTTATTGTTGACTGTTAGTAGATTAACCAAGTAAAGATGAGGTTACGTCGTCCTGACTTCAACTGGAGATAAAGGGACTCTATGAATTGACAAAATTTCAGCTACAATAATAATTAAGAGCCGAATCAATTTGTTAAAATATTTATGCAAAACGTCCGTAAACTGAGCCTAAAACTTAAATATTGCTCCTGCTTTCTTTCCTTACTGGGGAAAGGATTGAAAGCCAGTTTAATCTTAAGTTTAATCGCTATATTATCCGCTTGTGCCAATAGTTCCACAGGTAAAGCTTTAGAAGAATCCTTTAAAGCTGACCCCATTTTACAAAATAATCCTCCGACTCAAGCTAGTCCCTCACCCCTTCCCGTCCCTGAACCCGTCCTTCCCGTTATTGAACTTCCCAAAGATTTTCCCTCAGAAATTACCCTTTATCCGAATGCAACATTACAAACGGTGTCTCCTTCTGGTGAAAATTCATCAGAAGTAATTACAACCTGGCAAACAAATGATCCCAGTAATGCAGTTCTAAGCTTTTATGAAAAAGAATTGAAGTCAAAAGATTGGAAAATTAATCAAAATAATCCTACTGAAAACTCAGATTCTATTCTTGCAGAAAAAGAGGATTTAAAAGTAACTGTTGCACTTCAACCCAATAGTAATGTAGGGGGAACAACAGCATTTGAAATTCGTTATGAACCGATTACTCAGACCGCAGCAGCATCTCCGTCTCCCTCTCCGTCTCCGTCTCCTGTTGCAACAACTTCTCCCTCTCCCACACCAACAGCTACCTCAGAAAAACCGAACACTAATCAAGTTCCAAGCGAGTTAAATCCCTTCGTTGAAGATGTGGCAAAATTAGGTGTTTTTAAAGCTCCCAATTCCCAAGAAACCGGAACATTACCTGACCCTAATGGAAAGATTCTGCGGAGTCAATATGCTCGATGGTTAGTGGAAGTTAATAATAAATTATATGCTAATAATCCCTCTAAACAAATTCGTTTAGCAGTTCCCAGTAGTGAACCCGTTTTTACCGACGTTCCGACCAGCCATCCGAATTTTGCAGAAATTCAAGGATTAGCAGAAGCGGGGTTAATTCCAAGTTCCTTATCGGGGGATAATACAGTTACCAAATTCCGTCCTGACTCATCTCTAACCCGTGAAGATTTAATTCGCTGGAAAGTTCCTTTAGATACTAGAAAATCCTTACCGAAAGCGAGTGTTGATGCGGTCAAAGAACGGTGGGGTTTTAAAGATACCTCTAAAATTGATGTGGCAGCATTACCTGCTATTTTAGAAGATTATAATAATGGAGATAATGCTAATATTCGTCGCGTTTTTGGGTTTACAACCTTATTTCAACCCAAAAAAACGGTAACTCGTGCTGAAGCGGCGGCGACCCTTTGGTATTTTGGTTCTGAAGGGGATGGAACTTCTGCTAAGGACGCATTAACAGAAGAAAAACCTGCTCAAAATTAATAAGTTGGGTGCGTTATCAGGAGTCGGTTAAAAGTTAACTTTCGCTGACTATCTCCTAACGCACTTATGCAGAAATAATTGATAGAGGCAAACATTATGATTCAAGAACTTGCTGATTTAAGAGCGAGTATTTTAGAAGAACGATATGAGGATGCGTTAAAATTAGTTGAACAACTGGATGGAATGAGCAGACAAGCTAAAATTGACGCGATTGAATCCCAGTTAGTTAGAATGTTAATTCATTTGGTTAAAAACCAACTTGAACAACGTTTAACGAATTCTTGGGCTGCATCGATTAGAGGGGCTTTAGTCGAAATTAAAAAGTTAAATTTACAAGACAATAAAACGTCTTATTATATCAAGGAAAATGAATGGCAAGACTTAATAGAAGATGCTTTAGAAGTGGCAATTAGTGATGCTTCTGTAGAAGTTTTTAATGGAAATTTAAGCCCCTTTCAAATCTCAGAACAGGTGAATCGATCTGAATTAATTGTACTTGCTGAACGTCTTCTTGATTTAACCTATCGTTGTTCTAAGAAAGAGTTACCTTTAGGGGTTAATCAAGCTTTCATTGAGCTAGCAGGAGGAATTAATTGGAGAGAAGGGCGATCTTAAGGGCGGGAGAACCCCACCCCTACAGTGTTTTAATGTCCGACTAATTTATCCCGTAATTGTTTAATGCGATCGCGCAGTTTTGCAGCTTCTTCAAATTCTAATTTTTTTGCCGCTTCCTTCATTTGGGTTTCTAGCTGAATAATCACATCAGGAATGCTTTCTAAGGGGAACTCGTCTATGTGTTCCTCAACTTGTTTTAATTGTTGAGCATTTAACCGACGGGACACATCCAAAAACTCTAAAATGGAATTACTAGAGGTTTTGACAATTTGTTGGGGCGTAATCTGATTTTTTTGATTATAGTCTAACTGAACGTCTCGCCGACGATTCGTTTCTGTAATCGCTTTGATCATACTATCCGTTAAATTATCCGCATATAAAATCGCCTGTCCTTTAACATTTCTTGCCGCCCGTCCAATGGTTTGAATGAGCGATCGCCCCGATCTCAAAAACCCTTCTTTATCCGCATCTAAAATTGCCACTAACGACACTTGCGGTAAATCTAATCCTTCTCGTAATAAATTCACCCCAATTAATACATCAAATTCCCCTTTTTGTAACCCTTGAATAATTTCGATCCGTTCAATGGATTGAATTTCCGAATGTAAATATCTAACTTTTATCCCTCGTTCTTGTAAATATTCCGTTAAATCCTCCGCCATGCGTTTTGTTAAAGTCGTGACTAAAACCCGTTCATTCCGTTGAATTCGTTCCTGAATTTCTCCATATAAATCATCAATTTGTCCCTCCGTTGGACGCACAAACACTTCTGGATCTAATACTCCCGTCGGACGAATAATTTGTTCCGCAATTCGTCCTTGAGATTGTTCAATTTCCCAATCCCCAGGAGTCGCTGAAACAAAAATACATTGATTCACTTTTTCCCAAAATTCCTCCGCTTTTAACGGACGATTATCCGCCGCACTCGGTAAACGAAAGCCATGCTCAATTAAGACTTTTTTCCGCGCTTGATCGCCATTATACATTCCGCGAATTTGAGGAACTGTTACATGGGATTCATCCACCACTAATAACCAATCATTGGGAAAATAATCAATCAAACATTCCGGCGGTTCTCCTGCTTGTCTCCCTGCTAAATGACGAGAATAATTTTCAACACCGTTACAATATCCCACTTCCCGCAACATTTCTAAATCGTAACGAGTGCGTTGGGAAAGGCGCTGCGCTTCTAATAGTTTTCCTTGACTTTCTAATTCCAATACTCGGTCTTTTAATTCCTGTTCAATGTCTTCACAAGCAATTTCTAACCGATCTTCTGGCGTCACAAAATGTCGGGCGGGATAAATACTGAGTTGCTCTAAACTTTGTAAAACTTCACCCGTCACCGGATCAATATAGCGAATCGCATCAATTTCATCGCCAAAAAATTCCACTCGAATAATCCGATCTTCATAAGCGGGGCCAATTTCTAAAACATCCCCTTTCACCCGAAACCGTCCTCGACTCATTTCGGTGTCATTTCTCATGTATTGAACAGACACTAACTCTCGTAAAAGTTCCCGTTGATCAATTTCTTCTCCCACTTGTAAGGGAATCGCTGCTTTCAAATATTCCGCCGGAATTCCTAACCCGTAAATACAACTAATCGAAGCAACAACAATCACATCTCGCCGCTCAAATAAGGATCGCGTTGCTGAATGGCGCAACATATCAATTTCATCATTAATTGAGGCAGTTTTTTCAATATAAGTATCGGTGACTGGAATATAAGCTTCCGGTTGATAATAATCGTAATAACTGATAAAATATTCAACAGCATTTTCGGGGAAAAATGACCGTAATTCGTTGCATAATTGCGCCGCTAAAGTTTTATTATGGGCTAAAACTAAAGTCGGTCGTCCCACCTTTTCAATCATGGAAGCAATGGTAAAGGTTTTTCCTGTTCCCGTCGCTCCTAACAGAGTTGTGAAGGGATGTCCAGCTTGGACGTTCTGAACGAGTTGGGCGATGGCGGTCGGTTGATCACCCATCGCTTGGAAGGGGGCGGACAGTTGAAATAGGGCCATAACCATCACTTGATTAACGATTCAACTTTGAATGGTAGCAAGAATTTTAGCGACTGTGGGAATTGAATCGGACAAGCGCAGAAACCGGGTTCCTGAACAGAAATTGGGATTCTAGGGGCAAAATCTGAGTCAAAAACGTCGAAGGGTCGCTTATTGTATTTACTTATTTTTACAAAAAGTTATTTTTCTCAACTTGCTATTTACTAAAAAGCCACTTTATTTTAGAATTGATTTAGATTTAATCAAAAATAAAAGCCCAATCCGTGCCTAGATGGTAAAAGGGTGGGGAAATTTTGATGCCGAAATGAAAAACAGGGGGAAACCAGAATCATTCGTTAACCCTGTAAAAAAACAAGGTATTGATCATGACAGTTAGTTCGTCTACCCCCAAAAGGAAGACTGCTGCAAAACGTCCCAGTGAAACAGCAGACTCAAACGCTAATAATAAAACTGAAACTGATATGGTTAATGTAGAAACCGTTGAAAATGGACAAAATACAGATATGAATCAAGATACTAAATTAGATGTGGTCGCAAAATCTTCTAAAAAAGAAGCCGATGCTAACAACGCACCGACTCAAATTCAAGTGGCTTCCTCAATGGTATTTATGAATCGCCCCATTGAACATAGCCACCTTGAAATAGCTGGAATGCTATCACCTAATCGCCCTATTTTTAAATCGAATACTGATAATGAAGTGGCGTTAATTCACTTAGAAGATGCGGTCGGTGCGTTAGCAAATCGTCCCATTGAAGCCAGTCATTTACAAATTACTTCAATGGTGATGAACCGTCCCATTGCTTCTAATGAAATTGATAATCCCCTGACTTTAATGGGTTTCTTGGATTAAAA
>JBMDYE010000357.1:0-38861 GCA_048595135.1 Planktothrix sp. | reverse complement strand
TAGTGATTGATTTCCGGTTTCATAGCTGACAATTCCGATGGTTATTGTTCCGCCTAAATCGGGAGAGGAAGCAGTACAACTTAATAAAATAGAGGTTAAAAAAGCAATTAAACTTAAACAAAAATAACGATAAAAACGATAAAATAACATTTTGATTAAAATTTAAAATAACAGAAGTTTAGAGAAACCGGGTTTCTAGCGGTATTTTTACGGATAAAACCCTAAGTTTTTGACAGAAACCCGGTTTCTGGGTAAACCTTTTCTAAAACCCTCAAACCAGAGAAACCGGGTTTCTAGTGGCATTTTTACGGATAAAATCCTAAGTTTTTTACAGAAACCCGGTTTCTGGGTTAGAAAGTAATATTTTATTTTTACAAAAATTCTGATTTTGCTCAGGACAATAGAAAGAATAGGAAGAAATCAGACTCATTGGCTTAATTTTTCCCCTTTTTAAATATGCTGTGGCTTAAACTCGATACAATTCTTAACTCCCTGAATCTTAAGAAAAAATTTACACTTTTACTCCTGTTTATTTTTCTCGCAGGAACAATTCTTAGTGGAATCGGATTGTCAATGGTGCTGAATTATAACGCTCAGATGCAATTTACCTCTGAAGCAATGGCGTTATTAACCACGATGAATGCAATTCGCCAATATACCGATGAGCAAGTTAGTCCTAAATTAGATCCCCAGTCTACTCAAGAGTTTTTACCGCAATCAATTCCTACCTATGCGAGACGGGAAGTATTTGAAATTGTCCGAAAAGATCCGAATTTGAGCGATTTTTTTTATAAAGATGCAACTTTGAACCCCACCAATTTGCGGGACAAAGCGGATGAGTTTGAAGAAAAAATTGTTGAAAAATTTAAACTGAATTCTAATTTGCAAGAATTGAAAGGATTTCGTCAAGTGGGGAATAAACAGTTATTCTATATTGCTCGTCCGTTGGTGGTGTCTGCTCAAAGTTGTTTAGACTGTCATAGTCAGCCGGAAAAAGCACCTAAAAGTCAAATTGAACGATATGGAACGGTGAATGGGTTTGGTTGGAAACTGAATGAAATTATTGGGACTCAAATTATTTTTGTTCCATCAACTACGGTTTATCAACGCATTCGTCAATCTCAAGTGATTGTAATTGCGATTGTGATTGGGGTATTTATGGTGGCAATTGGGTTAGTCAATATTTGGTTAAAACGATATGTGATTCAACCGCTTAGACGGATGGCTTATGTGGCGGAAGCAGTCAGTAAGGGAGATATGAATGGGGAGTTTGATCAACAAAGTCAAGATGAAGTGGGAATGTTAGCACAAGCGTTTACTCGAATGAAAGTGAGTTTACAATTAGCGATGCAACGATTGAATAATAGAATTAAGAATTAAGAGACTCAAGTAGCGTTTACTCCGCGGCGCGTTGGCGTAGCCTGTGCGTAGCACGTAAGGATCAGAATCAAGAATTAAATGATTTAAAAGGATGATGGGCAGAGCCCATCCTACAAAACTTTTTGGCGGAAGGTTTTAGCGTCAGTTGGGTTGGGAATATTTGTGGCTAATTTTTCAACTAATTGTTCTGGGGTTAGTTGGGGAAATTCGGTTAATATATCTTCGACTAAAAAATTAGCAAAAGGGCCGATCGCCTCGGCTAAGGCTTGACGACAGCATTCTTTGAAACGGTCAGAAATTTGAGGGGGAACTGAACCAGAAACTAGAACGGTTGATGTGGTATTAACATCAGAATTAGGGGTGATCAGGGTGCTAAGGGTGTCTTCTGGACGCATTGCTATTGTTGATTGATCAAACCCGGATTGAAGTTCCTGTAAGGCTAAAAATGCTTCTGTCGCACTCGGATATCGTTGACGGTAATCATATCGTACCATTTGATCTAAAATAGCGGCAAATTTTGGATTAATGGGGGCAAGACTTGGTAATTTAGCACAAGTGAACTCGCCGTTTTGATCTTGGGGTAACTGACGAGGGGATAAACCACTTAAGGCTTGTAAAGCGATAATTCCCACCGCATAAATATCACTACTAAATTTCGGTTTAAAGGCTTGTTGTTCACTGGGCATATAATTGGGAGTTCCCACCGCAACGGTTAACGTTGTTTCCCCAGTTCCATTCACTGAACAAACGCTCACTTCTTTAACGGCTCCGAAATCAATTAATATAATTTTATGATCCGGTTGACGACGAATTAAATTAGCAGGTTTCAAATCCCGATGGATCACATGATTTTCATGAACGAACGCTAATACCTGTAAAATTTCTAACAATAAAATGATGACATTGCCTTCAGCCCAAGGTTGACCTGGGTGGATCATTTCATTAAGGGGTTGACCTTGAATATAATCTTGAACTAAATAGAATTCTTGATTTTGTTCAAAATAAGCTAATAAACTGGGGATCTGATCATGATGTCCTAAACGATGCAAAATTTCCGCTTCTTGGGTAAATAAGCGTTGAGCAATCATTTGGCTATTACTGTCAGTCGATTTGGGTTTAAGTTGTTTAACAACGCAACGAGGACGATGGGGTAAATATAAATCTTCAGCGAGGAACGTTTGACCAAAGCCACCGCCACCCAAGGGTTTGATTAGTTGATAACGGTTCGCCAGTTGAGTCTCCATGATGAATCCTCGAAGGTCACTTATAATGACATGACAGTAGACGGGACTTCCTGCCAGTTGACTCGATAAAGTTGCAAGGGTTCGTCTTTTCCTTTAACCGCAATCGGGGGTAATTTTTCAAGGGGAATACTGCGATCGCCCAATTTATCAAACGTAGATTGAGCAATTAAAATTTCATTGGCTTTTGCCGCCGAACAAATTCGACTTGCCACATTCATTGTATCGCCAATATGGGTGTATTGAATTAATCTAGAGGAGCCAATATTTCCAGCAGCAACCTGTCCGGTATTTAAGCCAATATGAATATAAATGGGTTCGCCATATTCTTGACGCCATTGATGTTTCATGTGTTGAACAGCCCATTGCATGGCGATCGCCGCATGAACGGCTCGATCCACATCATCATGGCGAGAATAAGGCGCGCCCCAAACCGCAACTAACGCATCACCAATGTATTTTTCTAAGGTTCCTTCAAAGGGAAAAACAATCTCTTCTACCATTAATTTAAAATATTCATTTAACATGGAAATCACTTGACGTGGCTCCATGCGAGATGACATTTCCGTAAAGCGAGTAATATCAGAAAATAAAGCTGTTACTTCTGTTTCAACAATATTAATTTTTCCTTCTTCCCGTATTTTTCGACTCACGGCTGGGGGAAAAAACCGTTCTAATTTATTTCTAATCACGGCTTCTTCTTGCATTTTTTTCGTCAAGTCGGCATTATCAATGGCGATCGCTGCTTGATTGGCTAAAGCGCTGAGAAATTCCACATCTTCTTGGGAATAAATATCAGACAAAGATAAATTATCAACATATAGCACCCCAATGATTTGATCTCTGGGTTTTAGTGGGGCGCACATAGAAGCATGAATGGCTTGACACAAAATTGATTCTGAACCCTCAAACCGATCATCAGTTTGAGCATTAGAAATTAACAGTGCTTTGCCCGTTTCTCGAACCGTATTCGTAATTTTTTTACTATAAAAATGTTCATCAGCCAGGGGGGCTTCCCGAAATTTAACGGCTTTTTGTTCTAACTCATTGGTTTTCGGATTGACTAATAAAATAGCAGCCCGATCTAAATTCATAATTTTAAACAATAGATCGAGAATTTTATCTAATAATTTATTCAATTCATGGGCGGACGATAACTCTTTGCCAACTTCCAACAAAATTTTTAATTTATCAACCACTCGTAAATGAACATCTTGTTGGCGAAGATTGAGAACGGAATTCCGGCTTTGAGCAGGTTGAGCTAATAAATCTTGAATAAAGGTATAATTAGCATCCGTTGCAAACTCCCGAATTAAGGAAGTTTGATTTAATCCCGCATCGGATTGATAGTTAGCGGTTAACGCTTCATTAATAAATTTAAAAACGACTCGACCGCAACGAATCACATCTTCATGATGGAGTTCGCATTGTTCAATCATCACCTCATTCACAAAGGTGTGATTACTACTTTGTAAATCACTAATGGTGATCCGTTGCTCACCCACTTCAATGCGAGCATGATGACGAGAAAGGCTAACATCCATCAAGCAAATTGCATTATCCCGCCCTCGTCCGATGGTATGTACACCGAACTGTAAGTCATAGGTCGTTGCATTCGTTGTATCGGGGTTATGGATCAGATACGGCACTTTCCTTTAGACCTTTATGGATTAAATCAGTCACCAGTCACAAGCCAGGAGGCAGGAGGCAGCTATGCTGGAGGCAGGAGGCAGAAGGTAAAAGGAGAAGGCAGTTATAGCTATGCAGGAGGCTGAAGGCAGAAGAAGGCAAAAGAAAATAACTTTCCGCTGGTCTCCCTTTCCTACTCTTCCCCTGCTCCCCCTGCTCCCCCTGCTCCCCCCTCCTCCTGCCTCCTGCCTCCTGCCTCCTGCCTCCTGCCTTCTGCTTTCTACTATAGTTCACAGTGAACCGACTAGAGCCGCGCCAACAACGCGGTGATCGTTGTCGGTTGTGAGAGACTGTAACGCTTCTTGAGCCCAGGGATGGCTAAATTTTCTCAAGGCGAGTGCCACGCGCACCCGGGTTCGCCAATGGGGTGTCCCTACTAAGTTTAAAAGATGTTGTAGCGCTTCCATTTGTTTTTCTGTGTCCGCTAATGCACTTAGCCCCTGTATCGCAGCGTTTTGGATATTTTGTTCTTCTTCGGCTAAGGCGTAAACACAAATTTCATACAAGGCTTCGGGGTGTGTTGCTTCAATTAAGGGTTCTAAGATGCTGCGTTGTACCAGCCAGTTTTGTTCTCGACAAAAACAACAAACTAAATGGGGAATGGCGATATCTCCATATTGGTAGAGGGAATGGGCTGCTTCTGCTCGGACATTGGGATCGCGATCGCAATTGAGTAACTGGACTAACGCGGCAAAGGACTCTGACGTTTGTTTTTGTCCCAGTCCCATCGCCACAAAAGACCGGACGATTAATTCAGGATCGTTGAGTTTACTGATCAGCAGAGGAACTGCGACAGCATTCTCATAATGTTTTAATTCCGTTAAGGCCCTCAGTCGTTCTCCCAAATTCTCGCTGTTTAGGCTGGCTTTTAATTGTTTGAGGTTCATAATCCTCCTCGAAACGCGTTAAAATTTAAAATCTGAGTTTTGGTAAAACAAATTTAATCAGGCTCGGCAATGACCTTTAAATTTTCCTACTTTACTGCAAAATTTTCCATTTGCCCAACTACCTCAAGGGGGATTTCGGGGACGGGGGGACAAGGAGACAAGGGGACAAGGGGAAGGAGGGACAAGGGGACAAGGGGACAAGGGAAAAAAATTTCTATTGCCTAATTCTTAATTCTTAATTCTTAATTCTTAATTCTTAATTCCTTTTTTATGTATTTAAGATGGTTGCATTTGCGGCAGTTTCGCAATTATGCAGATCAAAAAGTGGTCTTTGATGCGCCAAAAACGATTTTATTAGGGAATAATGCCCAGGGGAAATCGAATTTATTAGAAGCAGTGGAGTTATTGTCAACCCTCAAAAGTCATCGGGTTAGCCGCGATCGCGATTTAATTCTTGATCCTCAACCTGTTAGTCAAATTACAGCTTATTTAGAACGGGAACTCAGTACCTTTGATTTGTCGATTACCCTTCGCAGTCAAGGGGGAAGAAGTTTATCTCTGAATGGTCAAAATTTGCGCCGCCATTTCGATTTTTTAAGTGTGTTAAATGTGGTGCAGTTTTCTAGTTTAGATTTAGATTTAGTCCGAGGGGGGCCAGAAACTCGTCGCCATTGGTTGGATCGGTTATTAGTCCAGTTAGAACCGATTTATGCTTATATTTTACAACAATATCACCAAGTTTTAAAACAACGGAATGCGTTATTAAAACAAATTCGGAGCCATTCTGATGATGCTTCTGTCAATTTTCAATCGGAATTAGCCTTATGGGATGCTCAACTAGCGGTAACGGGAACTCGGGTAATCCGACGTCGCGATCGCGTTTTAGAGCGGTTAATTCCCCTTGCTAAAGCTTGGCATCAATTAATTAGTGGAAGCGAATTACTAGAAATTACTTATCAACCGAATGTTAGTTTAAACTTAAACAATTTTAGCTTATCTAATCTACCCCCTGAACAAATTCAACAGGCATTTTTTGAGAAAATAGCCACTCGCAACATTGCCGAAAAACAACAAGGAATTTCTTTAGTCGGCCCCCATCGAGATGATGTGATGTTTACGATTAATCAAACACCCGCCCGTCAATATGGCTCATCAGGACAACAACGCACATTAGTTTTATCGTTAAAATTAGCTGAATTACAACTGATAGAAGAAGTGGTGGGAGAACCGCCTTTATTATTGTTAGATGATGTTTTAGCAGAATTAGATTTAAACCGACAAAATCAACTATTAGATGCGATACAAGATCGCTTTCAAACGTTAATTACAACCACCCATCTAGGTGCATTTGATGCTCAATGGTTAAAACATACTCAAATTTTAACCGTTGAGTCTGGACAAATTACAGATTTTAGTGCATTCTAGTTTGAAACTGCTGTCCGCTTCAATTACTGGTTAAGATCAAAGCTGGAGGGTAAGGGAAAATAAGTGGGAACAATCAGACTAGAAAATGTTGATGGACACATGACAACTCGTCAAACATTAAAAAAGTAGCTTTTTTAGCCGTGTTCCTTCAATTTGTGCCAATAATTTCGATTAAGGTTAACAATATCATTACCCTTCTTCCCATCTTATGCACCCAGGTCTATCGGAATGATCAAAATCTTAGGAAATATACCGTTACGGTTTGTGCTAGTGATCCCGTTTGTGACCCAAATTGTGCTGACAGTGGGGATTATTGGCTATTTGTCCTTTAGAAGTGAACAACAGGCGGTTAAGAAACTGAGTAGCAAACTGATGAATGAAGTGAGTTTGCGAGTTGAAGATTATATTAATAGTATTACTGATGCCACCGAAATTGTCACAGGTACAACTTTAGATCATTTGAATCAAGAGCATCCTAATTTAGAGAATTTACCCAATATTACAAAAGATTTTATATCCAGTTTAGAATATTTTAAACCTATTGGCAATATTGCATTAGCAGATCAACAAGATAATTTGTTATGGGTGAGTAAAGGAAACCCGTTTCGTCTTTTATCTTCGAGATCAGAAGATCCAACCTTAATTTCTGAGTATATTATCAATAAAAAAGGTCAAAAAGAACTTTTATTAAAAACCTTTCAGCAGCCAAAATTTAAAAGTCAATTTTGGTATATTTCCGCAGTCAAAAATCAAAAAAGAACCTGGATTTTTGTTAATAACTATCCGGATTTAGGAGATTTTTATTTAAGCTTAAATACTCCCATCTATCATCCCAAAACCAATCAATTACAAGGGGTGTTATCTGTGATGATTCCTGCTTCTAATTTTAATCAATTTTTACAAAACTTAGAACTGGGTAAATCGGGTAAGGTTTTTATTCTAGAACGAGATGGAAATTTAGTAGCTAGTTCTAGAGATAAACCGTTATTATCCCTTGATGGAAAACCAAAACGTGTTAATCTTTTAACCAGCCAAGATGAGTTGTTAAAAGAAATATCTAAAACATTAATTAAAGAATTTGGCAGCTTAAAAAATGTCAAAAGCTTTCAGAGATTAGAGATTAAAATATTGCCTTTTTATTTCAATAATTTATCTCATCAATATTTTTTTCAAGTCCTGCCATTAAAAGATGAACATGGCTTAGATTTGCTGGTCATTGTTGCAGTTAATCAAGCTGAGTTTATGGGAGAAATTCAAGCTCAAGTTTCTCGTACATTCCTGTTATGCTTCTTGATTTTTTTGCTTTCGATTTGCTGTGGAATTCTAACGTCTGGTTGGATAACTAGACCGATTTTAGCCGTTAATAAAGCGGCTAAAAAAATCGCTGATGGCAGAATTGAACAACTGAGCGAATTTGAACGGACTGATGAAATTGGAGAATTGGTAGACTCCTTTAAAAAAATGGCGTTGAAGTTACAAACGTCCTTTGAACAATTACAACAGGAAATTGAGCAACATAAACGCACGGAAGCCAAACTTAATCATGCTCAGAAAATTGCCAAGATTAGCACTTGGGAATATGATTTAATCACCCATCAAATGATTTGGAGTGAAGAGCTTTATCAAATTCATGGACTCGATCCGAATCATCCTCCTTTGGAGGAAGAGGAACTTTTGTTAAGAATTCATCCTGATGATCACGAGAACTACTGTAAAAAAATTAAAAATAAAGTTAAAGCTGGAAAACCGTTTAATTGTGAATTAAGAATTATTCGCCCTGACGGTTCGATTCGTTATCTGGAATCTCAGGGGGAACCTTTATTTAATGAAGAAGGGCAGATTATTCGTTACTTAGGAACCATGAGAGAGATTACCAGTAAAAAACAAGTTGAAATCGCCCTAAAAGCTCAAGAAGAATTATTAAGAAGTATTTATAATGGGGTTGATATCCCAATTTTTGTGGTTGATACGCCGGGAGGTGGGGAATTTTTTTATGTAGGAAATAACACCGCTCATCAACGCAACACGGGATTTTCTGCTAAATCTTTAATGGGGAAAACCCCCGAAGAAGCGCAGATTCCAAATTGGCAAGAAGTCCAGAAAAAATATCAAGATTGTGTCAATTTGGGCTGTTCAATTTCCTATGAAGAACAATATATTTTAAAAGGAGAAGAGAGCTTTTGGTATACAACCTTAACCCCCTTAAAAGACATCAATGATCGCATTTATCGGTTAGTGGGAACCACGATTAACACCACCTATATTAAACAAACGGAGCGATCGCTCAACCAAGCGTTACAACAAATTAACACCCATTTTGAAAACTCCCCATTAGCCATTATTGAATGGGACGCAGAAGGAAAAATTAAACAGTGGTCAAAACAAGCCGAAAAAATCTTCGGTTGGACAATGGAAGAGGTGATCGGATTATCTAATCATGATTTTCAAATGATTTATGAACAAGATTTAGAGAAAGTTTCTTTAGAAATTGAAGCTTTGTTATCGGGAAAAACATCTACCATTAAGCTCCAAAATCGGAACTATACGAAAACCGGTGAAATTCTGACCTGTGAATGGTTTTCCTCCGCAATTTTTGATGAATTTAACCAGGTGATTTCGACCTTATCCTTTGTTCAAAATGTCACAGAGCGTCAACAAGCGGAGGAAGCCTTACGGGAAAGTGAAGAACGGTTTAGAAGTGCATTTAATACCTCAGCCGCGGGAATGTGTATTGTCTCCCCAGAGGAGGGACAATTTTTACAGGTTAATCAATTCCTCTGTCAGTGGTTAGGGTATGAAGAATCAGAACTATTAAATTTAACTTGGGTACAACTCACCCATCCTGATGATCTGGAAACGGATTTAAAATTAATTGATCAAATCTTAACTGGAGAAATCAAAGCCTATAATTTAGAAAAACGGTATTTTCATAAAAATGGGCAAATTATTTGGGGCTTTTTGAGTGTTTCTTTAGTCCGCGATCGCCACAATAATCCTTTATATTTTGTTTCTCTGATTCAAGATATTACCACCCAGAAACAAGCCGAAGTGGAACTGAAACAAGCGAAGGAATTAGCAGAAGCCGCCAGTCAAGCCAAAAGCCGATTTTTAGCCAATATGAGCCATGAACTTCGCACGCCGTTGAATGCAATTTTAGGCTTTGCTCAACTGTTAGTCCGAGATGTGAATATTCCCCTGGCTCAACGAGAACAATTACAAATTATTAATCGCAATGGAGAATATTTATTACAGTTAATTAATGATGTTTTATCCCTTTCTAAAATCGAAGCGGATCACGTAACTTTAGACGAAATGACATTTGATCTCGATCAACTCTTAAATTCTTTACAAGAAACCTTCCAACTTCGAGCCACAACAAAAGGATTAAAATTAAGGATTGAGCGATCGCCAGATCTTCATCCCTATCTCCATACGGATCAACGAAAATTGCGCCAAGTTCTCACCAATTTATTAGATAATGCTATTAAATTTACCGAAACGGGTGCTGTGATTTTGCGGGTGAAAAAAGTTGAGGGATCTGTTCATGATTTCGCCGAAACGCCCCGGTTACAAACCCTTCAGTTTGAAGTGGAAGATAGCGGGGTTGGGATAGCCTCCGAAGAACAAGAGGCTATGTTTGATCCCTTTATCCAAACGACTAGCGGTCGCCAATCAGAACAGGGGACAGGCTTAGGTTTACCAATCAGTCGCCGTTTTGTACAATTAATGGGAGGAGACATTGATGTTAACTCTAAAATTGGGGTCGGAACTTGTTTCCAATTTACAATCCGTGTTCCTCTCCTTGAGCAAAATATTCGGATTTTAGAACAACCCCAACAACAAGTGGTGGGATTAGCAGCCAATCAACCTCAATATCGGATTCTGGTTGTCGATGACCTAGAAACGAACCGCCAATGGTTAGTGAACTTACTCAAAACCGTTGGATTTGAGGTTCAAGAAGCGGATAATGGGGAAACTGCAATTATTAAGGTGGAGGAGTATCAACCCCATTTAATTTGGATGGATATCCGCATGGGGGGAATGGACGGTTACACAGCCACTCGCTTAATTCGGACTAAATTTGAGGGTCTACCGAAAATTATTGCCGTCTCTGCCAGTGTGTTTGAAGAAGAACGCCAAAAGATTTTAGCGGCGGGTTGTGATGATTTTGTAGCCAAACCCTTCACAGAAGCTACAATTTGGAACATTCTCCAGAAACATTTAGGGGTAAAGTATAAAATGCGATTTGATTTACCCAGTACAACTCCGTCTGATGAAATTCAAAACGTTGATTTGATGACTACTTTGGCGGCTTTACCCACAGAATGGTTAGATCAGTTTACGACTGCGACTCAAATTGGTGCTTCTGAAGAACTTTTTAGTTTACTGTCTCAATTGTCCTCTCCGCCAAAATTTTTGATTCATCATTTAACTGAACTTATCAATAATTTTGAGTTTGAAGAAATTCTGCGTTTATTAAACTAAGTTTTCCCATGAATCCGACCTTAATTTTAGCTGATATTTTAATTGTTGATGATGTTCCTGATAATTTGCGGATTTTGTCCCAATTATTATTAGAGCATAACTATCGCACCCGGAAAGCCACCAATGGTTATTTTGCCTTAAATTCAGCCCAATTAAAACCCCCAGATTTAATATTACTGGATGTGATGATGCCCGAATTAGATGGTTATGAAGTCTGCCGTTTGTTAAAAGCAGATCAACGCACCCAGCACATCCCTGTGATTTTTATTACGGCTAGAAATGATATTGAAGGAAAAATAAGCGGATTTAAAGCGGGAGGAGTTGACTATATTACAAAACCGTTTGAATTAGAAGAAGTTTTATTGAGAGTTGAAACACAATTAAAACTCAGCCGTTTACAAAATGAATTGCAATATCAACGGGATCAGTTAGCGCAAAAAAATCAACAACTTGAACAGGAAGTGAGCGATCGCATTGCTGCTCAAACGGCCTTACAAACCTTGAATGACGAATTAGAAATTAAGGTTAAAGAACGTACCCAAGAGCTCCATGACCGTAATCAGGAACTCAGTGAGTTAAAAAAACAATTAGAAAAAGCGTTAGAAAAACAACAAGCCCTCAATGAGATGAAATCTCGATTAATTACCACGATTTCCCATGAGTTTAGAACACCATTAACGGTGATCATGACCTCCAATGAATTAATTAAACATAAAATAGAACGACAAAAAACACAAGGAATAGAACGCCATTTTATTCGAGTTAATGATAGCGTTAAACGCATTGAACAAATTTTAAATAGTGCCATTATTTTAGCTCAATTTGATTCTAATCTGCTCCATTTTGAACAACAAACCATTAATTTAAAATTGTGGTTGACTAATATTATTAATGAATCCTTTCCTCCCACTCCTGATTCTAAATCCTTGCAGGTTGTGACCACAGGAAATCCACCGGAACACTTTCTTTGTGATCCAAATTTTCTGAAAGAAGTTATCGTTAATTTAATTAATAATGCGGTGCGCTATTCCCCGAATGGTGGAGATATTTTAATTGAATTAACCACCCATCCAACAGAAGTAGTATTCCGCATTCAAGATCACGGAATTGGCATTCCTGAAGACGAACTCGAACAAGTTTTTGAA
This sequence comes from Planktothrix sp., assembly GCA_048595135.1. Classification (GTDB taxonomy): domain Bacteria; phylum Cyanobacteriota; class Cyanobacteriia; order Cyanobacteriales; family Microcoleaceae; genus JBMDYE01. The sequence continues at coordinate 26,609 of JBMDYE010000357.1, read as the reverse complement.
CCCTTTTATCGGGCTAATAATGCTGATTCGATTTCCGGGACACCCGGCGCAGGATTCGGCTTAACTGTTGTTCAACGATTAGTTGAATTACATCAAGGTAAAGTTACCCTCGAAAGTGTTCTCAATCAAGGAACTACTGTAACAGTGACTTTACCGATTAAGAATTAACAAAATAAAGACGTTGCCTACAACGTCTCTACTACGAGAACTCATTAAACAGGATTAACTTGAAACTGACTCACCACAAACGGCTCAGAATTTAAAATGGGGGCTGGATTTGCTAATAATTGCGCTTCGGTATAAGGATCAACGCCGTAAGTTGTTACCGTTAATACCCCTGTATTGGGCGCAATATCAAACTCCGTCCAACCGTAAGTATGTACCGCTAAATATTGCCCTTCTAACAGGGTTGCATCCAGGGGAGAACCTTCTAAACCAATCGGATCATAACCCAATAAAGTTTCTGTGCGATAATCTAAAATATCACGCACATATTCATCTTTTTCTGCGCGATCGCTTAACCCCAAATATTCCGCTTGCGACTTCCCTTGCGCCGCTAATAAACTCGCTGGCGTAAAGCCAACCGTCGCAGGGCCAAAGGGTGCAGCAAACGTTTGATTAAACGGTTCAGGAAGGAAAGGAACCGTTAACTGAATGCCCACCGGGCCAATCATCACATCAAATACTCCCGTCGGGGTCACCGGTTGATCAACACTTTGTTGATTCATCACATTATTAACAACAGACCCGTGAAAATCCCCCGTTACAAACACCACATTATCAATCTGATTTTCTTGAATAAAATTCAATAAATCCCGACGTTCTGCGGCGAAACCTTCCCAACGTTCTCCAATCACAGGAATCCCAAATTGCTGCATGGGAACCGTTGACATCACAAATTTCCAAGTAATTCCGGCATTTTCCGCCGCCAGTAAATCTTGTTTTAATTCATTAAATTGCGCTTGTCCCAACATCGTGCGGGTCGGGTCAAATGCAGCGGCTAACTGTTGATTAATTCTTTCTTGGGTTGCATCTTCCGCCACAAACGGTAACGGTGCATCTCGGAATGAGCGCAAATCTAACACAAACGATGCCGCATCACTGCCAAAAGTATTATAACGATACAGTTTCCGTTCCTCTGCGGTGCGGGGATCATCGGTTTGACCATAAAACTCATCTCGGAGGGGAAAATAATCTTGAAACGCTTGCAGTCCAGCATTAAAGGCGGGCGTATCATTCACATAACCTGTGGTTTCTTTGCCAAAAATATCTTGTTTCTGTGGCGATCTCGCCGGAGTCGCCCCCCCTGCAAAATCATTGGTGATTTCGTGGTCATCCCAAGTCGCATAAACCGAGGTGCTGGCGCGTAAATCAGCCCAAGGATTTAACCCAAACCGTTGAGAATAGATTTCATTTTGTTTAAGGCGAAATTCCTCTAAAGTTTTCGCTTGGGAAACCCCCGGTAACGCAGAAGACGCCGTATCCGCTTCGACCACATCCCCCATTTGCACAAAAAAGTCTAAATTCCGTTCATCGGCATTTTTTAAAGATACAAACGGCGCTAAATTTCCCTGTAAGTCTCCAGAAACCCCAAACCGTAAGCCATTGCGTGTTCCTAATGGATCAGTCGTGCGGAACTTGCCCGTCGCTAGACCGTTACCCGTCACCCGATAATAATATTCGGTACCAGGGGTTAATCGTTCTAATTCTACTTTGGCGGGAATAGTGGGATCAGTAACTTGGGTTTCAACGGTTAATAAAGGATTTCTATACTCTGGGTCGCTATAAAGGTCAAAAACCATCTGTCCTGGGACAGCCCTTCTCGCCCATAATACGGTTGAAGTTTGGGTGGTATCCCCACTGGCGACCCCATTAATCAACGAATTAGGCCCGAACGCGAGAACATAATCTCGTACATTCAGTTGATTCGGGTTGACTCCGCTCACTACCGCTAAAAATTGACCCGTGAGACGATGTTGAATTAAGGTTGTATTTCCTTGACCTGCAACCAACACTAGATCGTCTTGAGTGTAATACGACAGCCCTTCACCAAAACCGATAAAATCTTCACCATCGGTAAAATCAATAATTTGATCCGCTTGGAAAGGTTGGGTCGCGTTTGGGTTGAGTTGGAGAACAAAAATATCCGATCCGCTACCGCCAATTAGGGTATCGGCGCCTAACCCGCCTAATAAAGTATCGGAATTGCGATCGCCACTGAGGAAATCATTCCCCTGACCGCCTTCGAGCAGATCATCATCATATCCCCCAAATAAGCGATCGTTCCCTAAATTTCCATTAATGGTATCGTTTCCTGGCTGTCCATATAAACTATCATCCCCCGTCACTCCAAACATGGTATCGGCGGAGGAAGTTCCAATAATCAGATTATTTCCTGCATCCCCACTAAAAAACGCCATATTTCCTCATTAAATCAACTTTTAATAAAAGAAATATAGCCTTTTATCAGTCATCAGTCAGTAGGGGCGAAGCATTCGGCAGATAACTTATCGGTTTTGATCAGAGATTTTCGCCCGAATGCTTCGCCCGTACCCAGTTAAAAATTCTTAATTCTTAATTCTTTTTCATTCTCCATATTTTTCGCCAGCGACTTTTCCTCGAAATACAATGTATTGATAGAGGTTATAAAATAGCATCACGGGAATTAAACCGCCGATGAAGATCAACATAAACACTAAAGCACTGGGGTCAGCCGATGCTTCATAAATCGTGATTTCAGTGGGAATAATAAACGGGAATACAACCGATGCTAAACCCAGAAACGTTAGAAGAAATAAAAGAATTGTCCAAATAAACGGCATTCGTTCTTCTTTTAAATTCAGGCTTCTCAGCAATAACCCAATTAACAATACCCCTAAAATCGGAATCACGGTAAATAGATAAATTTGGGGAGGATGAAACAAACGATTTCTCGCATATTCATAGAAAATCGGAGTCGCAATGGTAATTAAAATCGCACCGACTAACGTTGTAGAAGCTGCAATTTTTGCCGTTTGATAATGGGTTTGTTGTAATTCTCCCTCAGTTTTCCAAATTAAATAGGTAGAACCAATCAAAACATACCCTTGAATTAACGTTAATGCCACTAAAACAGAAGGTAAATTTAACCAGTCCCAAGTTGTGCCAATAAAGTGACCCGCTTCATCCACTTTAATTCCGGCTAAAACCCCACCCAGCGCAAATCCTTGACCCAAAGCGGCTAGAAAACTACCCCCACCAAAGGCTAAATTCCAAAAGAACTTACGGTTTGCTTGTTCTCGAAATTCAAACGCCACACCCCGAAAAATAAACCCAAATAACATTAAGATAATGGGGATATAAAGGGCATTAAGAATAGTTCCATAAGCAAGGGGAAATGCCCCAAATAAACCGCCTCCCATTAAGACTAACCAGGTTTCATTGGCATCCCAAATATTGCTTAAACTCGTCATTAAAATACTCCGACGTTCTTCACTAGATGCCGTTAATGATAAAATTCCCACCCCTAAATCAAAGCCATCCAGCATGACATAGAGAAATAAAAACAACGCTAAAATTCCAAACCAAACCTGCGGTAAAAAATACGTTAATGTTCCCATAAATCAGTAATCAGTAATCAGTATTTCTCGTTGCTAGGTTCAACCTAGCAATGCCTTTTGCAGGCTCCGCCTGCTCTGATGATTAAGAAGGCAGAGCCTTCAATAATGGGTTTCCAGGTAGAACCTGAAAACCAGCGAAATTCTTAATTCTTAATTCTTAATTCTTAATTCTTAATTCCTACTGTTGTGCTTCGACTGGACGTTCATCGGGGACAAATTCTGCGGGGGTGGTATCAACGGCTGGTTGAGACAGAGACATCCCCGGAATGGGTAAGTCAAATCGGGGGCCACGACGAATAATCCGACTGCCAAAATATAAGGTGGTGAAGAATAGACAAATGTAGACGCTTGTAAATCCAATTAAAGACGTTAAAACGTTACTGGGGGGCAAATTAGAAGCGACATCAACGGTTCTAATTTGATTATAAAGAATCCAAGGTTGACGACCGACACAACGCACAATCCAGCCACATTCGACTGCAATAAAACCTAAAGGGGCGGCAAACACCCAAGCCGCCATTAACCACCGTTGCTGATTAATTTTTTCAGGAGAAAGTTGACCGAGTAACCATTGCAATACCGTGACGAACATTAAACCTGCTAAGAAGAATCCAATGGCAACCATTATTCTAAACGAATAATAAATTAACCCAATTAAATGGGGACGATCTTCTGGTTTAAATTCTTTTAATCCTAAGACGGCTTCCGATACTCTCGGTTTTAGTTCGAGAATAAATCCTAACGCCTTGGGAATGATAATTTCAAAGCTATTTTTTTCAGCTTTTTCATCAGGTATAGCAACTAAACTCCAATCCGCTTCCGTCCCTGCTGGAATCGTTTCCCAAAGTGCTTCCATTGCTGCCATTTTAGTCGGTTGTTTGTGATAAACTTGTTCACCGCTTAAATGTCCGACATAAACTTGTAACGGGGCGACAGCAATTAATACAATTAACGCAATTTTCAGGGATTGAGCAAAAAACGCCTCATGACGTTTATTGAAAATATACCAAGCGCTAATTCCGCCAATCACAAATAAAGAGGTTTCTAAGGTGGCGAGAAACATATGGGAAACACTGACCGCCATGAAGGGATTAAAAATGGCTTGAAAGTAATCATCCACCATAAATTTACCCTCCACTAACTTTCCTCCTGCGGGCGTTTGCATCCAAGAGTTAGCTGTTAAAATCCAAAAGGTGGATAAATTCGCACCAAACGCAACCAAAATTGTAGCGAGATAATGAATAACCGGATTAACGCGTTCCCAACCAAACACCATAATGCCTAAAAAAGCGGCTTCTAGCATAAACGCCCAAGACGCTTCAAAGCCAATAATACTGCCAAAAAAGTTACCCACGGCTTCAGAAAAAGGCGCCCAATTTGTGCCAAACTGAAACTCCATTGGAATTCCTGTTGCGACCCCGACACCGAAGTTCAGAATATAAATTTTTGACCAAAATCGCGCATGATAATAATAATCAGGATTGCGAGTTTTGAGCCAAAGTCCTTCAATAACAACGAGATAAATGGCAACTCCCGTTGTCATAATCGGCCATAACATATGGAAAATAGCCGTTACCGCAAATTGCATCCGCGACAACGCCACTGTATTTGATAAAAGCTCCATCAATAGCTCCTTGCATGGGTCGCGAAGTTTGAGAGATCTTCTCTTGAACAGTATAATGAATTTGCTTTAAATTGGCAGGTTAGTGAAGGTTGCGATCGCTAAATGGAAAGATTCAATTTCTGTTTCACTTCTGACGAGAATGGGCATGAAAAAAGGGAACCAAATTGATTCCCCAGGGCGAAAATTTAATTAAAATTTAATAACGTTCCGGCTAAGGTTCAACAATCACCGGAGTTCCAAGATCAACTTGTTCAAATAAGGCGACTACATCCTCATTCCGCATCCGGACACAGCCATGAGATGCCGCCTGTCCGATGGAATCAACGGTGGGTGTCCCATGAAATCCGATGACATCCTTACCATCTGTCCAAAAGCCAATCCAACGCAGTCCTAACGCACTATTAGGCCCTGGTGGACGCACTTCTCCTGTCCAGGGATTTTGCCAAACTGGATTTTCAATTTTTTGAATAATTTTAAAACTACCCGTTGGGGTTTCCCATCCGGCTTTTCCTACCGCCACCGGATAACTCGCCACCACTTGTTCCCCTTGATACAGAAACACCCGACGCTGACCCAAGCGCAAAACAATGCGTCTTGGTTCTTGGATGGAGGGCAAAAACAAACCTGGGTTATCCAGGGGAGGAACAAGCGGATTAAACGATTGATCCGGCACGACGGGAACCGAACTGGCTGCTGGGGGACTCACTGTAATAGCAGCCGAGGAGGTTTGAGACAGGGCGGGTTGTTGTCCCATCCAAACCAATGCCATTAAGCTAAAACCAGCCTGAATGAAAGATCGAGAGAAAGATTGAACGCTGACTGTGACGGACATTTCCGACTCCTCACTGAGGAATAAATAAGAACTTATTACTAGAAACGACTTTAGCAAAACCCAAGGGTTCCAGGCTAGGGGAATCAGGGACAAGGGGACAAGGGGACGAGGGGACAATTTTTTTCTTCTGACTTCTGACTTCTGACTCCGTACAGACGTACCTAGGCACGTCTCTACGTTCTTAATTCTTAATTCTGATCCTTACGTGCTACGCACAGGCTCCGCCTACGCTCCGCTCAGGACGCTACGCGATCCTTAATTCTTAATTCCTAACTCTTCTTCTTCTGTCTCGTTTTCTGCCTTGATCATCATCCTCTTTTCCGCCCATTTCTTCTAAGGTGGCTTGGGCTTTTTGGATGCCTTCGTTGTCGCCTTGTTGTTGATAAAGTTCTAAGGCTTTTTTAATAGAAGCGAGTGCTTGTTCATCTCGTCCGCCCCGTCCTTTCAAGGCGAGTCCCATATAATAATGGGCGGAAGCATGATCCGGGAAGTTATCAACCACTCGACGAAAACTAATAATTGCCCCAACAAAGTCTTGTTGTTCGAGTTGAATTTCTCCAATTGCTTCATTTGCCGCGTATAAATCCGGTTTTAAAGCGATCGCTCTTTGATACGCTTGAAGGGCAGCATCAAAATTTTTTTCAGCTTTAAAAATTTCCCCAATTTGAAATTGAACTTCTCCATCACGGGGGGCGAGTTGCGCCGCCCGTGCAAAAGCTGCCATTCCCCCATTGCGATCGCCATACTTAAATAAAGCCGATCCTAATTTAACCTGGATACTCGCTTCATTGGGTGCCAACATCGCCGCTTGTTGCAACACTTCTAAGGCTTTCATGACATTTTCTTGCTTTAAAAATGCCATTCCCATTCCTGAATAAGCTTGCCAATTGCGCGGATCTAAAGTTAGAAGGGTTTGATACGCTCGAATTGATCCGGTATAATCCCCTTTTCGGAATAAGGTTGCTGCCAGTCCTAAATGAGCTTGAATATTATCGCGTTTTAGCATTGTTGCCCGACGATAAGCTTCGGCTGCCGCATCATATTGTTGGATGCTTGCCAAACTAAAGCCTAAACCATACTGAAAATCAGCATTATTCGGTTCGAGGAGAATCGCATTTTGATAATATTGGGCAGCAACTTGAAAGTTCCCTCGTAATGCTTCTAAATAGGCAATACCGGAATAAATTTTAGGATTTCTAGGATCTAAAGAAAGTGCTTGAGTATAAACTCGAATCGCATTTTCAAGATCTCCCGCATCCACAAACTGCCGCCCTTGTTGTAACAAATCACTAAGTTGTTTGTTAGCTTGCGGATTCCCTTGCGCTACAATTTCCGTAGCAAAAACGACTTGCGGTGTAACAATGGCTAAGGCTGCCATGAGTACACTACTGATCAAACGTTGATTTCGATTTGACACGGCCTGTGTTTTGTGAGAAGTTCTAGAGTCTGTTACGATATCCCCTGACTCAGGGTTAGGGTTCAAATTGATACTGACATAATTCGGGCTAATTGTGAAGAGATCCGGTGGATCTCGTTGCCAATTACCCCCTTGCCATCTTTCTATATAGCCAGTTTTGAGTGATTTCGTTATGAGTGATGAACAAGACCTATTAGCCGCTAACAAAGCATTTTATCGAGCATTTGAAAAAAAAGATCTTGAGGCGATGAGCGGGGTTTGGTCAAAAGGAACCGCTTCTTTGTGTGTTCATCCAGGGCGAAAAGTTATTAAAGGATGGGATGGAATTCGTTCTTCTTGGGAACAAATTTTTAATGCAGCCCAATATTTAGAAATTGATATTCAGATTATTTCAACAGAAATTAATGGCGATATTGGTTATATTGTTTTAGTGGAAAATGTGATGCAAGTTGTTGGTCGGCGTCGCCTCCAAGCTGAATCGATCGCTACTAATATTTTTACAAAGATGGCGAATCATTGGTATTTAATTCATCATCACGGTAGCCCCCTCATCCAGTAGGACGATGCTCTGCCCATCAAGATTATTCTCTTTTAATCTCAGTAGGAACATTAATTCAATGACGCGATCGCACCTACCCCGAAAACAATTTGGTCAACATTGGTTACGCAGCGAAAAAGCCTTAGCAAAAATCGTGAGTTCTGCCCAATTATCCCCCTCAGATCGAGTTCTAGAAATTGGCCCCGGAACCGGAATTTTAACCACCCAATTGTTAACCATTGCCCAAGCGGTAACAGCCGTGGAAATTGACCGAGATTTATGCCGAAAACTCGTGCAAAAATTTGGAAATCGAGATAATTTCTTATTATTAGAAGGGGATATTTTATCGTTAGATATCGAAGCAATGATTCGAGATTTCCCGAACTTCCAAAACCCGAATAAAGTAGTGGCGAATATTCCCTATAATATTACCGGCCCGATTGTAGAAAAACTATTAGGAACCATTGCCGAACCGAACCCGAATCCCTTTGAATTAATTGTATTATTAGTTCAGAAAGAAGTCGCCCAACGAATTACCGCTAAAGCAGGTTCTACGGCATTTGGGGCGTTGTCCGTCCGCGTCCAATATGTAGCCGAGGGGGAATATATTTGCGATGTTCCGGCGAAAGCCTTCTATCCGCCGCCAAAAGTCGATTCTGCGGTCATTCGGTTACGTCCCCGTCCCGCACCCACCCCAGCAACGAACCCTCAGCAGTTAGAACGGTTAGTGAAGTTGGGCTTCGCCAGTAAGCGAAAAATGTTAAGAAATAATTTACAAAGTGTGATGGATCGCGATCAATTGACACAATTGCTGGAACAATTAAAGATTAATCCCCAAGCTCGCGCCGAAGACCTCAGCGTTGAAGACTGGGTGAGTTTGAGTAATACCCTCTTAACTTATAATCCAATCATTGATGGGGAAATTCCCGTTTCAACTGATTCCTAATTTCTGACATTTGATTTAAAAATGCGTTCCTATTCTTTAATTGCTCCCGCTAAAATTAATCTATATTTAGAAATTATCGGCGATCGCCCCGATGGTTATCACGAATTGGCAATGGTGCTACAAAGTATTAGTTTAGCGGATAAAATTGATATTGCGCCCTTGAGTGTGGATCGAATTGTTGTTAATTGTGCTAATGCAGAAGTTCCCAATGATCAAACGAATTTAGCTTATCGCGCCGCTGCTTTAATGGCAAAAGAATTTCCCGACGCGATGGCACAATTTGGGGGCGTAGAAATTAATATTCAAAAAAATATTCCGATTGCGGCAGGTTTAGCAGGAGGTTCAACGGATGCGGCGGCGGTTTTAGTCGGTTTAAATTTAATGTGGCAATTAGGATTAACAAAATCAGAATTAGAAGCATTAGGCGCTCAAATTGGTTCCGATGTTCCCTTTTGTTTAGAAGGAGGAACCGCCTTAGCAACGGGACGGGGAGAAGTGTTATCCCCATTGACGAATTTAGATCATCTGTATGTGGTTTTAGCCAAATATAAAAACTTAGGAATTTCCACAGTTTGGGCGTATAAAACCTATCGCCAACAGTTTAGTCAAACCTACGTTTCCCAAGCGCAAGATTTGCAAAGTCGCCGTCAACGGGTTCATTCCGGGTCAATGGTTTCAGCGATTACGCACCGAGATGGCCCAGAAATTGGAAAATTATTGCACAATGATTTAGAGAAAGTTGCCTTACCGGAGTATCCGCAAGTCTTGGCGCTGCGACAGGCGTTTGAGTCTCAGGGCGTGTTGGGGACGATGATGTCTGGGTCGGGGCCAACGGTTTTTGCCTTAACGGAATCTGAACCACAAGCGTTACAGGTTTTAGAGGCGGTAAAAACGCAAATCGCTGACCCTGATCTAGAATTTTGGACGGCTCAATTTATTTCTACTGGTATTCGTTTAGCATCTTAATTTATTATGACAGAATCTAACTCTGAACTGAATTCAAATGCTTCTAAATTAGAGTCGATTAGTTTATTTAGATGTTTAACTAATGCGGCGCTGTTTGGTGCGATCGCCTTTGGATTTTATAATATGACTCAAGCGATCGCCCATCAATTTGCAGCAAAACCAATTCATTCTGATCAATATATAGTAGTACAAATGTCGGCAACGGTTCGTACCATTGTTGTCGGATTAATGACTATGGGAACGGGTGTTTTTAGTTTCTTGACGTTCGGATTAATTTTATTAGCAATTAAACTAACGTTTCAAAAAATAATTAAACCCAATCCATCGGAATCTAACACCTAAATTTCGTAGGGGCGGGGTTTTCCCGCCCAGACCGCACAAAACAGCTACTAATAATTTTTTGAATAATTGGTAGAGTGCGATCGCTTCAGGGTTTAAAATTTAATAGGATTTAAATCTTAAATACAGGGGATTGATGGGCAGAGCCCATCCTACATTTTTAAGTTAGTGCGAAGGTTCAGTACATAGGATGTCATATAAATCTGAAAATTATCTTTGGTTGAAGTGGCATATTTTTATCCAAGTTTTTCCGATAACCTTGATGTTTTGTCTGCTGAAATTATTGATTCATCAACAGGGATGGGAACTGGGAACCTTTGATAGTCAGACGGGTTCTCTCTTAGCGTCAGTGACATTTATTTCAGCTTTTATTTTAAGTGGCACTTTGCAGGATTATCGCATGAGTGAAGATTTGCCGCTTCAAATTGCCAATACTGTTAAAACGATTGAAGATACAAATTTAATGGTTGCGGCTCGAAAACCAGACTATAATCCTCAACCCTTAAGGGAAGGATTATTTGATGTTGTTGAATCAGTTTTATTGTGGCTAGAACAAGATAAACCCATTGAACAAGTCGATGATTCAATTAAAAAATTAAATCAATTATTTGTTCCCTTATGGCAAAATTGTGAAGCTCCTTTAATGAGCCGTGTGCAATCTGAACAGGAAAAAATGCGATTATCCATTGCTCGAATTGAAAGAATTCGGGATACCGATTTTGTCATCTCTGCCTATACTTTATTACAAATTCTCTCAGCCGCATCTTTAATGGCTCTTTTAGTCATTAGTACAAAAGAATTTATGGCAAATTTAGTGGTTTCAGGGTTTATTTGTTTAGCCTTGGTTTATTTACTGTTATTAATTTATGATCTTGATAATCCTTTTGAATACAACGGGAAATCGAGCGTGGACGTTACGTTATATCCTCTGAAACGATTAGAAGAAGAATTAAGAATTAAGAATTAAGAATTAAGAATTAAGAATTAAGAAATTTCTTCCTGTCCCCTTGTCCCCCTACTCTCAGAAGTGTCAACTGTTCGACTTTCTGGAACTTGGTTTAACCCGATATATCACAAGACGTTAACTCAGGAGATTAAAATTTATGAAAGCCTACCTTGAGTAAATGAAAACAATTATGGAGAAGTTTAAAGAAATTTTAACCTTTTGGTTTGGTGAGCCGGATCATCCTGAGTATGGGAAACCGAGAACCGTTTGGTTTATGAAAAATCCGGCTTTTGATGAAGAAATTAGAAATCGTTTTCTGTCAACCTATGAACTCGCCGCAACGAATCAACTGGATTTTTGGCAGGAAACCCCAAAAAGTTGTTTAGCTTTAATTATTACGTTAGATCAATTTCCTCGCAACTTATTTCGGGGTCAACCCCAAGCATTTGCAACGGATAAAAAAGCGTTGTCCTTGGCGAAATATGCTGTTGAGCAAAGATTTGATCAACAATTATTACCCCTAGAACGAGGATTTATTTACCTTCCCTTTGAACATAGTGAAAATTTAGCCGATCAAGATCGTTGTGTTGAATTAGTTCAGCAATTAAAAGATGATCCGAATACGCAATCAATGATTGATTATGCGTTTCGTCATTTAGCAGTGATTCAACGGTTTGGGCGGTTTCCCCATCGCAATCAAATTTTAAACCGTCCCAGCACCCCAGAAGAACTCGAATTTCTCCAACAACCAGATTCTTCATTTTAGATTTTAGGTTTTTTCTCCAGATAGTAGGGGCAAAGCATTCGGGCAGAAATTTAGGAGAAAAACCGATAAGCTATCGGACGTAAGATCCCGCCCCTACAACTGATAACTGATAACTGATGACTGCTGACTGGTAGCTAGTGACTGTCCCTGCTACCATGACATCTATGTGTAAAAACTCGGTCTAATCCCAGGATTTTTAGGCCATTTTCCCCAAATGTCAAATTCATGGTGAATTCAGGTATATAAAAAATATGCACCTAAGTGAAATTACTCATCCGAATCAACTTCACGGTCTGTCAATTGCTCAACTCGAACAAATTGCCCGTCAGATCCGCGAAAAACATTTAGAAACGGTGGCAGCAACGGGGGGTCATTTAGGGCCAGGGTTAGGAGTTGTGGAACTAACCATCGGATTGTATCAAACCCTTGACCTGGATCGAGATAAGGTGCTTTGGGATGTGGGACACCAAGCTTATCCCCATAAATTAATCACAGGGCGTTATGACCAATTCCACACCCTGCGACAAAAAGATGGGGTTGCTGGATATCTCAAACGCTGCGAAAGCCAATTTGATCACTTTGGGGCGGGACACGCTTCTACCAGTATTTCTGCCGCTTTGGGAATGGCGTTAGCGCGAGATCTCAAAGGCGAAAATTTTAAAGTGGTTGCCATTATTGGGGATGGTGCGTTAACCGGGGGGATGGCTTTAGAAGCGATCAACCACGCCGGACATTTGCCCCATACCAATATGATGGTGGTTCTCAACGATAACGAGATGTCGATTTCTCCCAACGTCGGGGCAATTTCTCGTTATCTGAATAAAATGCGCCTCAGTCCCCCGGTTCAATTCCTCAAAGATAATTTAGAAGAACAATTTAAACATTTGCCCTTTGTCGGAGAAGCCTTCACTCCCGAAATGGAACGCATGAAAGAAGGGATGAAACGGTTAGCGGTTTCCAAAGTGGGGGCGGTGTTTGAAGAGTTAGGCTTTACCTATGTTGGCCCGGTGGATGGTCACAACTTAGAAGAACTCATTACGACCTTTAAACAAGCTCATACGATCCCAGGGCCCGTATTGGTTCATGTGGCGACGGTGAAGGGAAAAGGCTATGCCCTCGCTGAAAAAGATCAAGTCGGTTATCATGCTCAAAATCCCTTTAATTTAGCGACTGGAAAGGCAATTCCTGCGAGTAAACCCAAACCCCCCAGCTATTCTAAAGTCTTCGGGGAAACGTTAGTTAAATTGGGTGAAAGTGATCCTCGAATTGTCGGAATTACTGCCGCAATGGCAACGGGAACTGGGTTAGATATTCTCCAGAAAAAACTGCCTAAACAATATATTGATGTTGGCATTGCTGAACAACACGCGGTTACGATGGCAGCAGGGTTAGCCGCAGAAGGAATGCGTCCGGTGGTGGCGATTTATTCTACCTTCTTACAACGGGGGTATGACCAAATTGTTCATGACGTTTGTATTCAAAATCTGCCTGTTTTCTTCTGTATGGATCGGGCTGGAATCGTGGGAGCAGATGGCCCAACTCACCAAGGAATGTATGATATCGCTTATCTGCGCTGTTTGCCCAACTTAGCGATTATGGCGCCGAAGGATGAAGCAGAACTGCAACAAATGATGGTGACAGGGATTAACCATTCTGGGCCAATTGCCATGCGTTATCCGCGCGGATCAGGCTTAGGTGTTCCTTTAATGGAGGAAGGCTGGGAACCTTTACCTATTGGCAAAGGGGAAATTCTCAGGAATGGCGATGATCTGTTATTAATCGGCTATGGCAGTATGGTGAATCCGTCAATGCAAGTGGCAGAAATTCTCAGTGAACATGGCATTGAATGTACGGTTATTAATGCCCGTTTTGTTAAACCGTTGGATACGGAATTAATTGCACCCCTTGCTCAACAAATTGGCAAAGTGGTGACGTTAGAAGAAGGCTGTTTAATGGGGGGTTTTGGTTCAGCCGTTGCGGAAGCGTTACTCGATAATAATGTTGTGGTTCCAGTGAAGCGGTTTGGGGTTCCTGATATTTTAGTGGATCATGCAGAACCGAAGGAATCTTTTGCTGATTTAGGGTTAACGAGTCCCCAAATTGCTGAACAAATTCGGACTACATTTTTTAGCAAGCAACCTTCTAAAGTCAGTTAGTTGTTATTAGTAGTCGCCTAGAAACCCGGTTTCTCAGAGAAACCGGGTTTCTTTTTAGTCAGGGTTTCTTATTTACCGCTTTCGCAAATATCAAATCAAAATCAAAAATTGGAAAGACTATTGACGCTATTTTTTTAGGAATTTATTAAGTTTACGGAATAGAACAAAATTTCATATTTTTAGGAAATGTAGGGGCAATTCATAAATAGCCCCTACAGTTGTAGGAATCTCAAAGCCCTAATTTCCTTAAAACAGATTTGGGTGAAACAATATGCTTATTAATTCCTAATTTTCCGGGTTTAATTCCTAAAGCTAATCCAATAATTTCAGTGATATATAGAATTGGTAAATTGTAAGAAACATTGTACTTCTTCTCAATATCTGGTTGCCTTAGTTCCAGATTAGTTGCACACAAGGGACAAGCTAAAACAATGCAATCTGCACCCAGAGATTTTGCTTCATCTAATAGATTTTTAGTCAAATCAAAAGCCACATCTTGCTGGGCTACCAAAATTGGGCCCCCACAGCATTTTGTTTTTGACCGAAAATCAACAACTTCCGCTCCACAAATTTGTGATAATTTATCCATTGACATCGGGAAAACAGGAGAATCCCAACCCGTAATATCTGCTGGTTTAGTCAACAGACAACCATAGTAACAAGCAATTTTTAAACCTGTTAATGGCTTCTTGATTCGGCTAGCAATATCGACATCATTTGCTAAAATATCTACGACATTTCTCACTCTAATGTTAGAATCAGAAACCGATACACCCATTTCAGAAAGAATTGCGGTGATTCGCTCTTTTTCAGCTTCGTTATCTAATGCCTTTAAAGCTCTTGCTGATTTATTATAGCAACCGGAACAAGATGCTAAAAGATCGAGATTTTGCTTTTGTGCTAAGGCGACATTTCTAGCGGCTAAAGCCATGCCAACATCGTGAGAAACTCCAGCAGCAACCGAACCACCACAACAAGACCAATCTTCCAGTTCCCTGAGTTCAATTCCCAATTCTTCCATTACTACTTTAGTGGAAATATCGAACTCTTGAGCAGTGGTATGAAGACTACATCCTGGATAGTAAGAATATTTCATTTTTTACCTGCTTTTTCTAATGCTTCGCTAAATTTTTTAGGATCTTTTATTTTGGCGGGAAAGGGCGACATCTTGCCTTTCAGAGCTAATTTGATTCCTAATTCTGCTTGTTCGAGTATGGCTTGTAAACCGCCATATTTCTGCATTAATTCTGGTTCAAAGAGGATGCCTCGTTTCTGAACTAATTCGACAAATATTTGATTGAATTTTGTAGAATCATTCTCGATTCCTTGGCGAATTGCGATCGCCTTAACCGCCTCAATCACATCGGAAGGGCGCACCCCACGCGGACATCGAGAAGTACAGGTGTAACAGGATGTACATAACCACAAAGAGTTACTTTTAATTACCTTTTCCCATTCGCCTCTTTGTACCATTAAAACTAAGGTTCTAGGTGACATATCCATCCGGTCAATATTGGTACAGCCTCCGCTACAAGTACCGCACTGCATACAACTTGCGATCGCCGCCCCTTCGCCACCTTCTGCAATTACTTGATCAAGAAACTCTCGATTCATTTGATCACCGTCGAGTTGGCGATCAACTTTTAAACCAAACAAAAACTTTTTATTTTTAGCTACCATTGCTTTCAACCTGATTTAAATTAAGCTACTATTTCTGTTACTAACTGACCATTTAGAGAGGATTCAAACGTTTTATTGTTAGCTAAAAAACTGGCGATTTCCGCTGCTGCCGCTCGTCCGTCAGTAATTGATTCTACAATGGCTTTTGGCCCGGTTGCCGTCCCTGCCAAAAAAATACCTTCTCTTGCGGAAGCATTATTAGAATATTGTTGATGTGCGGTGGTGTAAAAGCGATCGCAACCAACACTTAAACCTGCCACCTCTGCTAACTCAGCATTGCCTTCCATTCCTACCATTAATACTAAAAGATCAACACTTAACCGCATCGGTTTTGCTGTCAAAGTATCTTCTAAACGTAACAATAAACTGCCCTCTTTTTTCTCGCCAGCTTCCGAAAGACGACCGCGAATAAATTGCACGCCAAACTTTTCTTGCGATGTGCGATAAAGTTCCTCATAACCGCGACCGAACACGCGAATATCCATATAAAGACAATAAATTTCGCAGTCGGGATTTTGTTCTTTAATCTCGATCGCCACTTTAATCGCATTCGTACAACAAACTCGCGAACAGTAATTATTATTTACCTGCTCATCACGAGAACCAACACAATGCACCATTGCCACTTTCTTCGGTGCTTTCCCATTTCTAGTTTTTACACTTTGCGCCTTCAGCATTGCATCTAATTCCACAGAAGTGATGCAATTGTCATAAATTCCATATCCATATTCTTCTTTGAAAGCAGCATCGAAATGTTTAAATCCAGTTGCTACTAAAATCGCCCCTGCATCAATGGCTTCACCCGTCGATACAGTCACTTGAAAATTAGGTGCTGATCCAGAAATTTGAGTCACCGTTGCATTATTTAAAATTCTAGTTTTCCCTAAACCTTTCTTCAAATTAGCGATGATTTCCGAAGCATCAGTAAAATCAGGGAAGACTTTATACCACTTGTTTAAATGCCCTCCAATCTCAGCTTTTTTCTCAATTAAAACTACATGATATCCAAAGTCTTGCAATCTTCCTGCTGCTGCCATTCCCGCAGGGCCACCACCAATTACCACTACTTCTTTTTTCATTGATTTCTACCGTTGAGGTTTGTTTTAGGCGACTTAAATAATAAGATTCTGAGTTAAAC
Source organism: Planktothrix sp. (assembly GCA_048595135.1). GTDB lineage: Bacteria > Cyanobacteriota > Cyanobacteriia > Cyanobacteriales > Microcoleaceae > JBMDYE01. The sequence continues at coordinate 9,662 of JBMDYE010000357.1, read as the reverse complement.
TTTTGCAAAAGTCAGGAATCCAAATATTTCCTCCTTTTGCCTTCTGCATTCTTTTTTAAAATGGTCTTCGGCGTTGTTCTGCCGTCTTAGATTTGTCGTAAGGAATGCCAATTTTATCGAGTAAAGGTTCAATGGGGACGACTTTGGCATTCAATCCGCAATCTTTGAAGGGGTCATATCCTAACATTAACCCAGTTAACTGTGCATAATCAAGGATGCTGACATTAAATTCTTCTTCTAAAACTTCTTTGATTGTTCCTTGTTCAGCATCTAAAAATACCGTACATCCCGGACAGTTGGTCAGGATTAAATGACAATCTGGGTGCGTTTCTTTGAGACTTTTCATTTTTTTATAAACGCTACTTGCAGTATAGTCTCGGTTTTCAGGAAAAGCACATTGCCGAAAACCCATACCGCAGCAATGCCTTCTTTCTGGATAATCAACAATTTCTGCATTGAAAGCTTCTAATAATCCTACTAAAACTTGAGGAAATTCTGCGCCACCCATTGCTTCACCTGGAAAAATTTTTCCGTAGTGGCATCCAATATGATCGACTGCTTTGATACCTTTCAAGCTATATTTTGCTTTTTCTGCCAGCTTATACCGATTGGCAAAAAATACATCAGAAGCATGAACCACAGAAGGTCTGCCACCGGAAACATGAGGAATCCAAAATTCTCGTCCCGTGGTTTCTTTTAACGTTTTTTCGGTGTATTCTCGTAACTCTGGTTCTTCTTCCCAAAGTTTGATCATTTCTGTGTAATTAGCAAAAGAAGTAACACAGAAAGAGAAGAGATTATCGACACCTAATTCATGATGGGCCAGCGAAAAATTTCTGGCTGCAACTACCATTTGAGTTTCTAAATTTGACACATCTCCGTGATAACCGATCGCACCACAAGAAGTATGTCCTGGTGCTTCTCGTAATTCCATACCTAAGTCATTTTTTAAGATTTTATAGGCAATACCTTCAGTATATGGTGCGGCACTTTGCAGAAAACAACTGCGGAAGCAACCCCACAATTTGCCGCCTTCATCATCTACTGTTGGAACCTGCTTTTGGTGTCTTTCCCAAGCGATATTTTCTCTTGCTACTTTCATGTAGTTTTCTCCTTATTTGTTTTCTTTGATTTCGTAGTTTCTGCTATCAGCCGTTTCTAACCAATTTTGCCAGTATTTTTCCACTTCTTCTTTGCTACCGAGTTTCTTTTCCATGCCTTTTTCTACGGCTTCCATTAGCTCGATCGCACCCGTCGCTTGATAAATTGCCCGCAATTCTTCCAGGTCTTTTTCGGGAATAACTCGATGTGAACCGGGGCTATTTTCCAAATTCATCGGTACATCCCACCATTGGCGCATTTCTTCTCTATGTTCGTAATAGTATTCCCAGTTTTCACCAAGTTCAGGAAAATGTGCCGGAGTGATATTTTCAGCTAACAAGGTATAGCCTCGTTTCAACATATTTTCCCCAAATACTCGCTTGGCAAATAACTGTTGTCTGCCTTTTTCGGATTCAGCAAAGTAACCATAACGAACGGAAAGTCGGCGCAAAGCTAGAATGACTGAAGCGGTACTGTTTCCTCTCGGACATCTAGTTTTACAGGAAAAACATTGCCCACAAAACCAAATTTTGTCTGACTTGAGTAACTCTTCAATTAAATTGTCGTCTTCTGAATAGCAAATATTCATGACCTCTCTCGGAGAATATTCGCTGAACTCTGCGGCTGGACAAACTGCTGTGCATACACCACAGTTTAGGCAGGCATTCATGCCATGTTGATACAAAAGGTCTTGTTTAAGCTCATTAAATAATTTACCCATAGCCTATATCTCGTTGTTTGAGTCACTGGGTTTGGTGTCGTTGTTGATGCTGATGTTTTTCTTCTTACTTTAAACTTCTGCTATGACAGGGATATTTCCACATTTTTGATTGGCTGGAACAGCTTCGGCAATTTTCTTGGGACTTGGCAGATTTAAGTTATTCATTTGTTCAATAAAACTTGCCCGATCCTTACCAAGGAATCTGGGATTATATTGCTTTTCTTCACCAATTGTAGAAACTAAATGTCCTCTGTAATCGTGACCCGGATAAACTAAAGTTTCATCCGGTAAAGCGAATAACTTTTGTGTAACGTGGTCGTACATCAAACCCGGATTGCCACTTTGAAAATCCGTTCTTCCGCAACCCCGAATCAATAGGGAATCTCCGGTCAGCACTATGTTTTGATTGACCAAGTAAGAGTTATGACTGTCAGTATGTCCTAAAGTAGCGATCGCTTTAATTTCAACATCGCCTAATTTGAATACTTCCCCATCTTTAATAAAACCATTAGCACAAGCAGCTTGAGCATTCTCTGGCACGATTCCATCACAACCTGTGATTTCCCGCAACTTACCCGTTCCCGTAATGTGATCAGCGTGAATGTGAGTTTCCAGACAATAACGCAACGTTAATCCTAATTCTTGAATTAGCTTTAAGTCCCGTTCTACTTGCTCGATTACCGGATCGACCAAAGCAGCTTCTTTAGTGTTCTCATCAGCAATTAAATAAGTATAAGTGCTGGTTTCGTTGTCATACAATTGGCGGAACAGCATATCTGGAGGCTCCTATTCAATCTAAATTGCTAGATCGATATATTTATTGATTGTTTATATTGCTATATAGTAATTTAAATTCTACAATTTGACAATAGGAACAAAAAACTTAGTAAGGGGAGTAGATTTACTTACTAAATCTGCCAGAACTTATTGACTAGCGATCAACCGCTTCTGATAACTAAAAAGACAACTTATGGTAACCTCAACCTTCCAACCTTCTCAAACAACACCTGTGATTATCAAGACTTTGCACCACCAAATTGTTTTGATTGGAGGTGGATCTGCCGGACTGACCACCGCTTCTATATTATTGAAAAGAAATCAATCCCTAGATATTGCGATTATCGACCCATCGCAGAAACAATACTACCAACCGGGTTGGACGATGACAGGTGGAGGAGTATTCCGAATTGAAGATACAGTGAGAGATAAAAAAGATTTTATTCCTCGACAAGCGACATGGATCGCAGATCAAGTCGTGAAACTAGACCCAGATAACCATGCTGTTCTGACTCAAGAAGGCATCTTCGTTAAGTATGATTACTTAATTGTCTGTCCTGGCATTCAGTTGGACTGGCATTTAATTAAAGGGTTGAAAGAAGCGATCGGCAAAAATGGCGTTACCAGCAATTATGCTCCGAATTACGCACCTTATACTTGGGAACTCATCAAAAATTTCTCAGGTGGAAATGCCTTATTTACCTTTCCTAATACTCCTGTCAAATGTGGGGGTGCGCCTCAAAAAATCATGTACATGGCAGATGACACCTTCGCCAGTAAATTTGGAGTTCGTCAGCGCACTAACGTCATGTTTCTCACACCAGCTACCAAAATGTTTGCTGTGCCAGAATATTCAGCACTATTAGATAAAGTTGTTGCCGATCGGAAAATAGATGTTAAATTTCGGCACAATTTGAAAGAGATTAAAGCTGAAACTAAAGAAGCAGTTTTTGATATTTTTGATAATAACGGTGCTGTTGTCGATGAAGTTACTCATCAATACGAAATGATTCATGTTACACCACCACAAAGCGCCCCCGACTTTATTAAACAAAGCCTTTTGGCAGTTCCAGGTAATACATACGGTTGGGTAGACGTAGATAAATATTCGCTACAACACAATCGATATCCTAACATTTTTAGTTTAGGAGATGCTTCTTCGCTGCCGACTTCTAAAACAGCAGCAGCAGCACGCAAACAAGCAGTAGTTGTTGCCGAAAATTTGCTAGCTTTTATGGACTCTCAACCGTTATTGAATAGATATGATGGCTATACTTGTTGTCCTTTAATCACTGGCTATGGTAAAACAATCATGGCTGAATTTAATGGTTATACTGGCACAGTGCTGTCTAGCTTTCCCCTTAATCCCCTTAAAGAACGCTGGATTATGTGGCAGGTGAAAACCACTCTTTTACCTTGGATTTATTGGCATCGAATGCTAAAAGGAGAGCAGTTTGAAGGAGATTACATCAAGTTCATCCAATGGCGAAACAATCGCTTCTCCTCCACAATTAATTGACTTTGGGTGTGTTCAAATATCTCCTGTTTCATCAATTATTACGATCATCTTTTCTTCTTTCAACGCTTTTAGAGTCCGAGCCAATCTTTTTTCTTTTAATTCTCTTGCTGACCCAGGCGAATTCGAGAGAAAATGGTGAAGTGACTGCGCTGAGTTAATCCCTACTATTTTAGCAATTTCCGGTCAAGATTTTCTCTTATTTCAGTTGAAACGGCAACGGAAAAGTTCCCTGAATTAGTGGATCAATTAATTGCTAGTAAAAATTAACGTTTTTTTGTTATTGGTGATGATCAGGAGGAATCACTCGGTGTTTACGGAAAATTCCTGTCATTTCAATTCCAGTTATTAATAATCCCAATAAGGCTAAACCAATAAACAAAACATAAACGGCTTTTCCCGTCGTTCCTAAATAAGAGCCTTGATGAATTCGCAGTAATAAACGGGTGGTTTCTTGGGGGAGTCGAAACCACTCTTTCCCAAGTTGATAAGCAATTCCGGTTAAGGCACTAACCGTTAGGGGTAAAAAGGCAAGGGGAGCTAAAATCCGGTGAGTAGTTCTCAAATCAAAACCCGGTTTTTTTGAAGGATTTTGACGTTTTTTTTGCTTCAACCGGATCATCGTTAATCCGGTCACAATTAATCCAATTAATCCTAAACCCACTAATAAAACATAAATTGAACTCAAAGCATCGCCTAAAAATTCTCCTTGATGAATATCAAGAAAAAATTCGCCAATATCACGGGACATTCCGAACCAATTACGACCTACACGATAAATGACACCCGTTGAGGCGGTTAAAAATAAAGGAATAAATAAAATCGGGGCAATTTTACGATGGAGTTTACGGAATTGTAGCTTATTCATACTCGAATTGCGGAAAATTTACTCAAATTTCATCTTGACTACTCAGCATAGAACTAAAAACTGACAAACTGATGACAACCGCAATTCCTCATCAGTTAAGATTTAACAGTAGGAAAACGGATCGTAAAACAGCTACCTTTTCCGAGTTCACTGGTCACGGTAATTTTTCCCTGATGATGATCAGCGATGGTTTGAGCGATCGCCAGTCCTAACCCATAGCCTTTTTCCCGTCGAGTTCTACTTTGATCCGCACGCCAGAGGCGATCAAAAATATAAGGTAAGTGTTCAGGTGCCATGCCAATTCCTGTGTCTTGAATTTCTACTACAATCCATTTTTCTTCTTGTTGTAAAGAAACGGTGATTTTGCCTCCATCTTCTGTATAATCAATCGCATTTTCAAGCAGATTTAAAAATAAACGCCAAAGTTGATCCCCATTTCCTTTTATAGAAATTAAAGGTTCGATTTTATTAATAATTTTAAGATGTTTTTTCTCTGCTTGAGTTGAGATGAAGTCCACCAAATCTTCTAAGAGTTCATCTAAAGGCACTAAAACCCAACGGGAAGGAATAACAGGGTCTTGATCACTCCGGGCTAATAATAATAAATCTTCGACTAAATTTGACATTTGATGAGTCCCACTGGCGATCGCATTTAATTTATCAATATCCTGGGGATGAATTCGTTCTGGATGGCTTTGCATCACTTCCACACAAGCTCGAATTGCAGCTAAAGGATTTCTTAACTCATGGGAAGCATCGGCGGTAAATTGTTTAAGTTTTTCAAAACTTTTTTCCACAGGTTTAAGAGATTGTTTCGTCAACCACATTCCTCCAAAAGCGGTTAAACTTGATGCCAGCAATCCTCCGAAAATCATTCCCAATTTGAGTTGATTTAAAATCATTTCAATTTCTTCGGTAGATTCACTGGTTCTGACATAACCCATTAAAATTTTTTTTTCTTGCTTTTCTTGATAAACAGATAAAACTAAACTTCTAACTTGACCATTATTTTTAGAATAAATAATTTGATCAGGGTGAATAATTTGGGGAAGAGGCTTATTAGGGAAAATCCCCCCGGCTGATACAATTTTCTGTTGATTTTTATCAAACCATTCTACGCCTTGACTGGGCTGTTGTAGCGTTTGCCAAGGAATATCTAAATCTCCATCATTATCAAAATGGGGTAACAAAGAAGAATTAATGTCCGATTGATGCTCTTGAATTTCAGGTAAAATATGGGCGGCTGCATCCGCCAAGGTTAATAATTGTCGGTCAAGCTGTTGATATAAAGTTAAAGCAAAAAACTCATAAACCCCGATTAATGATGTACTTAAAATAGCCATCATAATCGTTAAATAATAAATCAATAACCGCCAACTGAGGGCGCGAAAAGCCGGATTATTTGACTTGTAAATTGAGCCGATACCCCAAACCATAAACTGTTTCAATTAACATCGGTGAAGCTCCCACCGCTTTAAGCTTTTGTCGTAACCGACGCATCAACGTTGTCACGCTATCTTCTCCTGGAATATCCCCAAATGACCAGAGATGATCAACGATCATCTCACGAGTGAGAAGCCGCTCAGGATTTCTTAAGAATAACTCTAATAAACTATATTCTTTGGGTGATAACGGGACAAGCTGTTCTGCATAAGTAACTTGATAAGAATTGGGATCTAATTTCAAATATCCCCATTCTAACACAGGCGGCAACGTGGAATTTCCTCGTCGTAATAAAGCTCGAACTCTTGCTAATAATTCCTGTAAATCAAAGGGTTTCACCACATAATCATCGGCTCCCACATCTAAACCACTCACTTTATCGGCACTGGTATCTTTTGCGGTTAACATTAATACGGGAGTGTTATTTTTGTGCTGTCGTAATCGCCGACAAAATTCAAGTCCATTTAGTTTGGGTAACATTAAATCTAAAATAATTAAATCATAAGGCGCAGCTTCTACAAAATCCCACCCCGTTTGACCATCATGAACGATATCCACAACATAATGATGATCCGTTAATGCTTCCCCTAAAGCTTTGGTAATTCGCTCATCGTCTTCTACTAACAAAATCCTCATCAAACTATCGGAAAATCAAAATATGGGTTGCTTGTGCTAAAAAGTGAGCAAGTTAGGGACTTATTAAAGAGGACATTATTATTAATGTCCCCTATTAATTCCGCTCAAAAACAATAAATTACTGTTTTTGAGCCGTATAAGCGTTAATCGCTGCTTCTAAAATCTGTTGAGCTTCCTCTTGCTCTCGAAAGCCTAAAACTTGGACTTTTCCTTGTCCTTTATAATTCGTAAACCAGGTTTGTAAAATCGTGGTGACACCAGGAAATTTTTGATCTAATTCTGCCATTGAATTAACAGAATAAAGGGGAGTATCTTTCATTACGGCGATCAATTTATCATCAATATCTCCTCGATCTATCATTTTGATCACACCAATTAATTTAATTTGAACGAGGGAACCTCTGGGAACCGCAGGCCCTAAAATCATCACATCAAGGGGATCACCATCTCCCCCTTGTTCTTTGGCTAAAACTGAACGAGGAATCATCCCATAATTCCCTGGATATCCTAAATATTGAATAATCCGAGGTTGTCCATTCTTGACTTCGATTCTTAACTGACCATCGGATGGAGAAACTTCCCATTTAGCAAGGGTTCCGGTGGGGATTTCGACTACCGCATTCACCGTTCCATCAGGATTCGTTGGGGAATAATCGGCTAACAAATTTTGCTCCCCAACAATCGTATAGTCATCAGCATAACGTAAGCCAGGGGCTAATTGTTCAGCAAGTGCGAGTCCATTGAAACTCAGCCCAGATAATAGTAATGATACGCTCAAGGTTTTTAAACGCATTTCTTCACCGTTTGTTATTTTTTAAAAGACGAATTCAGAAGGAATTCTCAGTTGACTTTTAAGTTACAATACTCTCATTAAATTTTCAAGCCCAATTTATAATAAATTTCGGGCTTTAAGTTGTAAATATCGAGTCACGATTTCTTCACTCATGTGGTTAGCGGGCGTATCTAAAACCAATACCCCTTTTTGTTTTAATTGAGAAAAGGCGACTTGACGTTGATTTAATAAATCTAAAGCAACCGCACGATTATAAGCGGTGAGAATATTCTGATTTGATAGATTTTCTGAAGGTTCGATCATCTCCCTACCTATAGACAGTTTTCCGGCTAATTGATCAACTTGGGGATCTCGGAGGGTGACACAAAAAGGTAAATAGCGCGGGGTTAAAGCAACTAAAGCCGAGAGTAATTCAGAAGAAGCGGTCTGATCAACAATATCGGTCACTAATACCACTAAAGCGCGGCGGGTTTGTTGGGTGACTAATTTGGTCACAGCACCCCGATAATCGGGTTCTAATAAGACAGGTTGAATCGGGGTTAATCGTTCAATTAATTGGGAAAGTTGATGTTGTCCCCGTTCGGGAGGTATCCAAGTGATAATCTCTCGATCAAAGACGCCTACACCGACTTTATCTCCTCGATTTAATCCCGCTAATGCTAAAGATAATGTGGCATTTAATCCCCAATCAAATCGTTTTAAACCTTGAACTTGGGCGGTCATTAATCGCCCTCGATCTAATAAAATAATTAACGTTTGTTCTTTTTCTGGTTCTAAAACTCGCACTAACGGACGACTATGGCGGGCGGTTGCTTTCCAATTAATTAAACGGGGATCATCTCCGGTTCCATAATCTCTTAATTCTGAAAATTCCGTTCCCATTCCGAGGCGGCGAGTTTGGCTTAAATTTCCTGTATTTTCTAAGGCTAATCGAATTGAAAGCGATCGCAATCCCACTAAATCAGGATAAACCGCAACTTTTTGCGATGCAGAAATTTTCCAATCTCTCCACATTAATCCCCAAGGACTGAGTTGGCGAATATACAGATCACCCCATTCAAATTCACCCCGTTGATGGGGATAAATATGATAGGCTAATTCGGTTTTATTCTGGGGAGATAAGATTGTTTTTAAGGGAGTTTGATCAACTTTAAACTGGATCGGATAGGCATCTTTAATAATTAAATTAGCCGTTTGATTTTGAGTTTCAATGGTGATAATAACTGGGTTATCTCGACCGATGGAGAGGCGATGGAGGGGTTGACGCTCAATTTTAACTTGATTAATTTTAACTTGATAGCCGTCCCAAAATCCAATGGCTAACAGTAATCCATCGAATAATAATATCGTAAAAATACTGAAGGTTTGATCAAAAAAATTGGCGAGGAAAAGAGCGATCGCCATTCCTAAACCTAAAAAGAGATAAAACCGTTGAGAAGGAATCATAGGAATTGCCTTAAATAGACCGGAAGTAAACTTAATTTGCTGGTAGATGTTCCCTAGTTCGCAACCCTACTCATAATTGAATGATTGAATTATAGTTTTTGACGGGTTAAAAAATTCAAATCTAAAATTTGATTCACCGATGTAGTTAACCGTTCAATGCTGTTTTGTCCTGAATAATCTACTTGATTTAATTCGGGTTCCGATTCCATTTCCTGCAACTTCGCATAAATTTCGGGATTGACTTCACAAAAATCGATCACCGCATCGCTAACAGAATCAATTCTATCGAGTTCTGATTCCTTTTCCGTTTCATCTAAACTTATTTCTAGCCGAGATAAATCTTTTAAAACTTCCTCCCGAA
>JBMDYE010000356.1:0-4297 GCA_048595135.1 Planktothrix sp. | reverse complement strand
GTTTGTTGTTGATTTTTAGGGGGTGTTTCCCGCTTCCAGATTAATAAATCACTATTGGGACTATCGATTTCTCTGCGATAGCCATCGATTTTCCACATTCCCCCTAAACATTTTTGATCTAGTTCGACAACAGCCGAGAGTTGCTGTTCTGTTAATGGTTGTAATTTTAAATAGTGTTTCTCCATTTAGACGACTATCTTTACAGTTTAGTTTTGAGCAGTGTTATCATAGCAAAAATGATAAGCCTTGGTTTAATTTTAACAAATTTGCGATCGCCCGCCTCCAGACAATAATCATTAATTCTTAATCTAATTCAGGAGCGGGGACGCTCCCACTACAGTCCTTCTTCCTGAAATCTCCTAGATTTGATAAAATAGGGCTAACTGGAACCAACTTAACTTAAATTAATATGGTTAATTTTAATATTAATGAGCAATTTTTAATCGATCTGATCAGATTTATGAACGAATAATAGAAGATATTATTCAATTACGAAATAATCCGAGACCCTTCAATGCAATTAAAATGAAAAATAACCAAGGATATAGAATGCGGATCGGAGACTATCGGGTTTTATATGACATAGATGATGAAGATCAAATCATTACCTTAAGACGAGTTGAACACAGGCGTGAAATCTATCGCTATGAATAATAAGCGATCGCATTTTCTCTATTCTGCTGATCAAGACAAGAGACAATCGGATTGCTTAAGAATTGATTAGTATTAAATTTTTACTTAAAAATCCAACTCTTTTTAAATTTTTGATTAACATCCTATGAGATCTATTTGATCAACCCAAAATTAAATTTTGTAATAGCTAGATAGAGAACCCATTGCCATTCTTCGTCCTTTCGACTGGTGAGGGGTGACAGGTTTACGGTAAAATCTGATCTATAGAAGTGTTAATATAACTTAAATCCCGTGCAAAATTCAGGAACTCAATATCTGCCTTCCTCAACAGAAGGAACGCGATCGCCCAATCAACACCTACTGCCTTTGACCGCTAAAGTCAATGAGCAAGATCACTTAGAAATTGGCGGTTGTGATGTAACAGCCTTAGTGCAACAATTCGGTTCACCCCTTTATATTCTTGATGAAACCACCGTCAGAACCGCTTGTCAGCAATATCGAGACGCGTTTAAACAATATTATCCCGGTGAATCCTTAGTTCTGTACGCCTCCAAAGCTTGGAATTGTTTAGCCGTTTGTGCCATTGTCGCTTCAGAAGGGTTAGGAACGGATGTGGTGTCCGGTGGCGAACTGTATACCGCACTGCAAGCCGGAGTTTCCCCGGACAAACTATATTTACATGGTAACAATAAATCCCGTGAAGAAATTCAACTGGCGATTGATCACGGTTGTACCGTTGTTGCGGATAATTGGTTAGATTTACACACCTTAGCAGAATTAACCGAAACCTCAGCACCCGCTTCTCCAGTCCGGGTGATGCTGCGGTTTACCCCAGGAATTGAATGTCATACCCACGAATATATTCGCACCGGACATTTAGATAGTAAATTCGGATTTGATCCCGGTCAACTGGATGAGGTCTTTAAGTTCCTCAGTCAGAAACCGAGTTTATCTTGTATTGGTCTTCATGCCCATATTGGCTCCCAAATTTTTGAACTGCAACCCCACGAAGATTTAGCGGGTGTTATTATCGACGCAATGGGGAAAGCGAATCAATATGGTTTGCCTGTAACAGAAGTGAATATTGGTGGCGGCTTAGGAATACGGTATACCGAGTCTGATGATCCCCCTAGTATTGACGCTTGGGTTAAAGTGATTGCAGACGCATTGGTCAAGGCTTGCGAACAAAAACAAATGCCTTTACCAAAACTGCTCTCGGAACCCGGACGCTCAATTATTGGGTCGGCTTGCGTCACAGCTTATACGGTGGGTTCTCAAAAGCAAGTTCCTGGAATTCGCAATTATATTGCTGTAGATGGCGGTATGTCTGATAACCCCCGTCCAATTACCTATCAATCGGTTTATCGCATCGTCAAGGCGAACCAACTGTCTGCACCCATGACAGAAACCGTGACCGTTGCAGGTAAACATTGTGAATCGGGAGATATCCTGATTAAAGATGCTCAGTTACCCCCGGTTGAGTCAGGGGATGTTCTCGTGGTCATGGCAACCGGAGCCTACAATTACAGTATGGCTTCTAACTATAACCGACTGCCTAAACCTGCGGCGGTTTTAGTTCAAGATGGGGATGCTAATGTGATCATTGAACGAGAAACTTACCAAGATTTAATCGATCAAGATCGTTTACCGGAACGTTTATTGGCTAACCGTTAACGGTTAACGCTCAACCGCCTACAGAACAACCGACCTTAATGTGATCAATCTTCGATGAATGCGGCTCCTAGTTATGGGATTGACAGGATTCCCTCGTGGTTAATTCAAGGACTAGATATCGGGTTAGTCTTTGCTGTTGCTTATATGGTGCTTGTCATCATCGGAGAACGCCGTACCCTGTGGATGGTGCGAGGGTTTATTATCCTGATGCTGGCAACGGCGATTAGTAACTGGGCTAATTTGAGGTTATTGTACATAGCCCTCAATAGCTTAGTTACGGGGTCGGCGGTAGCAATGGCGGTGATGTTGCAGTCGGAATTCCGTCAGTTTTTGGAACAGTTGGGGCGAGGGGATGTTTTACAACTGTTTGGTCAGGGTCGCAAAGTGATTCCCGAACCCCATGGAGTGATTGATCAAATTGTCGAAGCCGTTAAAGAACTGTCCCAAAACCGCATTGGCGCTTTAATTATCATTGAAACGGGCAGTCCGATTGATGAGCGTGATTTTTCTGTCCCAGGGGTAAAACTAAATGCAGAAGTGACTAGGGAACTATTACAAACGATTTTTCAACCCAAAACCCTTCTGCATGATGGTGCTGTGTTAATTCGAGCCTCTCGAATTGCGGCGGCGGGTGTGATTTTGCCCTTATCAGAACGAATGGCCTCTCGACAATTGGGAACTCGTCATCGAGCGGCGATGGGAATTACAGAGCGGGTGGCAAAATGTATGTGTATTGTCGTTTCAGAGGAAACGGGTTCCATTTCCCTGGCTGAAAAAGGGGTTCTCAATCGACCCTTAACTAGCAGTAAACTGAAAGAGCTATTGGAAGCTCGTTCTTGGACATCCAGTGATGACCGGACGGCGGCTTCTCTTTCAATTAGTCATTTGGGCAACCAAATTAGACAGGGTAGGGTTTTAGTGTCTCGCCTATTCCGTCCTCAATCCAAAGCTTCTCGGGAGAAAAAATGAGTGCCAAGACAAGGGTTGTATATGAATTACCCTCAGACTTAGACCAGAACCGCTTACCCAAGCACGTTGCTGTGATTATGGATGGGAATGGCCGTTGGGCGAAGCGGCGAGGATTACCCCGAACGATGGGTCATCGTCGCGGGGTTGATGCCTTAAAAGAAGTGCTGCGCTGTTGTGATGATTGGGGTGTGCAAGCGTTAACCGCCTATGCGTTTTCAACGGAAAATTGGGGTCGTCCGTTAGAAGAAGTGGATTTTCTCATGGCGTTGTTTGAACGGGTGTTAATGCGAGAATTGCGAGAAATGATGGATGAGGAAGTTAGAATTCAGTTTGTGGGAAATTTAACCGCACTTCCCGCTTCTTTACAGGAAAAAATCGCCTATTCAATGGAAGAAACGAAAAAAAATAAGGGGATTTTATTTACAATTGCTACGAATTACGGAGGACGGCAAGAAATTTTAAAAGTTTGTCGAGATATTGCTCATCAAGTGAAAGAAGGATTAATTCAACCGGATGATATTGATGAAACGTTATTTGAAAAGCATTTATATACAGCTTCAATGCCGCACCCGGATTTATTAATTCGTACCAGTGGAGAATTACGAATTAGTAATTTTTTATTATGGCAATTAGCTTATGCAGAAATTTATGTAACCGATACGCTCTGGCCGGATTTTGATCATACAGAATTACATTTAGCGTTATCTTCCTATCAAAAACGCGATCGCCGCTTTGGAAAAGTTTAAATCAGTAATCAGTAATCAGTAATCAGTAATCAGTAATCAGTAATCAGTAATCAGTAATCAGTAATCAGTAATCAGTAGGGCAGTCATTAGTCGTTAGTGATTAGTTTAGAATGGGAAGTTAATCGTTGACCAGTAGTAACAATTAACCATTTACTTAGGGTTGACTGTCTACCCTGTAACTGTTAACTCTTACACCCTATAACTGATTACTGTTTTACTGATTACTGATTACTGATTACTGTTTTACTGATTACTGATTACTGATTACTGATTAC
>JBMDYE010000355.1:0-2828 GCA_048595135.1 Planktothrix sp. | reverse complement strand
TCCCCTTGCTCATTATGGCGAACCCCTTTGTATTGGCCCCCTTTTAGAAAACGGAGAATGGCGGGAAGCCAGAGCGCTGATCAAACGACCTTTAGCCAGTATAGGCTATGAATTATCCGATGATTTAGTCACTCGAATTCTTTCTCAAACCAATTATTATCCGAGTTTGATTCAACTTTATTGTCAGGAGTTGCTCAGAGATGTGAATAAAAATCACTTGAGGGGATATGAGCGCAACAATACTCCACCTTATAAAATTGTAGACCATCAAGTTGATGAAGCCTATCAAAGCCAAAATCTTCGTAAAGCCATTCGCGATCGCTTTCGCTGGACACTCCAACTCGATCAACGGTATGAAGTAATTGCCTATTCCATCGCCTATGAATCTTTAACCAGTCAAGAAGGAATGGTCAATGGATTTTCTATGCGTTCAATTCAGGATGTTGTTTTGTCTTGGTGGTCAGAAGGATTCCAAGGGAAATCTACCGATGAATTTCGCGCTCTTCTTGAAGAAATGGTGGGGTTAGGGATTTTGCGAGAAACCAGTGAAGGAAAATTTGCCCTGAGAAGCCCTAACGTTGTTTTACTGTTAGGAACGGAAGCAGAAATTGAAGAACAACTTCTCAGTAGCCGTGAACCTTCTTTAGATTATGATGCTGAAATTTTTCGCTCAGTATTACGAAATGATTTATCTCGCCCGAGCCCTTTAACGGTTCAACAAGAATCCGCATTGCGAAAACGAGAAAATGGAGTTTCTATCATTGTCGGTTGCCCTGCTGCTGGTTTACATGAATTGAAACATTTCTTGTTTTCAGCCGTTGGTCAGGAGTTCTGGATTGAGATTGATCAAGTTTCTGAAACCACTGCTTTTACTAAACTATTAGAGAACCTTGACAAGCGAGAACGCAACATTGATGGAACAACGATTGTATTTGTTTCATCAACTTGTAATTGGACTCAAGAATGGGTAAAACGAGCCCAAGCCAAAGTGCGGAAATTAACCTCTAAACGATCATTTGTTCGGGTTATTTTTGTCGCTAACCCGCAAAAATTATGGGAATTAGTGAGTTCTGATTCTCTAAATTCATTGGTATCACAAGGAATAAGCCTTTTTAGTTTAAATCCTTGGCATGATGCTGCCTTGCGACAATGGTTAGAAAATTGTGATTTAGCATTAAGTAAAGAAAAGAGAGAAAAAATTACTGAAATTACAGGAAATTGGTCAGTGTTACTTCAGCGTTTTTATCAACTTGCTAAATCGAGTCATCACTGCGAACCCCACTTACAAAAGCTGGCAGAGTCCCTCACTCAATCAGATGTCTTGAGTCAACTGGCTGGGCTGATGGGGCTTGATCAAACTCATTCCCAACAAAGGCAAATCTTACACGCTCTGGTCACGTTGGAAATTGCTTCTTGTGAAGAATTAATTACAGTGCTGGACGGAGTATCACCTGAAACAATCAACCAAACTTTTCAATGGGCGGAGTTACTTAGACTTATAAATTCTATTGGTAATGAAAGCTGGAGTGTTGATCCCCTAGTTTGTCGTATTCTCACATCAATTGGAGGATAAAACAGATGACTTGTTTTTGGTGGCAACTTCCCAGTCCGAACTTATTTATCGATCAAGTTGTTCAAGACCTCAGAGATGGAAAAAATGTGATTCTCTGTTTACCTGAACACTTACCCGATGGTTTATCAAATGCGATTCAGTCTGGATTAGGTGATGATTGGGGTTGGCATAATATTTCTGTTAGGGAGGAAAATGCCCTTGATCCGGTTCATTTCCTTTTTGAGCATTTTGTCGGAGAAATTAACCCTCATGAAATTCGCAATGCTCGGACATTAGCAGAGCATCAGAATTTTTCGGGAAAAATTATTAAGTTGGATGGTTTAACGGCTGATACTTGGCCAGCTTGGAAAAAATTTCTTTCCGACTATGACCAACCCTGTCGGAATATTCCTAAGCTCTATCGCACTTTATTTTGTGTGTCGTTAGTTGGAGAATTGGCGCTTGATCCTCCTGAAGAAGATGTGAGTTTATCCCATCAAATTTGGAAGGGTATTGTGGATCGAATGGATATGATGTTATTTACATCGGGACTTTTTCAAGGGAAAAGAATGCCCGATTTACAAAAGCGTGTCGCTATCTCAGTGATTACTAATCTGGGGCTTTGGGATTATGAAGTGAGTGAACGTTTAGCCGATGAAAAAATTGACAATATTCTTAAACCGTTCCCAATTCTTCAAGAGATAGCTGAGGAACGTCACTGGTTTGATTTAAGTCATAATCCCTCAAAAAACTGGTGTAAAGGAATGTCAAATAGGATAGAATCCGAAGAAAAAATTCATTCGGCTGTTTTGGGGGATGGGGTTTTAGATAAAACTGAAATAGAACGTCGAATTTGGAGTGGTGAAGTGGGGGAATTATTACCCTTTGTTGAACAAAGACGACATGATCTTATTAAACTTTTAGATGGCGTTTTAAGAGTCCCGTTTAAAACTCAATTTGGAGAAGTGATTAAAGATGTTAAAGATTTAGAAATTGGTCATATTGAGTATCAAATTACTGAACATTGTCAGCTTGTTAAGAAAACAGATGTTCTACATTTAGTTAGACATCTCAAGACAATTCGGAATTCCCTTGCTCATTTAGAAACCATTAACCCAGAACTATTATCATGTCAGAAAATAGTGAATTGGCATAAAATATTAAAGCAGTAATTAAGCCATTAATAACTTCATTTAAAAAATACTGTCCTGATTTAAAATGATCAACAATTTTTGAATAGTGTTAATTCCTATTCCTTTTACAGTCAATAACTGAG
>JBMDYE010000354.1:0-5244 GCA_048595135.1 Planktothrix sp. | reverse complement strand
AGTAATCAGTAATCAGTAATTAGTAAAATGAACAATTTACTCAGTGTTGACTGTCTACCCTGTAACTGTTAACTCTTACACGCTATAACTGATTACTGATTACTGATTACTGATTACTGATTACAGTATGTCTGGGCTTGTTGTGGTTTCGTAGTTTGGGGCATAGGTTTGTAACAAGCTACTGACTTGAGATAAAACAGCCATACCTGTCGTTTGATTAAAAACAGTTTGATGTTGAGCGGCATAGTCGCGGTTGCGGTCAATGGCTGCTTTAACTTGACTGGAGATTAATTCTTGCAACTCTTCCTTGGCTCTAGCCCGTTGATATTGGGCGCCTTCTTCCGTCGTGGCATAGAGAGGAGGTAAACGGTTAAGGGCATAGGCGGCAATATCTCCAACGTCTAAGGTTTGTTCACTGTTTTGTTCTTCAATTTCAGCCACCTTTGCGATCGCTTCACTCAGAACTAACTCTTCCATTACATTAATAAACTGTTTCCGGGGTAAAACAACAACTTCCCCGGTTAATAAGGCCCCCATTAACCGATCCAGAGCCATATATTCTTCAATGGACAATTCGGAAGCCGTGTTACAAATTCGTCCGACTTCAGCCTCCATCGAAGGAGTTAAGTAACCATCCTGTAACGCTTGTTCAACAATCTTTTCAATACTCATAATACTTTGATACTTAACCGCATTACCTTCATTGACAATCCCCTGATCTGTCTAACTGCTGAAAACAGTTTCCTGACAGGCAAGTTAGGATCGCAAAAAAATTTGAACCTTTAAACAGACTGTTTTTAGTCATATCCGCTAAGAATATCATATCGAGATATTGTGACTAATCGGTAATCAGTGAGAAGGAGGAAGGAGGCAGGAGGCAGGAGGCAGGAGGCAGGAGGAAGAAGAAAAGCATTTTCCCTTAGTCCCTTCTTGTCTCCTTGTCTCCTTGTCCCCTTCCCCTTGTCCCCTTGTCCCCTTGTCCCCTTTTCTCCTTGTCTTTTACTCAAACCCTTGATAACGCCAAGGAACCGGATCAACGGATTTTCCTTGGACATATAACCCCCAATGGAGGTGGGGGCCAGTGGATGCACCGGAGGAACCGACCGCACCAATCACTTGACCGGGTTGCACAAAATCTCCTTCTTTGACATCAATCCGGCTCAGGTGAATCATAATACTGACAACCCCTTGACCATGATCAATGCCAACGGTATTACCATGAATTTCAAAGCCGTCTGATTCTCGTCCCACTAATGCGATCCGTCCTGCGGCGGGGGCGACAACGGGAGATCCCGTCGCTCCGGCATAGTCCACGCCTCGATGGTAATAATCTTCGGCAAAATCCCCATTGTAGTAACGACGCACCCCGTAAATCGTGGTAATTTCACCCGCATTCGGTCGCAGGAAAGGCCCTTTCCAATATTTCTCCGGCGTCACTAACGCTTTAAAGGCATCAACCCGATCAAATTCGTGATCCGTTCCACTCAGGTCTTCTTTGTCAGGCGGAAGCCAGATCGACTGGGTGGGAAAGTCACGTGATCGCAATTGCAGCGTTAGGTTCTGAACCTGACCCCCATCATTAATTTGTAGTTGCTTGGTTCCTGGTTTGTCTAAAGGCGTCGTCGGTAATAGCACCCGATAACGGTTGGGTGCGATCGCAAACATCGGGTAGGTTTTGCCTTCCATTGTCAGTGTTGGTGGAGTTCCCCCAGCCGTTGACTCTACCACCACCGAGACGGTTTCCCCTAACTGCGGTGAAGTGGGATTGACTCGGACTTGCAAGGCGAGTCCTGGGAGGGCGAGAACCAACCCCAGGGTGATCACAGCTAAGATTAAACTTTTGATCCAACGGGGAATCCTTACCCCCAGGGGGTTGCCAAATCCTATTAATCTCTGTAACTGATTCATCAGCAGTCTATCTCTTCCTGAGCAATAAATTAATTGTTGAGGGCCAAGCCCTAGTTTACCGCGATCGGGATCAACGGGTAGGGCTGAAATCGCTACAATGAAACTTAAGAAACCGTTACATTTTAGATCATCTTTTTAAAACATCCGTGCCAGAAGACTTTCGACTGATTGTTGATTTAGTGCTTGTCCTTGCCGCTGCCACCGCCGGAGGGCTATTGGCTTCTTTATTGCGGCAACCTGCGATTTTAGGATACCTAATCGGGGGCATGATTGTTGGCCCTGCGGGATTGGGATTAATTAAAGAGTTAGTTCAGGTGGAAACGTTAGCTCAGTTTGGGGTGGCGTTTCTGTTATTTGCCTTGGGGGTTGAGTTTTCCTTTGCTGAACTGAAAAAAGTTCAAGGCATTAGTTTAGGAGGAGGAGGGCTACAAATTGCCTTAACGGTGGCATTAACCACCTTAATTGCTGCCTTTATGGGGTGGGAAACGTCCCCGATTCAAGGGGTATTTTTAGGGGCGATTTTATCCCTGTCTTCCACTGCGGTTGTCCTCAAATGTTTAATGGAACGCAACGAAACCAATACCCCCTATGGTCAAGTGATGTTGGGGATTTTGGTGGTTCAAGATTTAGCCTTGGGGTTAATGTTGGCGGTGTTACCTGCTTTAGATCAACCCCAAGGAGGGGCGATTTTGGAAGCGGTGGGGCGATCGCTTTTATTAATTAGTTTATTTGCCTTGGGAGCGATTATTGCAGGGATTTGGGTGATTCCCCGGTTACTGCGATTTTTAGCAAAAACGGAAAGCCGAGAATTATTTTTACTCGGTGTGGTTGCTCTTTGTTTAGGCATTGCTCTCCTGACTGAACATTTAGGATTTTCGATTGAAATGGGGGCTTTTGTTGCTGGGTTAATGATTTCGGAGGTGGAATATGCCGACCAAACTTTAACTTATGTTGAACCGCTTAGAGATATTTTTGCCGCCTTATTTTTTGTAGCGGTGGGAATGTTAATTGATCCCGTGTTTCTCTGGGAACATTTAGAGATTATTCTGGGATTAATGTTATTAGTGGTGGTCGGAAAAACCCTGATTGTTGTTCCCATTGTTAAGTTGTTTGGCTATTCCTGGCGGACTTCCATTATTACCGGAGTCGGCTTGGCTCAAATTGGTGAATTCTCCTTTGTTTTAGCCAGTGCGGGGCAAGCATTAGGGTTAGTGTCTCGGCGAGTTTATTTATTAATTGTAGGGACAACGGCGTTAACGTTAATTATTACGCCGTTTGTGTTGCAAGTAACGCCTAAATTTTTAGATTGGGCTGAAACAAAATTTGAAGCATTCGGGTTTGATAGTGCTTCTAAACCAACGGAGATGGCGGAAAATTTGCCGAAAAAAAACCATATTATTGTGTGTGGATATGGGCGAGTTGGACGCAATTTAGTTCGGTTGTTACAAAGTCATGATTATCCGGTGGTTGTCATTGATCAATCGGAACAAGCGGTACAAGAATTACGCAATGAGCAGATTCCTTATTTATATGGAAATGCAGCCAGTTGGCACGTTTTAGAATCGGCGGGAGTCGATCAAGCAAAAGCGATGGCGATCGCCCTTCCTGATGCGATGAGTACGCGACTTTGTTTAAAACGAGCGTTAGAATTTTCGCCCGATTTAGACACTATTGTGATGGCATATCGGGATAAGGAAATTGAACTACTGTATCAATTAGGGGCGAAAGAAGTGGTGCAACCGGAATTTGAAGCGAGTTTAGAATTATCGACTCATTTATTAACGGGAATGGGTTTACCAACTCCTCAAATTCAAAAGGAAATGCAGCAAATTAGAAGCAGTCACTATTTAGATTTTCGTCCTGAACAATTGCCTAACGAAGTCGCTAGGGATTTAAAACAAGTGACTCAAGAAATGAATAGTAAATGGTATGTTTTACCTCCGACATCTCCTTTAATGGGGATCAGTTTGGCAGAAAGTAATTTACGCCGTTTAATTGGGATTACGGTGATGGCAATTCGTCGATCAACTGGGGAAGAAATTGATTATCCCAGTGGAGAAACTCGCTTAGAACCCGATGATAAATTATTAGTGGTGGGAGAACCAACGGCTTTATTAATGTTAGATCAATTAGCCAAAGGAGAGGTGACAATTCCGGCGGAAAGTACCTCTTGTCAGTGGATTCGTATTCCTGAAAATAGCCCCATTGTCGGGAAAACGTTATCAAAATTAGATTTACAAACCCGTTTAGGGGTACAAGTTCAAGCTCTGCGGCGAGAGGATAAATTCTATCGGTGGCCCAGTGAAAATCAAGATTTGCAACCGGGCGATCGCTTGCTACTTTGTGGCGGGTTTCATGATTTAAACCAAGCGAGATTAGAAATTATTCCGAAAGGGGAATTAACCTTAAACGTTTAGGGTGTATCGGTGAAACACACACCCCTTAATATTGTTCTTAAATACGGATCTAATCCCGTTATATAGCCGTGTGGGGGGAGTAAGTACGATAAAAACCCGGTATCTCAAAGATACCGGGTTTTTAATTGCTGTCCTACAAATTTTATTAATTTAATTTACCCCCTCGAAATCTCCAATAAGGAAATAAAATCCGCATTAAACTTTGAGAAGCAATAAAAATTGTGAGCCAAACAACGCTATAATGAAGGATAAATAATCCTAAGTTAAATTCTGATTTAGGAATTCCGAATAAACCAACGGTTTTAATTAAAATTACTAAAAATATTGCTTCCCAAATTCCAGCTAGAAGTTGAAACACTCCGGGCCAATCTCGATCCCAACGGAATTCTTGGAGTTTGATGTAGAGAAGATCCCAGAGAAACCCAAAGCAGGTGATGTATCCTAACACCCAAAAATAGATTGCACTGGGTCGATGACCAATTAATCCGAAAAAAAATGGTAAGGTAACTAAAAAACCAATGGTTATTATCAGAAATAGACGAGTTTGCCATCGTCCTTGTAAGGTGGGAGTCATTCGATTTTAGATGAGATCAGTAGATTTTTTCAAAGAATCTTGTAAATTTTTGTGATAAAGTTGGGCGATCGCCTCCTTCCCAACTTATACTAAAATCATGATAGCATTGCACCCAAATTGAGCGCCCACTGATTTGTTATGGGCGTTTTTTTATTAAAAATTTCCTGATTTTTCAAGTTAATTCATAATAATACTAATACTGCTAGGGGGAACCACAACTTGAACCGTTTCTCCAAGGGAATAACGTTGTAAATCATCTCGATGCCAATTTTGAACCCGAACAAAAATCAAACTTTTATCGGTTAAACGGACTCCATAGCGGGTATCAGTTCCTAAATAAATCAA
>JBMDYE010000353.1:0-2753 GCA_048595135.1 Planktothrix sp. | reverse complement strand
AGTGGCAGAATTAGATCCTAAAAATCCGAATGCTCATGCTTATTTAGCGTTTGTTTATCTGTATAATTTACAGTCTAAACAAGCGGAAACAGCGTTAAAACCTGCTTTAGAATTAAATCCTAATCAACCAGAATTCCAAGTATTAAAAGGGGTTTCTGCCTTAATGCAGGGTCATTTAATCCAAGCTTGGCAAGATTTACAAGCATTGAATAAAATCTAGCAACTATTAATTATTACTAAATGTAGGATAAGCTCTGCCCATCAGCCTCCTATCTTTAGCATTAAAAACCCGAATTCTATGGATCTGCTATCCAGTCAATGATCCCCCCTAACCCCCCTTGGCAAGGGGGGAACAGGAGATCCAAGTCCCCCTTTGTAAGGTAGGGAGATTTCCCCATCCTTCTAAAACAATTAAGAACTGATTCGTTTAAGTATTCCTGATTTAGCAAAATAAGGTTGATTTTCTGATGGGGAAATACGACCCAGACCCGGAATTTTTGATTCATCAGGAGGAGGAAGGGGTGCTGTTAAAGGTTGGGTAATATCACGTCCGACTAATCGTTTAGATAAACGAGAAATCCGAGGATTTTGTCGCATCTGAGTTTCATTCATACCATAAATGTGCAGATCAACATATTGTTGAATCACAGGATCATATAAATGCTCTTTCATAATTCCTTCTAATTGAAATCCTGCGGTAATTAAAGCTGCATGGACAGGATGGTTATAACCATAACAATAGGCATAATAGCGATGTAAATGATAGGCATTAAAAATTAAATCTGTCATTAATAAACCCGCTTCAATTCCATAGGAAATAGAACGATATTTTTCTTCAAAAATTCCAATTAAAAGTTCAGCCCTTTTATGGAGAGCGCTATAGTCGGCGGCGGCAATAATTCCAATTATACCATGATGTTTATGAATGATTAAACATTCTAAATAACCACTTTCAGCAGGTGTTAAACGGGATCTTGTGATTAATTTTTCTCTAACTTCTTCTACAGTTTCTGCTGTATCATTCAGACGAAATAAACGCATAAACTCATAACAGGAATACATTTTTTCAAATAGAAAAGCAGCATCATTGGGAGTTGTGCGTTTGAGGGTGAGAGAACATCCTTGATGCAGAATGAGAGGATTGAAAGTCATAGCGTTATAGTAGGGAACAGAGGGGACAAGAAAATAGGGAATAGGGAATAGGGAATTACGAATTACCAATAGGGAAAGGATGGAATATTACAATAAACCGGGGTAAAATGTTTGATAAAACCAAGTAAAATTCTGTTTAATTGTGGTTTCAAAACGCTTGGGTAGCGGATAATTCACTAATGGCTGATGGGGATTGTAAGGTTCTTCGATATATTTACCAAAAGACTGGGAATAATTAGATAATTCAAAATTAATTAAGGTTAAATCTGGTGTAATCAGTTTGAGGTTTAACCAGTTGAATAATTCTGTCAAGACTTCTTGAGGATTTGTCATTAAATGCTCGTAGACTACATAAAATAACCGTTCCTGTAAATTACTTTCTAAGTCTTGGATTTGTTCTAAAGCCTTGAGGAATGAACCGATAATCCCTGGAGGAATGAATAAGTTTTGAGCGCGTTCTGCTCGTGAAAGTGAGGCTAATTTTTCAGGGAAATCTAACAGTAATGTTTTTTGATGTTGGGTTTCTATAGCTCCATAGATT
Organism: Planktothrix sp.; assembly: GCA_048595135.1. Lineage (GTDB taxonomy): Bacteria > Cyanobacteriota > Cyanobacteriia > Cyanobacteriales > Microcoleaceae > JBMDYE01. Next base: position 1,060 of record JBMDYE010000353.1, on the reverse strand, counting down.
TGACTTAATTCTCTAACAAAAACAACCATTTTAAAATCAGGATCAATTGAATGAACTAATTCTAAGTGTTCCAACCATTGGGGATGAAAATCAACAATCCAAGGTTGAGAAATCGGTTCAGACCATCCGTTGATAAACCCTCTCATCCCTAAAAGCGATCGCTCCATTGTCCCCTTAAAATCTTGATTCAGTTCGTTAATTAATTCGGGGTTAGTGGTCAAAAAGTTGCGAAAGTTCAGCAGTAAGTCACAAAGAGGCGATCGCAAATAATCACTCTCAATTTCAGGATGTTGAGCTAACAGTTGACTAACAAAAAAAATCCCAGAGCAAGGGAGTCCTGTTAAATAAAGGTAACGATGATTGAGCATAAAATTTTGTTGAAGTTTTCAGGAATCTTTAAAGAGAAACCTGGTTTCTGCGATAATATTATATTCCATCCCATTATCAACGCTACAGATGATCCCCCCCAACCCCCCTTAATAAGGGGGGAATTTGTAGCCAACATTTAGGGATGGAATATAACTTGGGTATGAACACCGAGATATTTGTTCAGAAACCGAGTTTCTGAATTTATGGGTTAATTCAGGACAAAAGAATTAGCGGTAATTGAGTTAGCAGGAACACCGATTAAAGTTGCTAAAAGTTCATTGTTCGCTGCAACTTGAATCAAGGTATTTCCTGCCTGAGTCCCAGTGCCTTGAATGATGTTAAGCTGATTAAAACTATAATTTTGGGTCAATTTTAACAGATCCTCACCTCCAACAAAATCAAGGATAATATCGGCATTTTCACCCGGATTTAACATAAAGACATCTGCTCCTTGACCCCCGATTAGCGAATCAGTTCCGACTCCACCATTAAGGGTATCATTGCCTAAATCTCCTGTCACTAAATCATCCCCGTTACTTCCATCTAGGAGATCCTCGCCTTGACCACCATGAATCAGATCGTTATCGTCTCCACCGTAAAGGCTATCGTCCCCTGTACCTCCTGACAAGAGATCCTCTCCGGTATTCCCGACTAACAAATCGTTTCCAGCTTCTCCAAAGACGGTATCATT
>JBMDYE010000352.1:0-8440 GCA_048595135.1 Planktothrix sp. | reverse complement strand
TAAGCCGGATGTTACCGTTAACCTTCCAACTGATGGAAACCGGATTACCTGTTTTACTCGCGATTAACATGATGGACGAAGCAAGACAATTAGGATTAACCATTAAACCCGAATTTCTCGAACTCGAATTAGGCATTCCTGTCGTTACAATGGCAGCCGCTTTAAACCAAGGAATACAAAACTTAAAAGGAAGAATTATCGATTATGTTGAATCCCGTCGTTTATCCGCAACTGATCGAGATTGCGATCGCCCAGATCGAGTCTATACTTACTAAAAATTCTCAACCCAATTGGATCGATTCCTATTCCCTATCTCGGCGGAGTTTAGCGTTATTACTGCTTCAAAAAGATCCAAATCTGTGGTCACTCCTCCAACAAATTCCCCAACAATATCAAGACATTAAAACAGTTCTGCTAGAAACAGAAGAACAATTACAAGAACCCCTTTCTAGCGTCATTGCCCAAACCCGTCAACACCAAGCTTGGCAACTCGAAAAAAACGTCCTTTCCGAACCATCCCAAGAGAAAACCTTATGGACAGAAAAACTTCATCAACTTACCGTTAATCCCCTCACCGGATTTCCGATTCTGCTCTTAATTTTGTACTATGGCGTGTATAAATTTGTGGGAGAATTCGGGGCGGGAACCTTAGTTGATACCATTGAAACCTTCTTTGAAGAACAGATTAACCCCGTCGTTAATCAAGGTGTTGCTTTAATTTTTCCTTGGCAACCGATCCAGGATTTAATCGGGAATGATTACGGCATTATCACCTTGGGAATTCGCTACGCAACCGCTATTGTTTTACCCATTGTTGCTACCTTTTTCCTAATGTTTTCGATTTTAGAAGATAGTGGTTATTTACCCCGATTATCCCTGATGTTAGATCGATTATTCAAATCCATCGGGTTGTCAGGACGCTCTGTGATTCCGATTGTTTTAGGATTGGGTTGTGATACGATGGCAACCTTAGTCACTCGAACCTTAGAAACCCATCGAGAACGATTAATTGCCACGTTTTTACTCGCTTTAGCCATTCCTTGTGCAGCCCAATGGGGCGTGGTTGTCGGACTGTTAGCTCAAAAACCCGGTGCGTTAATCGCTTGGGGAGGATTTCTAACCGTTATTTTCCTAATTATGGGATTTTTAATCGGAAAACTCGTCCCTGGAAAACCCGCCGGATTTTATATGGAAATTCCACCGTTAAGAATTCCTAAATTTAGAAATATTCTGATCAAAACGTGGGTTAGAATGAAATGGTATTTTATCGAAATTTTACCGTTATTTATTTTAGCTTCCGTTCTGATTTGGTTGGGGCGTTTAACGGGATTATTTGATGTTTTAATTAAAGCCTTAGAACCCGTTACCCTCGGTTTAGGACTCCCGAAAGAAGCCGCCTCTATTTTCTTATATGGGTTTTTCCGACGAGATTATGGGGCAGCCGGATTATTTGATATGCAGCAACAAGGAACTTTTACAGGGAATCAACTGTTTATTGCTGCCCTTGTCCTGACGTTATTTTTACCCTGTATTGCCCAATTGCAAATGATGTTAAAAGAACGAGGCACGAAAACCACGATCATGATGACAGCCTTTATCTTTCCCTTTGCTTTCTTGATCGGATATTTAACTAATTTAGGCTTTAATTGGTTGGGGGTGAGTTTATAAATGATGGCATTATCATCGGTAAAAATTGGACAACAGGCAAAAGTGACAGCTTTAAGAACAAACGATGAAGCTTTAATTAGAAAATTAATGGCATTAGGAATTATGCCCGGAATTGATATAAAATTAGAGCAGAAGTTTCCATCTTATATCATTAAAATTGGCAGAACTCGCGCCACTTTAGATCAAGAAACAGCCCAACACATTTATATCCATTCCTAGGAAGGGGAACCGGAGCTTAAACCCCGAACTGTCTGAGGTGAAATAGTGCATGAATGACTCAAGCCCTTGTTAAATTAGACCCCAATTCCTTACAAAAATCTGATCTAGACCCAGAAACAACCGTTCAGTTCCCCCAGGTTTTTTATCAAATTGTTCATACCATTTCTGGGCGGGTTAGATTTAAAATTCCTAAACTATCCGTTGATATTGGCTATGCTTATCGACTGCAAAGTTTAATTCAATCCACCACCGGAGTTAAACAAATTCGCCTCAATCGGGCTGCGGCTTCCATTGCGATTTATTATTCAGAACAGTGCGATGATTTGAAAATGCAAGCGGTTTTAATCCAAGTCATTCAAACCGCTACGGTTCCCCTATTTCCAATTCCTGAACTTCCCTCTGAAAATTGGGATAGTCCCGCACCACCTGATTGGTTTGTACCGGAAATTCAAGCGCCTGCATTAGCTACCTTATTAGCAATTTTAGGAGAATCTTTTAACCTTCCTATTCCCCGATCCATTATTGCTACTTCTGTAATTTTAGCGAGTTTACCCGTTGCTCAACGAGCTTGGGATAGTGTCTGGAATCAACATCGCCTTAATATTGATTGTTTAGATTTAATTGCATTAACTTGTTCTTCCCTCCAAGGGCGTTGGTTAACTCCGGCTTTGCTGTTAATGCTGCATGAAATTGGCGACTGGATACGGGATCAAACCGCCCGTTCTTCTGCGACCCAAGCGGCGGATTTACTGTCAACCTTAGGACATTTTGCTTGGGTTGAACGGGCGGGGAAAAAATATCAAATTCCCGTAAATGAAGTTCAGGTTGGAGATATTGTTGTTGTTTATCCGGGGGAAATGATTCCCGTTGATGGAGAAGTTTTGCGGGGTCAAGCTTGTATTGATCAACAAAAATTAACAGGGGAATCAATGCCCATTCTGGGTGAAACGGGAGGAATCGTTTATGCCTCAACCTTAGTCCGTTCAGGGGAAATTTATATTAAAGCAGAACGGGTGGGAAATCAAACCCGTGCTGGCTCCAGTTTAGAATTAGTGAAACAAGCGCCAGTCCATGACACTCGCATGGGAAATTATGCCGCTGAAATTGCCGATCAAGCGGTGATTCCGGCGTTATTATTAGCAGGAATTGTGGGAATATTGACCCGTGATCCATCCAGAATTGCTGCAATTTTAACCTTGGATTTTGTCACCGGAATTCGGGTTTCAATTCCGACAAGCTTTTTAGCCGCCTTACACCACGCCACCAAACATGGGGTATTAATTAGAAGTGGACGGGCTTTAGAACAGTTGGCAAAAGTTGATACGATTGTTTTTGATAAAACCGGAACCTTAACACAAGGAAATTTACAGGTCGTCGGGGTGGAAATTGTCACGGAACGGATCTCAACAGAACGGGTCTTGCAGTTAGCCGCCTCGGTGGAACAACGGTTAACTCATCCCCTCGCTGAAGCCGTTGTGGCTTATGCAAACGCCCAAAATGTGGAGATTTTGCCGCGCGGAGAATGGGAGTTTGTCGTCGGTTTGGGGGTAAAGGCGGAAGTTGATGGAGAAACGGTGTTAGTGGGAAGCGATCGCTTTTTACGACAATCAGGAATTAATGTTGATTGTTTTTATGAACGTCATCCTTGTATTCGAGGACAATGCGCTCATCCCCGCAAGGATTGTCCGATTTCTGCCGATTCCTCGGTGATTTATGTAGCCAGTGAAGGGCAATTTCAAGGCGTTCTTAAGTATGCTGATCCGTTGCGTGCTGAGAGTTCAGCGCTCATTAATCAGCTACAACATCAATATAAGATGGAGATTTATTTATTAACTGGAGATGATAAAAATCGAGCCATTGCAGTTGCAAAACAATTAGAGATTCCCTTATCTCAAGTTCATGCGGAAGCGTTTCCAGAGGAAAAAGCAACGATTGTTAAACAGTTACATGAAGCCGGAAAAACGGTGGCGTTTGTGGGGGATGGATTAAATGATTCGGTGGCTTTAGTGTATGCCGATGTTTCGGTTTCTTTTGCCAATGGTTCAGAAGTGGCCAGAGAAACGGCAGATGTGGTATTAATGAATGATGAGTTAATGAGTTTATTGGATGCGATCGCCATTGCTCAAGAAACGGAAAAAATTATTAATGAGAATATTGGTATTTCTGTCTTGCCTAATTTAATCGCATTAGGACTTGCCTCAACGGTGGGAATTCATCCTTTAATGGCGACTATTATTCACAATGGCAGTGCAATTTTAGCCGGATTAAATGGATTAAAACCCTTAGCTCATTAATCCTGTGGGACGATGCTCTGCCCATCAAAACCACCTATGTTTTAAAATGATCACACCTGTCCATATTTCCTAGTAGGATGGACTCTGCCCATCAAAACCACTATGTTTTTAAAGGATTTGACCTATCAAGATTCCGGTTTAATTCAGCTAACTTATGATGGGCAGAGCCCATCCTACGGGGTTTTTAATTGTAAATTTTGCTCTTGAATAATAGATTCTAATAATCCTTCACAAGCATCTAATAATAAATCAATCACCTGATTAAATCCTTCGGGGCCACCATAATAGGGATCGGGAACTTCTTTAAGGGAATGATGCCGACAAAATTCACACATTAATTTAATTTTATCCCGATATTTATTGGCCGGATCTAGATAAATTAAATGATCATAATTATCCTGATCCATTGCGAGAATTAAATCAAATTTTTCAAAATCATTTCGTGAGAATTGGCGAGCTTGCCCTTTGAGTTCAATACCCCGTTGACTGGCAGCTAGGGTCATGCGTCGATCTGGGGGGCTACCAATATGATAACTGGAGGTTCCAGCAGAATCACAAATAATGCGATCGCTTAAATTTGCCTGAGCAATTAAATGATTCATAATATTTTCTGCGGATGGAGAACGGCAAATATTCCCCAAACAAACAAAGAGTAACTGGTATGGCATAAATCCTATTAAAAATTAAAAATTATAGTAATCAGTAATCAGTAATCAGTAATTAGTAATTGGTTTTGAATTCTTCTACCTTTTACCTCCTGCCTCCTGCATAGCTGCCTCCTGCCTTAATTCTTAATTCTTAATTCTTAATTCTTAATTCTTAATTCCCCTTATAGACCGGGGAGATTTAAGCCGCCTGTGAGTTCTTCCATGCGCTGACGCATCGTTGCTGTTGACTTATTGTAAGCATCTTGCATCGCAGCCAGAACCAAATCAGACACCACTTCAGCACCTTCGCCTAACACATCAGGGGAAATTTCCACATCACGGGGTTCTTGGTTCCCACTGAGAGTAACCTTAACTAACCCGCCTCCTGCTTCTCCGAGAATTTCTGATTGATCGAGTTCTTGTTGGAGCTTTTGCGCGCCTTCTTGAACTTGCTGGGCTTTTTTGAAAGCTTCAGCCAGTTCTTTCATTTTGCCGAGACCAAAACCAAATCCTTGTCCTTGTCCTTGTCCTTGATTTGCCATAGTTGATTTATGTAGCGCCGAGGACGCCTTGAAAATTTACCACAAAAACCGGAATCGCATCCGGCTTTATTTTCAGTCTAGGTCAAGAGTTCCCTTCAGAACATCTGAACTGAGACTGGTTTTTATAGCAGAAGTCACGCTGGTCAGGAGACAGAAGTAAAGACTTAAGCATTAAGCATTACAACCCTCGTGAATAAGACAGACTGCGTTTGCAACTGCTATAACTTCGTTCGTCTTCAAATTGAGCTAAAACCCCATAGCCTATGTCAGAGTAACATTTTTTGGGCGAGTAACCCCTAACTTTGATCACATCTGCTCAGAACAGATCAGTGGTCAAGTTTACGAGAGTTGGAACTCACCGATAATTTTGACTTCTGGTTCTAATAAGAAAGACCATTGCCGTTCAACTTGTTCTTGTATATAGCGAATTAACTGAAAGATATCGTTAGCGGTGGCTCCGCCACAATTGAGAATAAAATTCGCGTGGCGTTCTGCAACTTGAGCTTGACCAATGGTATAGCCTTTAAGACCAGTTTGTTCGATCAGCCATCCTGCGGCTTTTGGGCCTGGATTGCGGAAAACGCTGCCACAACTGGGAAGATGATAAGGTTGAGTTTGGCGTCGTTGATTAAAATGGGCTGTTGTATCTGCCAGAACTTGGGCTGGATCATGACCCGGTTCTAGCTGAAAAGTGGCTTGGGTGACTAAGCGATCGCTGCCTTGTAAAATTGAAGTGCGATAACGATAGTTTAAATCTTGGGGAGTTAACTGTTGTAAATCCCCTGTTCTAGAAATAACATCAGTATTTAATAACAAATTCGCAGTACAGGATTGATGAGCCCCAGCATTCATCACAACAGCCCCTCCAACCGTTCCAGGTATTCCTACAGCCCATTCTAAACCCCGCAATCCTAAACGGGCTGCTTTCCACGCCAGACGAGGCAGAGAAGCCCCGGCTCCGGCGGTGACTAATCCGGTTTCCGGTTCCAAATGAATGTGGCGCAGGTGGCGCGTCCCAATCACTAACCCCGACAAGCCTTGGTCACTGAGGAGCAAGTTCGATCCGGCTCCGAGTAACGTGATTGGTAATCCTTCGCGATTAGCCCACGCTAAAGTTTCTTGGAGTTGTTCCAAACCTTTCGGTGCAACGTACCACTCCGCAGGCCCTCCGACTCGGAAGGAGGTCAGAGGAGCTAAGGGAACTAAAGATTGGATTAAACAGTCTGTTTCCGGTAGAGCGATATCGCGCGAAGAACGCCCGTTTTTATGAACGGGAGAGTCATAAGAAAGAGTCATGACCATACCAAAATGAATACCTCAGAACGAATAGGGAAATTATCAATGGAAATCTACTTTCCTAAAGAAGCGGGTTGACCTTCTGCTTGTTGTTCCCCAGTATCCAGGGAAGTTTGATAGAACGCCATTACTTCGGGAATGATTTTGTTGAGGTTGCCCGCACCTAAAAATAAAGCTAAATCACCCGGTTGTAGGAATTGAGCCAAACAGGTTTTGACCGAATCCACAGACGGTTGATACAACACATGAGGGTGATGGGCTTTGATGAGGTCAGCTAGCTTTTCTCCATCGATTTGCCACAGATTTTTTTCACCAGCACTGTAAATGTCGGTCAAGATCACCACATCCGCATCTTCAAAACACTCAGCGAACTCTTGCAAAAAGGTCTGAGTCCGGCTGTAACGATGGGGTTGGAAGATCGCAACAATCCGTTTTAGGTCAGCTTGAGCATTGGAGTGGTTTTCTTGGATTCGTAAACGCGCCGCCGCTAAAGTCGCCCGCAGTTCGCTGGGGTGATGAGCATAATCATCCACAAATAGAATGTTGTTGTAGCAACCCCGATGCTCAAACCGGCGTTTTGCCCCTTCAAACTCAGCTAAAGCTTGAGCAATGACCGGAAATTCGATTCCTAAGTCCATACCAACGGCGATCGCTGCTAAAGCATTACTGAGATTGTGCTGACCCAGCAACCTCAACTTCAGATCCCCTAAACAGTTTCCCCGTTGGTAAATTTGGGCATAGATTCCATCAGCCCGGTATTCTACAGAGTCAGCCGTATAATCGGCATCGGATTGAGGATTTAAACTATAGCTGATCGTGGGTTTGATTTGATCACGGACAGTGGGACAATCAATACAGCCCACTAAGGTTTTACAGTTGCTGGTAAAAATTTGAAAGGTTTTAACGACCTGTTCGAGGGTTTCATAGTGGTCGGGATGGTCTAACTCAATGTTAGTAATCACACCAATCTGAGCCGCCAATTTGACCAGTGAACCATCGGATTCATCAGCTTCAGCCACCATATAAGGGCCATGACCCATGCGAGCATTCCCTTCCCAGGCGTTCACCTCACCGCCGATAAGAATGGTTGGATCAAGACCGGCTTTGAGTAAGAGATAAGCAATCATACTGCTGGTGGTGGTTTTCCCATGAGTCCCTGCCACTGCAATACTTTGATAATCTCGAATTAAAGCCGCAAGTAAATCTGAACGATGAAAAATTGGACAGCCTAACTCGACCGCCGCTTGATATTCAGAGTTACCCGGATGAATGGCTGTTGAACAAATCACTTGGGGTAATTCGACTCCCAAGGTTCCTGTCCCATTACAGTTAAAAGCTTCCGCTTGAGTCACGGAAGCTTCCACAGGATTAATCCCAGAGTTAGAGCCTGATAAGTTCAGTTCTTTGGCGGAAGTTGACTGAAGATGAGCTTGGCTAACTTTGGGCTTCACATATTCAAAATTACTCGCATCTTGACGGCAAAAAATTTCTGCCCCCAAAGCTTGTAAGCGCTGAGTAATATGACTGCGCTGAATATCTGACCCATAAATTGGAAGCTTACGCTTCGCTAGGATATAGGCGAGGGCGGACATTCCAATCCCACCGATCCCAATAAAGTGAAATGGCCTGCCATTGAAATCAACAGAACTCGGCATTGATCGCTCCTTATCACACCACACCACGCCAATAACACGCGATATCATATCAAGAATTGTTTTTTACCGATACTCCTCGATTTAACAATTCCTCAGAAGGCATTGTAAGCTAGCATCTG
>JBMDYE010000351.1:0-3275 GCA_048595135.1 Planktothrix sp. | reverse complement strand
AGAATTTTTACTTATTTTAACGGATTTCGCAATCGGATCTTAGTGTCAAAACCAAGGTTCTTATATTAAATTCTGAAATCGATGTTACATAAGTCACGTGAACCTCACGTAGAGACGCGCCATGGCGCGTCTCTACAGGATACGGATGCCTAACAAAGATTTAAGGGATTTCCGATTAACTTTTGGTAATAGCAGGTCGAACTAAAATAACCGTACAGTCGCACCCCCTAGCAATGGCTTCGGGAATATTCCCTTGAATCACTTGTCGTAACATTCCTTCTCGACTGGCGCCTAATATTACGACATCGGATTGATCTTTATCAACTAAATTAATCACCGCATCAGGAACCGAATTAGACCGAATCGTTGTGAAGAAAACGTTAGCATCTAAACGATGACTTAACCGATCAGACGTGCGATAAAATTGGTTTAATTCCTGAGAAGAAAGGGGCGTTTTCATCACCCGACAAAGCCGGATTTGGGGATGTCCACCTAACTTGGTTAAAGCGGGTAATAATTGTACCGCAACGGAATTATCAAGGGCATCTCGGACAGGAACTAACCAACGATGCCACGTTAACACCGGACAAGTTTCGGCTGTGGTTTCCATTTCAACAGGTTCAAAATTCGGATTAACGAGTCCTTGATATTCTGCCCATTTGACTAAGATGACTTGACAAGGAACTTGATTAATTACCGTATCAACGACATTGCCAAAAATTCGCTCTGGGGCTGATTTTTCGCCTTGCCAACCCATTAATAATAAATCAATATGTTCGTCTTGAGTGGCTTCTAAAATGGCTTGGGAAATATCATGAGCAATGCGGATTTGAGTATGAACGGATAGTTTTAAATTCTCTCCTAAGCGTTCGGCTTGTTTTAATAGCCGCCGACTTCTCGTTAAGCGGACAGGGGTTTCGGCGGGAGATTTTCCATAGGGAACAGTAATCACCGTTAAGCATTCTAATTCATAATTTCGTTCCTGGGCGATCGCGGCGGCTAATCTTAATAAAGTTGGGGCGGTTTTTGGGTTATATAAAGACACTAATAATCGCCCATTTCCAGTTTGTGGCCCCCTAGTTTGATAAGCAACATAAGAAGGTTCGGGATGGGGGCCAACTTGGGTGGCTTCGCCATTCAGTTGACCTAATTCTGCCCGAATAATATCACTGCGGGTAATAATTCCAACTAAATGATGTCGTTCTACAACGGGTAAACGACTCAGTTTATAATGACCGAGTAAATAGAGAACATGAGTTAAATTATCATCAGGAGAAACCGTGATCGGTTGATGGGTCATTACCTCATGGAGAGGTGTATGTTCTGGTAATTTTCGATTCGTAATTTGGGTGAGATCGGTTTGGGTAATAATTCCGACTAATTTGCCATTTTCAACCACTGGAAAGCCCCGATGGGGAGATTTAGAAAAGGCTTGAATCACTTGTTCTAAGGTTAAATCGCTGGACAGGGTTTCTACCTGTCGCTGCATCACATTTTCGGCTCGTAACTTTTCAAAACTATCATCAATTAGCTGATCCGGTTTGATCTCAATTCCGTTGAGTTTTAAGAGTTTATCGTAAAGGGATTCTTGATCAACTTTTTCTGCTACTAAATAGGCACAAATCGAGGAAATCATTAAGGGTAAAACTAACCCAAAATCTGTAGTGATTTCAAATACAATCACAACGGAAGTAATGGGGGTACGCGCCACCGCACAAAAAAAGGCTCCCATTCCCGCAAAGGCAAAGACGGTGGGTTGATCAATTCCAATCATTAATTCTGATTCCCAAGTTCCGACTAAATGACCTAAAGCAGAACCTAAGACTAAAGAGGGGGCAAATAATCCCCCAGGAGCGCCGGAACTGGCAGCAATTGCAGTTAAAATAAAATGGGCAGTAAAGGCAAGGGCGCTCGTTGTCCAAGGTAATTCTCCACTGACCAATAGTTCTCGAATTCCGGTATTATTTCTAAAGGAAATCGGTAATAACGAAACAATTAAGCCACAAAGTAACCCGGACAAAGCCATGCGTTGGGGTAGTCCTAACCGCAAAACTTTTCGATTAAAATTAAACCCGGCTACAATACTGCGACCAAAAATTGCTCCTAATATTCCTGCTAGAATTCCTAATAAGATAAATAGGGGAATTTCTCTGGCATAAAGTAAGCGATCGCGAAAGGTTTCTAAGATTAAAGATTGGGTGACGGTTTCGCTGAGTTCTTGCCCCCCTAATAAACGAGATATTACAGCACCGACAAACGAGGCAATAATGGCAGGCCCAAGAGTGAATCCTGAGATATCGTGGAGCAGTTCTTCGACAACGAACAAAACCCCCGCAATCGGTGCGTTGAATCCCGCAGATAATCCGGCGGCGGCTCCACAGGCGATTAACTGGCGGCGATAGTTGGGAGACGTGGGAACCCAACGGCTAATCCAAGCGGCTAAAGCGGCTCCGATTTGTACCGTTGGGCCTTGGCGACCGAGGGTTAAACCGGAACCCATTGTAAACATCGTACCAATCAGCTTGACCACAGCAACCCGGAAGTCCAGGGAAATCGGTTCTCCGGCTAAGGCTGCTTTAACTTGAGGAATCCCGCTTCCGGTCGCTTCAGGCGCGAGACGTTGTACTAATAATCCGGTGAGTAATCCCCCCATCAGTCCGACAAAAGGGAGAAATAACCAAGCGGGAATTGCGCTGTTGACAGATTCAGCCACTCGCCAGGAACCTAATGTTCCGGCACCTTGTTTGAGCAAAAAGGCTGCGAATCCTGAAACCACCCCAATTAAAGATGCTTCAATAATCGCAAGCCGTTTAGGAGTGGAGGGGGAAAGAATGCGGACAAAGGAACTGCGGATATCCTTATTCGTGGGAAGATGCCACATGATTAAAAGGGGGACTTGTGACTATTGCTTAGGATAGCAGTTTCGGGGGTGGGTTTAGAATATGATTCTGGATTAGGGATTTTTAAGATAGGATTGATTATCTAAACAATCTACAATGGCGATCGCTAATTCGTGCATAACTTCTATAGCAGCATCTTCATATTTTTGATATTGCTGAATATCTGTTATCTCTAATTTTTCGCCATGAGCAATACCATTTCTTTTACCTACTAATCCCTTGAGTTCAATTGTGTATTTATCTACTAAACTACAATTTAAACCAGCCTGTAGTATATTTTCTTTCAGTAAACTTGGCCATAGGTTCGATTGGGTTTCTAATTTAACTTCAAAATTAACTTTTTCGTCGAGGAGAGAACTAAATGTTGTTTGACCA
>JBMDYE010000350.1:0-1962 GCA_048595135.1 Planktothrix sp. | reverse complement strand
ACAATAACCGCATCACAAGCAACCCGCAACTGATGAACTTTTTGTCGCGCCGCAGTTCCCGTCACCCAAGCACTATGTCCCGTTGAGGTGGCAATTTTTCCATCTAATGTCATCGCATATTTCAAAATTCCAAAGGGTTGATGATGCAAAATTCGATGCACAAATGCCTCATTCAACTGTTGACAAGCTTGTTCTTCAATACCAACGATCACGTCAATTCCTGCATCTTTTAATCGTTGAATTCCTTGACCTGCTACTAACGGATTCGGGTCAACCATTCCCGTTACCACTTTAGCCACTTTAGCTTGAATTAATGCTTCCGTACAAGGCGGCGTTCGCCCAAAATGGTTACAGGGTTCTAAGTTGACATAAACCGTCGCGCCCTTCGCTTGTTCTCCTGCATTTCTAAGGGCAAAAACTTCCGCATGGGGTTGACCCGCCCCTGGATGAAATCCTTCTCCGACAATTTTTTGCTCTTGTACAATTACACACCCAACTAAGGGATTTGGGGCTGTTTTTCCTAACGCGTTTTTTGCCAGTTCTAAACAGCGTTGCATCATTTTTTGATCGAAGTTCAAAGTCATATTCACGAGGTAGAAAGATCTATACCAAACTGAAGAAGTCAGCTTCAGAAGTTAGGATACAGCTAAATTATCCTTTCAGTTACTGGTGTCAAAAGTTAGTCTGAATTTATGAATAATCAGAGCTTGCTAACCGTTCCATAATCCAATCAAAGCGATAGGCGGTTCCATCCTCATTCAGGTTAGATTCAGAAAGGGGAATCGGCGGAGATTTAGTCAACATTCCATCAGTCTTTTCATCTCCTCCAAAATGACTGACTGTTGCCCGTAAACGAGACGATAAAAACTTAGTAATGGCGCGATAAAACCGCAGAGAAAATAAGGGATCATCCTCTAATTTTTGGGTAAGCAGTTGTCGAGAAATCGAGAGTACCTGGGAATCTTCGATCGCTTTAACCGTGGCAGAAGGTAAACGTCCATCGACGAAAGACATTTCTCCTAACACTTCCCCTTTACGAATTTTACCCACTTCTTGATTCCCTAATCCGGCAACGGAAGCACTTAACGTGCCATCTAATACAATATAAAGAGCATCGAGGGGGCAATCTTCTTCAATGAGGATCGTTCCGGCTTGAATGGTTTCTCGTTTACCGTTTATCACCATCCAGTCAATATCGCGATCGCTTAATTCCCCCAAAATTAATGAAGCCTTAGTCATAGGTTTTTAGAAAGGCGGAGAATGTAGCTTGTCGGTGCATCTTAACAATTTCAGGTTAGATTACACCTAATATAATTGTAGCATTAGCTTTTTCCGATAGTCTTTGGTTAAGGGGTGTTCATCTCCTAACAGATTAAAAATAGTTAACATCGCTTTTCTAGCCCCATCTTCTTTAAATTTACGACTGGTTCCCACAATGTCTAAAAATAAAGGTAACGCCGCTTCATAGTCTTCCTCCAAGGTTAATTGACAAGCTTGAGCATATTGTTGTTCCAGTTCACTGTCTCCCGATGGCGTCGCCTCTTGCTTAAATTGAATTAACTGTTTCAACGCTTGAGCTTGGGTATAAAAGTCTTGCTGATCTTCTTTAATCGTATTTAACAATTTTTCGGCATTTTCAAATTGATTCAATGCCATTAAAAATTTAGCCGCTTCTAAAGTGACTTCCTGACGAGTTGGATAGTCTCTAAAAAGCTGATCTAAAATTTTCTTTCCTTCAGGAAACTGTTTTTGAGCAATGGCTAATTTGAGTGCATCTAAATTTTCTTCAAAATCTGATCTTAAATTAAATTGTCCTAAAAATTGTCGGATTTGAGCTTCTGTTAACGCACCGACAAAACCGGGGTGCATTTGTCCATGAGAAACAATTCTCACATCCGGTACACCTTCCACCTCATATTGACTTGCTAATTCGGGATTTTGATCAATATCAACTTTTGCTAA
>JBMDYE010000349.1:0-14880 GCA_048595135.1 Planktothrix sp. | reverse complement strand
GGTTAAAGGAGATTTCCCAGGAATTAAGGTTGATTTTGGTTCAGGAGGTAGAGAACTCAATGTAACCGCATAAATCGTTGGAAACATCACTTCACTAAAATTCCAACAAAATCCAGTAAAAGCAATCACTGCTAAAAATCCAGCGCTTAAAATTCCAATCACTTTATGGAGATCGAAATTTAAGCGTTGAGGATGACCATCGAATTTGATTTTGAAACCTGTCAATAGTCGTCTCCATCCCGGCCAAAGTAAAATTCCTGTAATAGCAAGAATCAATAAAACTAAACCACAGATTCCTACCAGTTTAACCCCAAAATCACCCGCTAACAGTTGATAGTGTAACTGATAGATAATCCCGATTAACGTTTGTTCCCACTGGCGATTTCTCAGGATTTTTCCAGTATAAGGATTAACTAAAACTTCAGTCCATTGATTCATTCTAGACAACAGCAAAACCTTATAGAAATCCTTAGAGTTTTGAGGAAGTTCCACAGAATAAACCGTTAAATCGGGCTGATTTTTGTAAGCATTTTTAATCTGATTAACAATTAAATCTGGGTTAATTATTTCTCCAGTTGCAACCACTTTTTCTAATTGACTCGTGAGGAAGAACTGATCAATTTCTTGTTCAAAAACTAAAACACTTCCTGTTAATCCTACAACCATCAAAATTAAAGCCACACCTAGTCCTAGATATTGATGAATAATGGCAACCCATTGTCTCCAACGGTAAATTTTTTTCATGCTGAATTCCTCATGCTAATCATTGATGCAAAAATTAAAAAATCTTTAAAACTTATTCATTAAGGGAAACTACATCAATGGAAGAAGACGGATGAGAGGACTCTATCTTCTGTTCTCATCTTGATGTGAAATCTAAAATCATTACCCTATCGCAAAATTAGTCTAAGACTATTGAAATAGATTGTCAACTAATTAGGATACAAGAAGGCAGTTAAGCCGTTTAGAGCCACGACCATCAACAGCGGATTTGCTTACCCAGTTAAGGTTACAGGCTTTCAGAAGTGGAAATTGAGGAGAGCCAAACTGCTTTGCTAGAGCTTGCTTTTGTAATCAATAGAAACACTTTTGTCAAGATTAGATAGCTAAAACTGATGATTCAAGCTATTTTGATTAAAATTTTTAACTTGCGGATAAGTTATTGAGTTTCTTTTGCAATTACGCTTTAATGGGGAGAGTTTAATCCCAACTATTTGATAATTATTGTCAATGTCAATTCGTGAATTCTTTGTGGCTGGGGGCGTTGTTATGTGGCCCCTGCTTGGGTTTTCGATCCTAGCGATCGCATTAATTGGTGAACGGCTGAGATTCTGGTTTAAAGTTAACACCCGACAACAACGCATTGTTCGAGATGTCCTCAGTGTTTATCGGCTGAATAATGTGGTGAGTGCCATTGAACAACTCCGTAAAAATGCGGATTTACCCATTGCGCGGATTTTCCTCGCCGCCTTACAACTTGAAGATCCCACACCAGAGGAATTTCGCCTAGCACTCGAAAGTGAAGCTCAAGCTGAAATTCCGATTCTCAAGCGCTATAACACGATTTTTGAAACGATTATCAATCTTTCCCCATTGTTGGGGCTGTTGGGAACCGTTTTAGGTCTGATTACCTCCTTGGCGTCCCTAAGTCTCGCCGACATCGGAAGCATGAAAGCTACCGGGGTAACGGCGGGGATCAGTGAAGCGTTAGTTTCAACTGCTGCTGGATTAATTGTGGCAATTTTTACGTTAATGTTTGCTAACACGTTTCGAGGAATGTATACCCGACAAATCGCCATGATTCAAGAATATGGCGGTCAATTAGAACTGTTATATCGTCATCATTACGAACGAGGAGAAAAACTGTATGCGTCTACCCGATGAACCGGATATTCCAGCCCAAATTAACATCGTTCCCATGATCGATGTGATTTTTGCCATTCTCACCTTTTTTATCATTTCCTCTTTATTTTTAACCCGTTCAGAGGGGCTACCTGTTAATTTACCCTCATCAACAACGGCTCAAGCGTCCCAACCCGCTAAAGTCACCATTACGGTTGATGCTCAAGGGAAAATTTCAATTAATCGACAACCGATTTCTTTGGATCAATTAGAAGGTTCTATTCGAGAAAAAATGGAGCCGAATACGGATTTAATGGTGATTTTAAATGCGGATGAAGCTGTCAATCATGGTCATGTGGTCAAGGTGATGGATCAAATTAGACAAATTAAAGGACTTAAATTTGCGATCGCTGCCAAAAAACAGTAATCAGTAATCAGTAATTAGTAATCAGTAATTAGTAATTAGTCAAAACCCGTGAACAGCGACGCTAGAATTGCCAGCAAGGATCACGGGTTGAAAACGGTTAAGATGAACACCTGACGACCTTTATCAACGGCATCTTTAATCGCGTTTTCAATTGCTAGAGATGCCGTGACCCCTAACATCGGCACATCGCTTAAGTCAAAAATCAACACATCATAGTTTTGTACCACTGATTCTTCACGGGCGATCGCTTTAGCCACCCCAAAGATCATCGGGCCACTGAGGTAGAATAACAATACTCTGCCTTGACCTGCATTGATATTTGTCAATAGTTGGGGTAAGCTTTGAAGGGTTCCCAATACACCCCCTTTAGGGGTTGTTTGTCCCAAAAACGGTGGGATTTGCAAGATAATTAAAATTACCCCAATTCCTGACATGAAGCCAGAAATGACGCTATAAGGCATTAGGGTAATGTATTTGCCGAGTTTGAAGATGCCAAAAACAATTTGAAATAACCCCGCCAGCATCACCACGGTAAAAGCCATTGCTAAACCGTTTTCAGGGTTTTTTGCGATTAAACTGGCAACAATAGTGGTCATCACCACCGTCATTGGCCCTGTGGGTTCAGAGATCAGAGTTGGTGTTCCGCCAAATAACGCCGCGAACAAGCCGATACAGACCGCACCGTAAAGACCTGCAACGGGGCCAATTCCAGAGGCTACCCCGAAGGCTAAGGCAAGGGGTAAGGACACAATGGCGGCGGTGACTCCCCCAAATAAGTCACCCCGTAGGTTGTTAAAACTGATCTTATTAAAAACTTGCATAGAGAAAGGGTTGCCTCCTTTTCTCGTTTTTTAGTTATTTTTTACCCGGTATTTATTGATTTTTGTCAATGGTTAAGATGATCACGACCCCCCAGCGATCACAAGCTTTCATTGAGAAATCTTTATATAGCGCTACGCGCTAGGCAATAGGCACTCTTGCAATAGGCACTCTTGCAATAGTAAGGCTGTGAGTGGATTTGAAGATTTAGAAATGTCCTAACCTTTTTGCGTAGTGCTATAGTTATTGTCCTGAAACACTGAAAAGGGTTTCTGAAGGGGGAGTTGGCAGGACTCAAGTAGAATAAAAAGCCAACTCCACTGGGATTTTGAGATCTATAATAAAGTCTGATAAACCTGAGTTATATCGTGTTAATTCTATGTAAAACTATAAAATTATTGATTTGTATCTATAATTAAAAAGATGGAAATAACAAAGCTTTTAATTTCATCGCCACTGTTAAGATAAGGAGGGATAGAATTTTGATGCAGGCAACCCTACACCAACTGAAAGTTTTTGAGGCGGTGGCGCGACATAGCAGTTTTACCAAAGCCGCAGAAGAGTTACTGATTACACAGCCCACTGTGTCAACCCAAGTCAAGCAACTCACCCATACTGTGGGTTTGCCGTTATTTGAACAAATTGGCAAGCAACTGTATCTCACGGAAGCGGGGGAAGCATTACTGTCAACTTGTCAGGATATTTTTGAACGCTTGGATAATTTGGAAATGCAAGTGGCTGCTTTGAAAGGAACCAAACAAGGACGGTTGCGGTTAGGCGTTGTTTCAACGGCTAAATATTTTATACCTCGAATGTTAGGTTATTTTTGTCAGCATTATCCAGGGATTGATATTGCCTTACAAGTCACCAATCATGCAACGTTAATTCAACGGATGCACGATAATCAAGATGATTTGTATATTCTCAGCCAACCCCCTGAAGATATTTCGTTATCCAGTCAACCGTTTTTAGATAATCCCTTAGTAGTTGTAGCACGACGAGATCATCCCTTAGCAGGGGAAAGAAATATTCCGATTAAATCCTTAAGTGGAGAACCCTTTATTATGCGAGAACAGGGTTCAGGAACTAGACAGGCGGTTCAGAAGTTATTTGATCGCTATAAAGTTGGGGTGAAAGTTCGGTTAGAATTAGGCAGTAATGAAGCGATTAAACAAGCGGTAGCTGGAGGATTGGGACTTTCTGTTCTGTCTCAACATACCTTAGTGGCTGAACAAATGATGGGAGAACTCACGATTTTAGACGTGCAGCATTTTCCGATCCATTTGCGTTGGTATGTGACTCATTTAGAAGGAAAACAACTGTCTGTTATTGCAGAAACATTTTTAAAATTTTTATTAGAAAATGCGGGTCACGTTCCCACGTTAGAAACAATGGTTTTACATCGAGAAAATTTTAACAGCAATGGTCATGGAGAGTTAGTGAAAATGGTATGAAATCAGTCCGATCTTTCATGACTTGTCCATGGTTAACTGTTCCATAGCTAACTCTTGTGAATTAGTAATTATACGGGGGTCTGATTCTTCTAATAATTGTAGAATCTGCCCCTAACTATTAATATTCAGTGATTTACTGCAAATATAGCGGTGTGCATCGGGTGTGAGGTACAAGCCAAAAACCCAGTTTCTTGAACAAACCGGGTTTTTTAGTAGGACTAAAAAATTCTTAATTCTGATCCTTACGTGCTACGCACAGGCTCCGCCAACGCTCCGCGGAGTAAACGCGACTTGAGTCTCTTAATTCTTAATTCTTATTCATCATCATGAGCAAACCGACGATAGAGGAAGTCGAGGGCATAATTTCTGAGGTTATAATATTCGGGATCTTCCATGATTTGGTTGCGATCGCGGGGACGTTCAAAGGGAATCTCTAAAATTTCGCCAATGGTTGCCGCAGGGCCATTGGTCATCATTACTAAGCGATCTGCTAGGAATAATGCCTCATCAATATCGTGGGTAATCATCAACACAGTACAGCGATGATCATTCCAAATTTTTAACAATTCTTCCTGCAATTCTTCTTTGGTAATGGCATCTAACGCCCCAAAAGGTTCATCTAAAATTAACACTTCAGGACGAATCGCTAACGCCCGTGCGATCGCAGCCCGTTGTTTCATCCCCCCGGAAATTTGAGGGGGTTTTTTATCCGCCGCTTCTGCTAATCCCACCATTGCTAAATGGTCTCGAACAATGGCATTTTTTTCAACTTCTGATTTATTCGGATTAACGGCATTAACCGCTAAATAGACATTTTCAAATACCGTCCGCCAAGGTAATAAGGCATAGTTTTGAAACACCACCATCCGATCGGGCCCTGGTTTTAAAATCGGTTTGGAGCGTAATGTCACCTTGCCACTCGAAGGGGTATTAAACCCAGACACCATATTTAATAAGGTGGATTTTCCACAACCGGAGTGTCCGATCACGCAAATAAATTCCCCTTCATTAATCGTGAGATTAACATCTTTTAAAACCGGATAGGGGCCTTTCGGAGTCGGATACACCTTAGACACCTGATCAAACACTAAAAAATTTTCTGTTTTTTTGGCTTTTTTAGAAAACTTTTTACCAAAGGAAGTGGAAGCAATTTTAGAAGAAGTCATGGTTGATTTTTCCTGCTGTTTAAATTGTACCATAGGTTTAGATTAAGGTGTGGAAGTAAACATTTTCAAAAGATTTTAGGAAAGGATTTATAAGATTATTGCTCATTTTCGTAAATCTTATAAATCCGCTCAATCCTGAAATCTTATAATCCTGAAAATCCTGCGCTAGGCTACCTTAACGCGAGGAGTATCCAGCACAACTTCTGTTACGGTGAAATCCCGTTTAATCTTCAAACCGTTTAAATAACCAATCGGATCTTCGGTATCAAATTTTGTCCCATCAAATAACTGAATCGCCCCCCGACTGTAACTAATTTCAGACAGTCCTAATTCACGGGCGGCGGTACTAAACGCACCCACCGAACAGATCCGCTCTAAAATTTCCACCCAGTTGCGAGGGAAAGGCGTATGTCCCCAACGGGCCATCTGCACCATGTGCCAAAGCTGTTCGGTGCGGCTGGGACGGTTCACCCCTTCCCCGAAGAATTGATGGTGAGCATACTGACGCATGGGTTCGTCAAGGTTGCACGCATCCGAATTGGGATCAGCTAACTGAATATATTCTTCACGGGTTCCCACATAAATGCGCTGGGCTAAAATTTTCCGAATTTCATCGGCATTTTCAGGGGCGCTACAGTAGGCACAAGCTTCTAATAACGCTTTAACTAAAGCAATGTGGGTATTTGGATAAGTTGCCGCCCAGTCTTCCCGCACGCCTAACACTTTCCCAGGATGTCCGGGCCAGATTTCTAGGTCGGTCGCCACGGTAAACCCGACATCCTCCATCATCGCCCGCAGGTTCCAAGGTTCCCCAACGCAGAATCCGTCAATAGTTCCCCCTTGTAAGTCCACCACCATCTGGGCGGGAGGAATGGTTAACAGTTCCACATCATGGTCTGGGTCAATCCCACCGGACGCTAACCAATACCGCAGTAGTAAGTTGTGCATGGAACTGGGATGGACAACCCCCATGCGGTGTTGCTGTCCAGGGGATTTTAACAGCATCTTTTTGAAGTCCGCCAAGGTGTAAATGCCTTGGTCATAGAACCGACGGGCGAGGGTAATGCCGTTGCCGTTGCGGGTCATGGTGAGGGAGGTAATCACCGTTGTCGGTTTGGTGTCATCCCCCCCTAAGGTCATCCATAACGGCATCCCAGAGGGCATTTGCGCCGCGTCTAAATAGCCTCCAATAATGCCATCGCTAATGCCACGCCAACTGCTTTCCCGAACCAAATGCACTTCATCGAGTCCGTGTTTTTCAAAAAATCCCAGTTCCTTCGCAACGGCGAGGGGGGCGCAAGCGGTGAGGGGAACATACCCGATTTCTAAATTAACTTTTTCTAAGCCATGACGGGATAAAACTTTATTCTTTTTCGCCCGCATTTTCTTAATCAGTTTTTGTTGATTAAGGAAATAAATCATTTCACTCCGCAAGCGATAGTAACTGGGATGTTCGACCACTTGCATCCGTTGACGGGGGCGAGGAATATCGACTTCTAAAATTTGCCCAATTTTGGATTCAGGGCCGTTGGTTAACATCACAATGCGATCGGAAAGTAACACGGCTTCATCGACATCGTGCGTCACCATCAAAGCGCTGATTTGATTTTCTTGGCAAATCTTCATTAATTGTTCTTGAAGATTTCCCCGTGTTAAGGCATCTAACGCTCCGAAAGGTTCATCTAATAAGAGTAATTTCGGTCGTAAAGCGAGGGCGCGAGCGATCGCTACCCGTTGTTTCATCCCCCCGGATAATTGGGCGGGATATTTATCAACGGCATGACGTAAACCGACTAAATCAATATGACTTTCAATGATAGCTTTCCGTTCTCCTAACGGTAAACCTTTCATGACTGAATCAACCGCTAAGGCGATATTTTCACGAACGGTTCGCCAAGGTAATAAGGAATAGTTTTGAAAGACCACCATCCGGTCTGGCCCTGGTTTAGTAATTTTTTGTCCTTCAATAGTAACAATGCCTTCTGAAGGTAAATCTAGCCCAGCAACCATATTTAATAGGGTAGATTTTCCGCAACCAGAGTGACCAATTAAGGAAACAAATTCACCTTGTTTAATTTGGAGATCAATGCCTTTGAGGGCAATATATTGACCGCCTCCTGCTAAGGGAAAGACTTTATCAATTTGTTCAACTTCAATTAAAGGTTTTGCCATGATTTTTACTCCCAATTAAGGTTTTATAATGTCTGCGCTTCGAGCCTCGTCTCCTACCCAAGCTAATCAGTTACCCGTGAGAATTTGAGAGTTAATTGTTCAAGGGGTAAAAGTTGGGAATTTCCCATTGTTAACTCAAGAAAACTAAATCCTGATTACTGATTACTGATTACTGATTCTTCTACTTTCTTTCACCAGGAACAATTAACTGTTGGATGTAACCAATGCCTCGGTCTAAGAGTAAACCCACTGCACCGATGTAAACCACTGCTAAGAGAATGTCACTGATGTAGTTTTGTTGGTAAGCATCCCAGATAAAAAACCCAATTCCGACGATACCGGACATCACAATTTCAGCCGCGATAATCGCCAACCAAGCTAAACCAACAGCAATTCTTAATCCCGTAAAAATGTAAGGTAACGCAGAGGGGAACAGAATATTTAAGTAATATTCTTTGCGGGATAATTGCAACACACGGGCGACGTTATTGTAATCATCAGGAATTTGTTTAACGCCTTCTTTGGTGTTAATTAAAATCGGCCAAACGGAGGTAATGAAAATCACGAAAATAGCGGCGGGTTGGTTTTGTTGGAAGGCAACTAAGGCAATAGGAACCCAGGCTAACGGTGCCACCATCCGCAAGAATTGGAATAAGGGGTCAAGGGCTTTATCAATAATTGGGTTTGTTCCCACTAAAATTCCGACGCTAATTCCCACAATTGCAGCAATTGAATAGCCTTGGGCAACCCGTCCTAAACTGGCTAAGGTTTGCCAGAATAACCCTTTATCTAATCCCCCTCTGTCATAGAAAGGATACATTAACAAAATTCGGGTTTGTTCGTTGGTAATTACGCTTAACGGCCCTGGTAAACGGGTAAGTCCTGATAAGGATAAAAACTGCCAAACCGCTAAAAATCCCAAGGTTCCAATTAAAGGAAGAATAATATTTTGAGAGTTCTTTTTCCAAAATTCAGCAAGTTTATCAGGAAAACTATTACCATTGGTGCGAATTCTTGCGCTAGATGCCATTTTGTTACAACTCCTTGACTGTTTTTTTCACTACAATAGAAGATGGGAAACCGTTTGTTTTTCAGAATTAATAATACTCTATTAATAGCATAGATTTTGTTATTAATTCTGGAAAAGTGGGTTAATTATAGAAATTTTTGAATGCAAATTTTCTCTAAAAACCCACCCTTGAAAATAGGGACTAGAATTAAACTCTTTTAACCTGCAAAGACTGAAGATAAGCTTCAGGATTTTCAGGATCAAATTGAATGCCATCAAAGAATTTTTCAACCCCTCTGGAAGTTGAAGTGGGAATATCCGCCGTAAAGCCCGCTTCCGTCGCTGCTTCCCGCCAAAGATCTTCGCGGTTTACCTTATCAACTAAAGCTTTAGCTTGGGCAATATCTTGAATTTGACCGTTGTGGAAACCCCAACGAATTGTTTCCGTTAAAAACCATAAATCATGGCTCTTATAAGGATAGGAAACATTACCAATCGGATCTTTCCAATACAACGGGCCTTTATTAAAGTCATTGATAGCAGGTTTACCATCTCCCATTTGATAGCTTCCTTGATAGGGAGGGGTAATCACTTCTTTCGGAATATTAAAGTAATTCCGTCCAGAAACAATGCTAATTAATTCCGCTCTATTTTCGGGTTTATCGCACCATTGTTGGGCTTCCATTAACCCTTTTAATACCGCTTTTGTGGCTTTGGGATTTTTATCAACCCAGTCGGCACGAATGGCTAAATATTCTTCTGGGTGAAACGGCCAAATCTCATTACTAATACAAGCCATATAGCCAATATTATCAGCAACGATTCGATAGGGCCAAGGGTCGCCGGTACTAAAGGCATCCATTGTTCCATTTCGCATCCCTTGAACGGTTTCTGCTGGAGGAACTGCAATCAAATCAATATCAACATCGGGGTCAATTCCACCTGCGGCAAACCAATAGCGAATCCAGAAATCTTGGTTCACATTGGGGAAGGTATGAGCCGCTTTAAATTTCCGACCATTGGTACTCGGAAAATTCCGAATATATTCAGCCGCAGATTGCAGATTTAGTCCGACATTTTTACCTGTATGAAGGTTAGAAACTGCCACCCCATTTCCATTCGTATTAAGCTGGGCTAAGACATACATGGGAACTTTTTTGCCCCCAGTAATAATGCCTTCTGTAATTAAATGGGGCATGGGCATTTGCCACTGTCCACCATCAATTCCACCGCCATCAGCCCCAATGGTGACGTTATCCCGTGCCGAAGCCCAGTTGGCTTGTTTGGAAATTTCCACATCGGTCATTCCATACTTGGCAAAAAAGCCTTTTTCTTTGGCAATAATGAGCCCCGCAGATTCCACAATCGGAATAAAACCAAGTTTAATTTTGGTGACTTCCGGTGCTTGTTCTGGGCTAATATTTGCCACGGGAACTGCGGTGGCAGCCGGAGAACTTCCCGCTGTGGCTGTGGGTTCAGGTGGGTTGCCTAAACACCCTTTTAAAAACACAGAACTCGCCGCAGAAACGCCAGCCGTAATTAAAAATTTTCTTCGAGAATAGCTGTTTGAAAATTGAGACATAAATCCTCCTGACAACCTGCCTGTTGAAAAAATAGGTTGCTGCTCACAAAATTTGTTTTGCAGTAGTTAAATAGTTAAATGAAATCGACTAGCCCGTCCTGAAAGGCGATAAGCTGGTCGTCCCATTAAGTGTGATCCGTAATTCGTTTATAGGCGAATTTTTCAACGGTGGATTAAGATCACCATTGACTATCATGAACACGTCCTATCCCATCCTTGAGAGATGAGAGTCGGTTGAATTTGGCTAGGGCCTGATTAGTGCGAACGTCGTGTTGCGACTGTTCTTAGTTATTAAGTGTACAGCTTTTTTTGAAAATGTCACTATGTTTGCGTGTCAAAATTGAAATTTTTCTTAAATAGGATCTATAAGTTTAAGCTAATTCATTATAAACAAAATCCAAAAATCTCTTGTTTTATATAAGTTAAACTTTTTAAAATGATCGATTTTGGCCCAAAACAGGAAAAAATTCCGACTTAAACAATAAATTTGTTGTTTAAGCCGAGTGAAAACCGCTTGTTATAAGCATAGATAGGAAACAATACTCAGGACACTTAATATAGAAAACCCTCTATGACGATAAGGCAGTTTTTTGTCTACCGAGTCAATGGACATTCAAAGAATCCCTAACTTTTGGAGGGCCACTTCGGCGGCGTGTTTTTCTGCATCTTGTTTGCGATGTCCTTTCCCAAACCCGTACACTTGATCTTTGACCCGAACTTCCACCGAAAATTCCTTGGCATGATCTGGCCCAAACTCGTTAACAATATAATATTTAGGATTTTCGCCCCATTTGGCTAACGCCCATTGCTGAAAGCGGTTTTTACTATCAATCAAGGTTTTGGGTTGGGTTTCGGCTTGGGGAAACACAATTTCATTCGCCACCGCAGTAAATAACGGGTGAATGAACTCGCGAACCGCATCAATATTCGTGTCCAGATAGTACGCGCCAATATACGCTTCAAACGCATCACTGAGTAAAGCGGGGTTGGTGCGTCCTCCATCTCGAATGGCGCCTTTTCCCAGACGCAATAATTCTCCTAAACCAAACTGAAGGGCAAATTTAGCCAGTTGTTTTTCATCGACTAACGCAGAACGCAAGCGGGTCATATTGGCTTCGCTCATTTTCGTCATATCGTCGCGATATCGTTTTTTAAACAACAGTTCTCCGACTAAAAAGCCTAAGACCGCATCTCCCAAAAATTCTAAGCGTTCATTATCTTCTCCAGCGTCGGCATTTTCATTAATATAAGAACGATGGGTTAAGGCTTGTAATCTGAGTTCCTCGTTTTTAATTTCGGGCAGTTTCTTCATAATTCCTAATTCCTATTTTCATTAATTTTACGACGATTCTAAGTTTTAACTAAGATTAAATTCCCATTGCTATTTTTAATAAATCCTTCTTGAACCACTGCTTGTACAAATTGACTCAATTTAGAAAATTTTCCACCATTGGGTTTAGCAATGGAGGATACTTCTTTATATCCTGATGGTTGCAGATGCTCTTTCATTAATTTACCCATTAAACCTAGAGTAGCTTTTTTCCCTTCAGTTTGAACCTTTTTAATTAATTTAATTAAGCATTGTTTCGCTTCTTCATAAGGAATCATCATAGAAGAATCTAGGTTATCTTTTGCAACAGTCCGATTGAGATCAGAATCGGAAAGGAATTCATCTATATCATAAGCTTCATCCACTGCATTTATTAATTTTTGACTTGCATTAGCAGATCGATAGATTAAATTAACTTTAACTCCGAATCTATGTGAGTCTTTAACCAAGGGTAAAAAATCTTTATCTCCCGTCATCAAAAATACTTCTCTAATTCTTCTATCTGATAAAATATCCTTTTTACAATCCTCAATAATTAAGTCATCAACCGCATTTTTTACGGAAGGAGCGTGCATCATTTTAAAGTTGACCTGCTTAAGATTTTTAGCCAGTAAATCATCTTCTTTTTTCCAACTCTTATAAGCATTGCAAATCAATAGATTACCTTTTTTACTTAACCGTTGAGGCAAGATTAGAACTTGTTCAGAAGAAACTCCAACGTTTTCAAAATCACCATAAAAAGCTGCGTGAGGTTTCATATTTTACTCCTAAAATGAGGATAAAAAATTAAAACCCTAACATCAATATATCCTTCAATTTCAAAGATAAATTTTGAGTACAACACCTTAGAAGTTATCGCAAGTTTCAATAACTCTAAAAATTGAACTTGTTTTAAGCAAGCTCAAAGACGGATTAATCTTTAAACTGAGTCACCTTGATTTTTAGGAACGTTGGCTAAATTTTCCCATACCGGAATAGAAATAATTCCGATCTATGAAAACGCAGTCAACATGATGTTAGAACTTTGTTGTAGTTACTTCATATCATATTAAATCGCAGATGTCAACTGTTGCTCAATTAAAGAGCCGTGCGATCGCCATCTGAACCCGTAATTTAGAAAACTTTACAGTCAAAAGTTGAACGATACTTGATAATCAGAATAAATAGATAAAAGTTCAGTTTTCTCTGAGCCGCTATCCGTTATTGTCTCTAAATACCGGGCAAAGGTATGGAAACCCCAAGTTCTTCCTTAGATGTTAAAGAAGAGACTGTGACTAAAAAAGAAGCTATCGTTTTTCTGCGAGAGCAGGGATGGACAAAAGCTGACGCCGAACGCGCCCTAGACGCTCTCGACTTCTCCGCCACTTTTGATCGCCTCTCGATTCTCCAAGCCGCCTCTCGATTCGCCGGAACCGAACTCATCAACCGTCAGCGACTCCAAGCCGCCCAAAAAGGACAGGTGACTCGTAAGCAAAAAGAACTGGCAGAAAAGGAAGAAAAAATTCACGATTTGGTTAAACAAATTATCAATCTGAGAGAAAACCCTTCTTCTGAAGAATTAGCGGAACTCCAAGGAAAATTAAAGGATTTGGAAACCGATCGCGATAATCTCCTCGCCAGCAAAGATGAAATGGAGAAACAAACTGATGAACTGAAAAAAGTTAACGATTTGCTGATGAAAGATAATCGCCAACTCAGAAACTTGTTAGATCAAATTCGGCTAAAAGTTGCCCAGGAGACGAAATCCCTACTGCGATATCAAGATAGCGAAATCCGTCAGGCTGTGATTCGTCTTTTTCAAAAAACCATCGAGTGAATCCTGTACAGTTTTTGGAGTCATGTTTTATGGCGGATAAAAAACGAAATTTCCAGGGGATGAGTTATCGGGAAGTTCAGAAATGGAACTCGGAAAACCGAAAAAAACTTAGCCCTCAACAGCGACAAAAACTCAAGGAAGAAGGCTACCGTAATGTGGGTTGGCAATCTGTCATCAGCCTTTATCTCACTCTGGACGCATTAATCAATCCCGATCCAGAACCTGATTTGAGTCTCGAAGAACTTTTCTTAGAAGCTGCCCGTATTGGTGATAAATACCAAACCGATGCGGATCGGGCGAATTTTCAACAATTATATAACCCAGAACTTGCCGAAATTCACGCTTTAATTGAAGAACAATTTCCCGCACCCGAAACAATAGAATTTATTGACTATAGCAAATAAAGTCAGCAGACCTTGATCGATTTTTTATTCTCTATTCTAACAGCACATAGCCTTACAAATCCATGATTTCCGATAACCTCAATCCCGATCACCTGGAAAATTTAGACCTCAAAGAGTTGTTTAAAACAGCCAAAATCATTGGCGGACGGCGCTACCACAAATTAACGTCTGAACATTTCGCAGACTATCGCAAATTTGACGATTGGCGTTATATTAATGGTGATGCAGAATGTGGAACAACCCTGGAAAGTCAACAATGGGTTAGGGATCACTCCGATCGCGCTTGTCCGATTTGCGATCGCCTCTATACCCGTAACCATAGCCGTAGTATCGACCATAAACTTCCTCGATCCCAATATCCCTGGCTTTCCTTAGATTTCCAAAATCTCTGGGTTATTTGTCTGACCTGTAACAAAGAAAAAGGCGAAATGCACTGGTATGAATACGAGCATTATATTTTCATTCACCACCCCGAACTCTATGAATCTGTTCGGATTGCAAGACCTGTCCCATTGCTCAAAAATCTAGCTAAATCTCAATAAAAATAAAGTTTAAAATGGCATATCTTCGGGATTTTCTTCGTCGGGTTCTCGATCATCAAGGAACTCTTCCGTTTCTGGAACTTCTGAAGCATAAGAATAATTGGGAGGCGTTTCGGGTTCCACCAAGGTTGTCGTTGTCGTCACTTCTTTTGGCTTTTTCTCAATAATTTCTCCGTTAAACAAATCAATTAACTTTTTAGTCGCATTTTCAAGTAACTTAGCTTCCTGCTGTTCAGGTTTTAAATCAATTTGTTCCGGTTTATTGACTAAAAAATCAGGCTTTTGAACATCAGAAAAGGCGGGTTTTTCAGGTAACG
>JBMDYE010000348.1:0-1502 GCA_048595135.1 Planktothrix sp. | reverse complement strand
TTATTTTATAATGCGAAAGAAATTGATAATGAAATAAAAAATAAGTTAAAGACTATATTAAAAAAACGTATTTTTATCTCGGAAGTTTCTATCATACCTGATGATGAGTATGAAGCCAGACAAAAATCTATCACGGTCTTTTCAATTTTCATATTTTTACTATTTATGCTAAGTTTCTGTTCTAACATAGTTAGTGATTCCTCGAATTATCAGTATACAAATAAAGATCGAGATACAAAAGCGGATGTAGATGAATGTGCTGATGAAGCAGGGGTAGGTGGTACAGTAGAGCTAGAAGATATTGAACGAATAGATTCATGTTTAAAGAGAAAGGGATATTCTTATTGATATTGATACCAATTGATAACAATTCTGAGTCCCTTACTCCCCGATTGCTCACTATTTCAATCTATATGTTATTGTTAATTATCCTACACTAGAAATTACATCACCGATTTCTTGGGGAGTTGCACCTGTCGCTAAAATCGCCTTAATTAATAACTCAATAGACACTGAAGCATCCCCATTTTCTGCTTTAACAATACGCGGTTGGCTAGAATGAATTTTTCCAGCTAACTCTGCTTGTGTCATCAACTTTTGACGACGTTCTTTTAAATTCCGACTTAAGGCTAACTTAATTTCAACTAACATGGCTTCTTCGGGCGTTAGTTCTAAAAACTCAGCCACAGTTCCCACTTTCCAGCCTTTAGCTTCTAAGCGTTTTTTCTTTTCTTCATCCATTGCATGATGATGACTAATCTCGGTCATATTGACTTAACCTCTTTTTACAATTTTCAATAACAATTTTTGGTGTGGTTCTGGTTGTTTTACTAAAAATCTCAACAATTAAAATAGCATCCTGATCAATTCGATAAATAATCCGCCAGGTTTGGCGACTATCTCGAATTCTTAATTCATGACAGTTATTTCCAATACTAGGCATCGGTCGAGAGTGAGGCATCCCCAAATTTTCACCTTGCTGTAACCTCCTTAAGAAAACACCTGCTTCAATTCTTGCGTTTTGACTAAAAGGTGGAGTTTTAACTTCTCCCTGCAACCAGATTAGCGGTTTATCCTGCTGATTCATCCTTTAAATATATCAGATTTGATATACTACATTAACCGAGTTTAATTCATTGTTGGGTTTCCTTCCCACTCAACCGAATCAATGGTAACGCTAAGATGATTAAGGAATGTCTCGCGCGGTTTCCATGTCGAACTCAACATCACTCTCTGACCCCTTACCCTATCCCAACAACACCCCCAACACCATCCGCATTCGGGGTGCGAAACAACATAACCTCAAAAACGTTGATTTAGAATTACCGCGCGATCGCTTAATTGTCTTTACAGGCGTTTCCGGTTCCGGTAAATCTTCCTTAGCCTTTGATACGATATTCGCCGAAGGTCAGCGCCGCTACGTGGAATCCCTGAGTGCTTATGCGCGCCAATTTCTCGGACAACTGGATAAACCCGATGTCGATGCCATTGAAGGGTTGAGT
>JBMDYE010000347.1:0-4666 GCA_048595135.1 Planktothrix sp. | reverse complement strand
ATTTAATCCTAATTTAGCGGCTGTTCATTGGAATTTAGGGAAAGTTTATCAAACCATTGGTAAAGCAGATGAGGCGATCGCCGCTTGGCAAAACGCCTTAGAAATTCAACCGAATTTAGTCGCAGCAGATTTTAATTTTGAATTTGGAAATACCTTGGCGCGACGGAAGTTATGGGAAGAAGCCATTCAAAGTTATCAAAGGGCAATTAATCTAAAACCGAATTGGGCAGATCCCTATGCCAATATTGCCACCATGCGATCGCAACAGGGGCGAGTGGATGAAGCGATTCAATATTATCAAAAATCGATTGAACTGAATCCCAATTTATATCAATCCCATCTTTATCTTGCCCATTTATTGAGTGAAAAATCCCAACATGAATCTGCCATTGAGCATTATAACCAAGCCATTCAAATTCAACCCGATGCCATTGATGCCTATGCTAATTTAGCCCATCTTTATTCTAAAATTGGCAATCTCAAAGAAGCGATTCAATATTTTGAACAAGCCTTAACTTTACAACCAGATTGGGCAGAAGTTCACTGTCGATTAGCCCATATTAGAAAGCATGAACAACCAGGAGAAGCCATTGCTAATTTAGAAAAAGCCATTGAATTAAAGCCTGATTTTTATGAAGCCCATCAACAGCTATGTGATTTACTCAGTCATTCTACCCATTTAGAAAAAGCAAGAAAAGCAGCCGATTTGTATTGTCAAAACTGTGGAGAAAAAGTTCCGGTTTTATCGGCGATCGCTTATATTTTTGCTTATACTCAATCCGGTGCTTGTCAACAAGCCTTAGACAAACTTCAAGACTTAGAAAAAATTTGTTATGAACGCCTTGAGGAACTTTCCGCAGGGGAAGTCATTATTCTGTATGAAATCCTACTGTTTACCGTTTCCCACCTCCGAGATAAAGTTAAAGCAAATTCAGAATTTTATCGATTAATTTCCCGACAATATGCTC
Source organism: Planktothrix sp. (assembly GCA_048595135.1). Taxonomy (GTDB): domain Bacteria; phylum Cyanobacteriota; class Cyanobacteriia; order Cyanobacteriales; family Microcoleaceae; genus JBMDYE01. The sequence continues at coordinate 3,698 of JBMDYE010000347.1, read as the reverse complement.
AATTCCGTTGGCCCCATCTTCTCCCCCTTCAACCCCAACCGCCTCGCCAATATTTCATGCCAAAAGCATTAAGAATTGGCTTTATGTCTAAACATTTCCGTCGCCATTCCGTCGGTTGGTGTAGCGAAGCGCTAATTCGAGAATTAGCAATGATTACTCCCCATGTTCATCTCTATATTACGGGTCAATTACCCTATGATGAAGTGACCCAGCGATTTGAACAAATGGTGAGTAAAACCTATTGGCCAAAAGCCTATCCGAATGGTTTTGCATCCCCGGAAGAATTAGCCGAAGAAATGCGACAAGATCAGTTAGATATTTTAGTCGATTTAGATTCGATGACAGTTCCGGCAAATGTACAAATTTTAGCGTATTCTCCAGCGGCGGTTTGTGTGTCTTGGTTGGGATTTGATGCCCCTTATGTCTCTAAAAATAACTATTTTCTCTGTGATCACTATACCCACCCCGAAGGCATTGATCACTATTATTTAGAACAGTTAATTCGTTTACCTGAAACATCCGTTGCATTAGACCCATTAAAAAGCCGTCCCGTTGATCGAAATGCGGTGAGAAACAGCTTAAAAATCTTACCCCATCAAATCGTTTATTTATGTGTTGCACCGGGACGAAAAACGAACTGGGAAATGATTCAAGCTCAGGTTAGAATTCTGCAAGCTGTCCCGAATAGTCTTTTGTTGAGAAAAGGTCAAGGTGATCCGAAGTTAATTCGGGAAATGTATGAGCAAGCTTGTGCAGAATGTAACGTTGATAAAAGCCGAATTGTGTTTATTGGATTAACGAAAACCGAAGAGGAACATCGGGCAATTTATCATGTGGCGGATGTGTTATTAGATTCCTATCCTTATAATGGAGGAACCCATAATTTAGAAGCGTTATCTGCCCATTTACCCATTGTCACCCGTGCGGGAGAACAGTATCTCTCTCGAATGGGATATGCCTTTTTACAAGCCGTTAATTTGAATTTTGGAACCGCTTGGAGTTGGGAAGAATACACCGAATTAGGAATTCGTTTAGGTCAAGATGGGAATTTAAGGCAGCAAATTAAATCTTATTTAATTCAAGCTCAACAACCCAATACTTTAGCCCCCCTTTGGAATCCTAAAAAATTAGCAAGAGAAATGTATAACACCTTTGAAAACTTATTGTAGGATGGGCTCTGCCCATCATGATTGATATCCTGATTGTAGGACGATGCTCTGCCCATCATGATTGATATCCGGCTTACTCAAGGCTAAATCTTGACTGAATCTTCAATTTTTAGGAGCATTTCCCAAGATATAAATCAAGGGTTTATTGTAATTTGTTAAATATTCCTAATGGGTGAAGCCTTGAGCCGTTGACCTGGCTTATAATAGGAATCATAAAACTATCAGGTGTAGTTTTTGGGTGGCAGCGATCGGAGGACAAGTTATGAAAATCCAAGCTAAAACATTGTTTGGAGCAGCCACAGTGCTTCTACTCGGTTTTGGAGTTGCGACTCCAGCCTATTCACAAAATTCTAATGATCTTAAACAATTATTAGAAACCCGATTATGTCAAGGATGTGATTTGAGAGGAGCCGATTTAAGTGGCGCTCATTTAATTGGGGTAGACTTGCGAGATGCAGACCTCGCTGGTGCCAATTTAGAAGGGGCCAATTTAGAAGGCGCTGACTTAACAGGGGCCAATCTCAATCAAGCGAATTTAGAAGGTGCATTTTTAAATCAAGCTGAATTTAATCATGCAAACCTAAGTAACGCGAACTTAACTGACGCAAATTTAATTCAAGCTCAGTTGGATGGCGCTAATCTGGCTAATGCGGATTTAACGGGAACTGAATTTGGAATTACAAGGGTTGAAAATGCTCAAGTTCCTCAAGGTTCTGCTGAGGATATCGGAACTTTAAATATCGGTCGTGATCCCTCCCGTTTAACGTTCCCAGTCGGGGGTCAAGAATTGGATGAACCGTTTGAATATAATCAAGATTATCTGGATGAAACGGTTAATCCGCAACTCAATCAAGTACAACCCAATCCAGATCCTTTTCTTCGCACAACCACAACCTTTGATAATGGAATGAGAGGAGATGTGATTCCATCAGGAGCCGATTTAATCGAAGTTGGGTTTTAATTTGTGACTAATAAAGGGGTATGGAAAATCAATAGGTTGAGATCAAAATCTGTTGATTCTGATCAAAAAATAAGAACGATTAAAGATTTATACCTACCCCATTAGTTAGAAAAAGTCCAAAAATTGTCCAAAAGCCTTGCATCTGTCTAAACGTTGTGTTAACTTCGTAATCATATCTCGCGAAGAAGTCAGCCGAGTCTTACTGTAACTAATCCTAATCAGTAAGAACGGGGGAACCAAATTTTTGGGGCTAATCTCTTCTGGTAAATAGGAAGAGAAGGGTATCTCTCAACCCCAGCCCGTCAGCTAACTCCGTAGGCATTGGGAGGAGACTGAAACAGTCAGAATGATCTCTAATCTGACGATATCAGTGTTCCAGGCCAGTATTTATTTTCTTCGCATTCACTGACCTAGACTCTGAGGAACATCAATGTTATTACAACTCAATCTAGCGGCGATCGCTGTCGCCGGACAACTGGCATGGAAAAAAACCAAGCCAATTATTGTTCGGGATCAGTTTGTGTTACCCGCTTTAGGATTTTTAGGGGTTATTCTTCTGTGGTGGTTTGCCGCAACGTTCCTAACAGATTTAATGCCAACCCCCTTAGAAGCGTTAATTGATAGTCGAGAATACGCCAATCCTTTCTTTAGAAAAGGCCCTGGGAATTTAGGGTTAGCTTGGTTACTGTTAGCCAGTTTACGCCGGGTGGTTTTAGGGTTTTTATTAGGGGCAATTGTTGCGATTCCATTAGGATTTTTAATTGGAATGTCTCGACCCGCCTATTTAGCCTTAAACCCCTTAGTGCAAATTTTTAAACCCGTTTCTCCCTTAGCTTGGTTACCCATTGCTTTAGCGATTTTCAACTTAGCAGAACCTTCGGCTATTTTTGTGATCTTCATTACCTCTTTATGGCCGACAATTATTAACACAGCGTTAGGGGTGGCGAGTGTTAATCCTGACTATTTAGATGTAGCCAGAGTGTTAGAAATGCCCCAATGGAAACGAGTCATTAAAATCATTTTACCTGCCAGTTTACCCTATATTTTTACAGGCTTAAGAATTAGTTTAGGGATTGCTTGGTTAGTGATTGTGGCGGTAGAAATGTTAACCGGAGGCGTGGGAATTGGGTTCTTCGTTTGGGATCAATGGAATCGACTTAATTTAAGTTCCGTATTCTTAGCGGTATTTGTCATCGGAATAACGGGATTATTACTTGATTATGCGTTAGGTCAAATTCAAGCCATGGTAACTCATCGCCAAGTCAAAGCGTAGGACGATGCTCTGCCCATCATCCTAATATAGCAATTCTAAATAGGTTGTCATATTGGCTTCTTGCTGTGCTTTGGTTTCAGGCTGATTTTTCATCATGACTCATTTAGGATTGCTATATCAATTTGAGCGCCAATTCTACATTGATTAATTAATATTTGATGGGCATAGCCCATCCTACAACTCAAAATTATGACTACCCGACGTCAATTTTTGCAAGGAATGGGACTGACGGCAACGGGACTGGCGTTGTATTCCTGCAACGTTGGTAAACCGCCTACCCCGAAATTATCCGACG
>JBMDYE010000346.1:0-9286 GCA_048595135.1 Planktothrix sp. | reverse complement strand
GTTAGAAATATTTCCGCCTTCCTCATCGGGTTCCTGGTGGCTTACCTCACCCCCATGATTAATCAGTCGTTGTCTTCAGAAACTTAATTAAATTCCGTAGAGACGCGCCATGGCGCGTCTCTACAGAGTCAGGAGGAAGTTGGGGCGAAGCATTCGGCACGTAACTTATCGGTTTTTACCATAAATTTTTGCCCGAATGCTTCGCCCCTCCTGGTGACTGGTGACTGTTGACTGTTGACTGTTGACTGTTGACTGTTGACTGATTACTGATTACTGATACACTGAGGTTGTAAAAATCCTGTACTGAGTAACCCTCCTTAGTACGGTTAAAAGGCAAAGGCGACAAGTCACGATGGAATGGCATATTACCGATGCCCAAAGCTTAGGAATGATTGATGAGGAAATAGGCGATCACGTCTTTTCGCCTGCGGAGTATGAAATTGTTCGTCGGGTCATCTATGCGACGGCGGATTTTGAATATAAAAGTTTAGTGCGCTTTTCGGATCAAGCGTTACAAGGAGGGGCTGCTGCCTTAGCCGCCCGGACAACGATTGTGGTTGATGTGCCGATGGTGCAAGTCGGGATTACCCCTCGGATTTTGTCTACTTTTGCAAATCCCGTTTATTGTTCAATGGAGGCAGTTACCCGACCGCAACGGGAAAAAACCCGCTCGGCTTGGGGCATTGAAACCTTAGCACGGCGTTATCCTGAAGCCATTTTTGTCATCGGTCAGGAACAAACGGCCCTTTCAACTTTAGTGGATTTAATAGAAGCGGATGAAATTAAACCCGCTTTGGTGATTGCCTCCCCGTCTGGGTTTGTGGGGGCGGATGTGGCAAAATCCCGTTTAAATGATTCAATGGTTCCCCATATCCGTATTGATGGTCGCAAGGGGAGTGCTGTTGTGGCGGTGGCGGTGGTGAATGGGTTAGTAGACTTGGCTTGGCAAGCTTATGGTCGAGAAATTAATGGGAATTAAGGTATCGTTTGGGAAGGTGCGATCGCAAAAGTTAAACCTTCCCTTATCACAAAATCAATATTTTGTCAAGATACCCTTCAGAAGGAGTAAAAAAAGATTTTTCACAGGGCTGCACAGGAACGGGACAATTTAGCAAGATTGAGGCTTTTTGTAACGAAATTATTAGGAATGTAGCCTCTAATCTAACGGCTAAACATAAAAAACCTATATTAGCTTATCTATAAAAAATCTAACATTTGCCTCAAACGTTGTCAAGTCGTTGAATAAATAGAAATTATTCTCAATAATTTGGGGAATGTAACAAACTGCTAAGGTTGAAATGGTTTAAAATTTAAAATCAAATTCAAGATTTAATTAAAAAGTCTTATTACATTTACCGCCATCCCAGTGAGTGATCAAGCAAAAATAGCTTCTGTTGATCCGGTTAACTCTCGTAAGGATTATATCGTTCAATGGCGGTAACTCCCGTTTGTGGGGGAGGGGTTTTGCGTTGGGAGCGACGAGAATGGAACTTGCGGCTAATTTCTGTAAACACATCTCGACGAATATAAGGATATTCACCCACCCAGAGATTTTGACTGGGAATATACAGATCAGAAAATTCATTAATTTCGCTTAAATCGTCTAGATAAGACATCACAATCAGTTGGGCAACTTGACCCGGACGTAAGCGTTTATGGTTGCGATTTAGAGACGCTTGAACAATAGTGGTAAACCCGGTTGAGTCCCCCACTTCCACGTTAATGCGGCGTTCTAAATTTTCAATAATAATTAGTTCACCCCGTTTATTAACGGATTCTTGTTGTTCTGTCACCGCTTCCGTAATAAAACAATCTAAAATTTCCCCTTGCCAAAAGCCAGCATAGGGATAACTGCGATATTTTCGATTTTTTAAACTGGCTTCTAAAATCGGCCCCCATAACCAATATAAGCAAGAGGAAATTCCGACAATCATTATGAGGATTTTAAGGCTATCTCCATTCACACCATATTCCAGAAAAATCCAGACAACTAAACAAACCGTAGAAATTAATAATCGCTTTAAAAAATCCCTCGGTTTTCCCCAGCAATATTTATATTGTTCTGCTGTAGCGACAGCAGGAATTAAATTTTCAAACGTTTGGCGAGTGATGGGAATCAACATTTTAATTTCCTATCCGCAGTTCAATAATTTTAAGAGCAGAACTCAGAAGAGGGCGGGGGGAGTAGGGGAGGCGGAGGGAGCGGAGGGAGATAATTCTTCTTCTGCCTTCTGCCTCCTGACACCTGACACCTGATACCTGACACCCATTTCTTAATTCTTAATTCTTAATTCTTAATTCTTATAATATCTTTTCTAACCCATACACCAGATTTTTGAGTTGCATGACTTTGCGAATGGCTAACAATACCCCTGGCATATAACAAGAGCGATCGCTCGTGTCATGACGCAGGGTATAAATTTGTCCGGGGGCGCCAAAAATCACTTCTTGATGAGCAATGAACCCCGGTAAGCGAACACTATGAATGCGAATTTTTTCGTCGGCTTCCGCCCCTCTGGCGCCTGTTAATTTTTCGGTTTCTGTCACCAAGGGCGGATTATAAGTTTTACCCAGTTCTCCTAACAGTTGAGCGGTTTGAATCGCCGTCCCACTGGGAGCATCGGCTTTTTGGTTATGGTGGAGTTCGATAATTTCCACATGATCAAAATAACGGGAGGCGGCAATTGCCGCCTGTTGCAATAAAACCATACCAATGGAAAAATTAGGAATAATTAAACAACCCATACTGGCTTTATCTGCAAATTCGGCTAAGTCCTGAATTTGAGCCGGACTTAACCCCGTTGTTCCCACCACCGGACGAATCCCATAGGCGATCGCGGCGCGAATATTGTCATACACTGAATCAGGATGGGTAAAATCTACCATCACTCCAGGTTGTTTTTCCTGTGCCGCCATCACTAAAGTTCCTTCCCGATCATTGGTAATCGGCACTTCTAACGGTTCGATTCCTGCCAGGGTTCCTGCATCTTGCTCAAAAAAAGCGGGGTTATGATCAATTGCCCCCAATAACGTTAAGTCCGGTGCAGAAGCAACGGCTTTGATGACTTCGCGGCCCATTTTACCACCCGCGCCATTAATAATTACAGGAATCGGAAGTTGATTTGTCATAAAGCGAAAATTTACTTTAACTTAAAAGAGGGTTCGGGAACTAACCAACAGCACAGGCAGACCTGAGATTACAATCGGGTGCAAGAATCATTTGCTCTTAACCCAGACTCTCCAACGTCGGAACAGATTTCCCGTTCATCTAACCGAAAAGGTGAATTAACCAATACAGTGTCTCCCGTTTGCATTTTACCTTGAGTTCATGCCTCCTCAAAGTCATCTTCATCTCAAATTTTGGCAACAGCTTGTCCGGGTCGGAGTTTCTTCTAATTTTTCCGTCCCCTCCCTTCGTTTATCACCACCCCTGGTGACTACTCTCATGATTACTTTATTCGTGGTGGGTTGCCAAAAATTAAGATTGTTAGAACCGTTAGAATTACGATTATTTGATGCGTTCGTTTGTTTGCGACCTCAAGCCGAACCTGACCCAAATTTATTAGTAGTTGCGATTACAGAAGACGATATCAAAAGTCAAAAACGATGGCCGATGACGGATCAAATTTTAGCTGATGTTTTTGAAAAACTCCAACAACATCAACCCACAGCCATTGGATTAGATTTATATCGAGATTTGCCCCAAGAACCGGGAGGAAAAGCCTTATTAAAACAACTACAAGCCGATAACGTGATTGCCATTACCAAAATTGGCAATTCTGAAAGTTCTAATATTCCGCCTCCTCCGGGGATTCCTCCCGAACGCATTGGATTTAATGATTTAGTATTAGATGCGGATGGTGTCGTTCGGCGTCAACTTTTATTTGCCAATAGTTCAGATCGCAATAGCATTTTTGCGTTTTCTCTGCAATTAGCTTTAGCTCACCTAGCAACTCAGGGAATTTATCCTAAAAATAACGCCCGTCATTCGGAATATATGGAATTAGGAAAAACCGTATTTTTTCCTTTAAAATCAGGAGATGGGGGTTATGCAGATATTGATAACCGAGGTTATCAAATTTTGATGAATTATCGCACCCCAAATATTGCTAAAATCGTTACGATTAAAGAGGTTTTGTCCGACCAAGTTGATCCGAGTTGGATTAAGAACAAAATTATTTTGATTGGAACAACAGCCCCTAGTATTCCCGATGCGTTTTTAACCCCCTATAGTATGGCAGCGACGGAAAACTTTAAAATGCCAGGGGTGTTAATCCATGCTCACATCGTTAGCCAAATTATTAATGCTGCTCAGTCTAATTCTTTGATTAAAACTTCGGGCTTTTCTCAAGGAATCATCTTTTTTTCTTGGCTAAATCTAACCTTTTACTCTTCGGATTTATTTAGATTTATACCAGAAGGATTAGAAATTATTTGGATTGGGATTTGGGCATTACTGGGCGGATCTTTGGTTTGGAAAATTAAACATCCAATTCAACAAGGCTTGGCTTTAATAATTGGATTTTTGGGATTGTTTGGAATTAGTTATTTCTTGTTTTTCTTAAATATTTGGGTTCCTATACTAGCTCCAATTTTATCATTAGCTTTAGCAGGAACAGGGATAATTGGTTATAAACAAATTTACAATTCCTTGCATGATTCCTTAACAGGTTTACCCAACCGTACCTTATTTTTAGATCGAGTGGGGCGTGCGATCAAACAATCTAAACACCAGAAAAATCAATGTGCTGTTCTATTTTTAAATCTTGATCGGTTTAAACGCATTAATGATTCTTTGGGTCAAAAAGCTGGAGATCAACTGTTATTAGAAATTGTTCAACGGTTGAGAACCGCTTTAAGAAATCATGATTTAATTGCTCGGTTAGGAGGAGATGAATTTGCGATTTTAATTGAAAACTTAAGTACACAAGAAAATATCATCTTAGTTGCAGAACGAATCCATCAAGCTTTATTATCACCCTTTTGTTTAAATAATCATGATATATTCATGACCTTAAGTATTGGAATTGCCCTGAGTGAAACGGCAGAAGGAAGGGCAGAATATTTATTAAGAAATGCCCACACTGCCTTATATCGCGCTAGAGGGTTAGGCAAGGGAATGTATCAAGTGTTTGAACAAACAATGCAGGTTAATTATATTGAACAACTGAAGTTAGAAACCAGTTTAAGATTAGCGATTGAACGACAAGAATTTGTTTTATATTATCAACCTGTGATTTCCTTATCATCCGGTAAAATAACTGGATTTGAAGCATTAATTCGTTGGCAACATCCTGAACAAGGTCTCCTTACCCCTGATGTTTTTATGGCAATTGCTAAAGAAACGGGGTTAATTGTACCGATGGGAAAATGGGCATTACAGGAAGCTTGTTCTCAACTGAAAATCTGGCAAGATAAATTTTCGCCGGAATTAGAATTAATCTTAGGAGTCAATTTATCAGCTAGACAATTTTATCAAGCGGATTTAGTCGAACAAATTAAAGACATGATTACAACCTCGGAAATTGATCCGAAAGGATTAAGATTAGAAATTACTGAAAGTGTGGTTATGGATGATTTAGAATCGACGATTCATTTATTGCAAAAGTTAAAAAGTTTAGGAATTAAACTTAGCATTGATGATTTTGGAACAGGGTTTTCTTCCTTAAGTTATTTACCCCGATTTCCCATTGATACGATTAAAGTTGATCAATCTTTTGTGGGTCAAATTGGACGGGATCAAGGGGAAGAAAATTTAACAATTGTTAGAACCATTATTCGGTTAGCTCATGGGTTAAATAAAGATGTGATTGCTGAGGGAGTAGAAACCGCTTATCAATTAGAACAGTTGCGATCGCTCAATTGCGAATATGCTCAAGGATACTATTTCTTAAAACCCGTTTCCGCCGATGTCGCCACCGCTTTTGTCGAATCTAATCCAAAATGGTAGAATACAGTAATCAGTAATCAGTAATCAGTAATCAGTAATCAGTAGAAAGTCAAAAGTTGAAAGTTAATTTTTAAGAATCAAAGGTTAAAAATTCTTAATTCTTAATTCTTAATTCAGATCCTTCGCTCCGCTCAGGACGCTACGCGATTCTTAATTCTTAATTCGTTATGTCTTATCCTTCTCCTCCTTGGACGTTGAAAGGTTACGCATTGCAAACATTACAGTTTGTTGATTGCGATCGCATTCGTGGGTTTATTCCCCCTGAATTAGAGATATTTTCTGTAGGATTTGGAAAAACCATCGGCGGAATTTATATTTCCACCTATCAAGCGGGTTCTACCCTTGAATATAATGAATTAATTGTCAGTCCAGCAATTGTCACTTACAAGGGAACCTGGGGAGGATGGATCACCCATATTTATGTTGATCATCCTGACTCGGTAGCAGGGGGACGAGAAATTTGGGGTTTACCAAAAGAATTAGCAACCTTTAATTGGGAAGGAAACAATTGTATTACTATTTCCCAAGATTCAAAACAACTTTGTTCTCTTAAATATGAAACTGCAAATTTCGGTTTTCCGGTCAATTTAAGTTTACCTGCGTTTGGACTTTTAGGATCAGAAGTGCTTCAGTTTCAAGCCTCCTTTCAAGCTCAAGTCAGTTTAATGAATGGAAAATTAACGATTCCTAATGAAAGTCCCTTTGCGTCTTTTGGATTAGATCATCAGAATTTTACCTTCTCTTTAAATCCGCTACAAGTAACCACCCATATTCCTAAAAAAATGGGGACAATCACAGGAACTCGACCTAATTAAAGCAGAAGGAAATCACAGCTATCCTTGATCCTTTAATTAATGGTTACTCCAAACGGTAACAACAGTTGAGGGAGTTCATCATCTAAATTTCTGACTTGTTGTTCTGATAGCTCAATTAAGTTTAAATCATATTTTTGATATAAACGTTGTTTAATTTTTTTCCGTTCTAAATATTCAGGATTATTTTCATATCCCCAATATTCAATATAAACCTTTCCAGCCGGAATATAAAAATCACAATAGGCTTCTTCTTCAATGGGAAGACGACGTTCATAAGCATGAACTAATCCCATCATATATAACCAATTATCAATCATCACTTCTGCTTTTGACCGTACCCAATGACCATCAGTAGTTCGCAGGTTCGCACTGCTTTGAAATTTTTCCCGAAAACTTAATTCTGAAGGTTCTGTTTGATTTCCTTTCAAAGTTTCAATAGTTGCGAGAAAAACTTGATTGTCTAAAATTGCTTCTGGCCATAAAACATAGGAATTTCCCGTTTGGGGGTGGTTTTTCTGAACTGCACCAAATCCTAATCCCCGTTTCGTTGGAACCCAACCATTTTGTTGTTTACTCAGTAACCCTAACTCTGCAAAAATCGAATTAATTTGATTTTTAGGAATTGATAACTGCTCGCTAATTTTGGTAGCCGATAATAAAATAATAGGAGAGGATTTAGGTTCTGGTTCTGGTTTAGGATTCGGTTTGCTTTGATTCGCTTTCCAACAACTATAACAAAATTTATAACCCGCTTTAGAAACAGAATTATTGCATCCTGGGGTTGTACAAATCAGTTCTGAATTAATCGAAGATAAACTCTCAACAACCGATTCTATCGCTTTAACAAACGGGGATAAAATCTGGTCAGGGGAATTATGGTTTTTAGAAGAATTCTGTTTTCGATAGGCGTTAATTTCTGAAAAATTAGGAATTTTTCGTTGATTAAAATGGTCATTCATGGGATGCAGCCTCAGTTAATAGGGAAATTTTATCATTTCCTTATCACTTTAAGCGACAATTTACCAACTTTTTAGAGGACTGAAAATCGAGAATCATATAATCTCAGTAGTTTCTCGGTTGTTTCCATCGGTGATTAGAAAAAAAAGAATTAACCCTGATTAAACGGTAAATTAAGCAGTGGCAGTTCCAAACATTTCAGGCGGCGCAAAATCACTGCTTAAATGAATTCCAGTGTCTCCTGATTTTAATCCCGGTTTAGGGGTTGGTTTTTCTTGACGATGAGATTGGGGGGTAGTTTTTTCTAATAAATCAGAAACCCCTGGTGGTAACGTAATTTCAGGAACAGTTTGTTGAGATAGCCAAGCCACTCCCCCCATTGAACCTGCTAAAAGAGCAGCATAACCTAAATATAAATGCACAGGACTGAGATAAAAACCTGAATCCAATTCCGCTTTAGACCAAGAAGGTTCAAGTTGCTGATTCATGTCCAAATTCGGAAGGGATGCGGCTAATTTCGCGCCTTCTAATCCCAAAGCATTCGCTACTCGATAAATAAACCCTCGAATATAAACATCTTCCGGTAAATGCTCAATATTTCCCTGTTCTAATGCTTCTAAATGACCGAGAGGAACTAAGGTTAAATAGTGCATTTGTTGTAAGGACAAGGAATAAGATTCCCTAGCTTTTCGGAGTTCCTGACCAATTTCTTGTAAATATTCTTTGCGTTTTTCAGATAATTGATTAGCAATCTCGCTCGGAGAGAGTGGCTTATGTTTAGATTTGCGTTTCTGAGTAATATTAGAATCTACATCAACTTGGGGTTCCTGTTGAGAAGATGAAGTTTCTGGAGGTTCTGGCTGGGAAACACCTTCAGACTTAATATCAGGATTCCTGGTTTGATTATATCCAGCAACAAACCCTAACGGGGAGACAACAGCCACTTGTACCACTTCGGGTGTAGTAGTTACAGGGGAAGTAGTTACAGGTGTTTGAGGAGAGGTTACTTCTACAGAAATCGCATTAACATTCGGGGAAGGTTCAACAGTGCGAATAATGGTTGCTTCTTGTCGAGCAATTTGTTTTAAGGCTAATTGAATCGCTTCTCGTCCGACGGCTTTAATAATAATTTCTGCTTTAGCCGCCGCTTGTCCTAACATTTGTTGCAAGCTTTGTTGGGCGATCTTATAAACTTCGCTGTAATAAAGTTCCGCTTCAATTTCTCGAACCAAAGAACGTAAATTTTCGGGGGAAACATTCGTTGTTGTTGCGCCCACCACACCAAAGCCAGTCACCGGATTCAGTTCCATAATTTTTGCCGCGCCTAAGTACGACCTATCTGAATCCATTCTTCTATGGTTTGATTCTGATTCCGGATGCGGAGGGACAATAGAGCAGAGGAAGCAGGGGGAGATAATTCTTCTTTTTCGTTCTGCCTCCTGCCTTCAATTCTTAATTCTTAATTCTTAATTCTTTCTATTCTTTATAAATTTGATTCATTAACCACAAAGCGGCGGTGATTCCGGCAAAGTGGGCGACGATGGTGTGAGTATTGGCGAGAACG
>JBMDYE010000345.1:0-25942 GCA_048595135.1 Planktothrix sp. | reverse complement strand
TCATGGCTTTCTTGGATGATCAGGTAGTCTTCTTTCAACTGAACGTGCAGATCCCAGAAATGACCCACAGCCCGGAGTCCAGCAATCCCCAACAACTTCAGCTTGAAAAACTTGGGTTTATCACCGTCTTTACGAGGTGCTTGGCGAATTTTAACAATCACATACTTTTCGGCTTCCTGAGATTGATAAACCACTTCCCCTCGCACCGAAAAATAGCCGTTTTGAACATCGGGTACAGGCGGATTTGTTTCTTCCGATGCAGTTTCTTGAGTGGCTGAAGGGATAGGATTATCTTCATCCGTTGTGTCGGTGGATTTTTTCGCGTCATCAGAGCGAAGGGTTTCTGGTTCCCACACCCCCATAATTTGAACGTGGAGGTTTCCTTCATTTTGGCGAGTCCGAGGATACACTACCCATAAATGCTCTTGGTCTAAATCAATATGTTTTTTGACCAAACTCATCACACGGCCTAACAGTACCGCATCTAACAATTTACCGTCACTGGTCAATAAAGTTCCTTGGGTAAACTGATCAACAGACGCGATATAGCGACCCTTCACCAACCCAATCGCTCTATATTGGCGGGGTTCACTGGGAGGAGGAATGGGATGTTGCCAAAGTCGGTCAGGAGTTTCGGAAGAATCTTCATCAAAATCAGAAACTTCCATTTCGGTCATTTCCTCCTCTAATTCTTCACCACTGTCCGGAGAGGGTGGTGTTTCGGAAATTTCGGAAACTTCAAGAGGAGAACTAGCACTCGGTGGCTGTTCAATCACGGCAAGGTCATCAGACATATTCACAACTGACTCAATAGACTGACTAGACTGGGACGCAGCAGATTTTTTAGATTTTGAGGATCGATTGGGAGAAGAACTCATAACACCTCTTAGCGGAGACACATCCCTTGTGGGAGCGAGGACATTGAATCTGGAAACACCTCTTCCCTGGCTAGGACAGGTGAATGCCTTACACTACAACTCTGACGAATCAACACTATCAGGACAGTTGAAAATTTGTACCCTTTCTCTAGGAAGATACCCTGAGCTTTAGTTACAAACCGCAGTTCAAGGTAAATCTCTAGCAGAATCGTGTTGGACAAAGTTGAGGATTAAGGCTACCATTACAATTTTGTCGATCTGCCTATTGTACTGAATTCAACAGTCGAATGGACAAATCCGTTGTGACTGTTAATCTGGTGACGGGTGGCTGTTAACATATTACTGACTTGTTTCTACTGATTACTGATTACTGATTACTGATTACTGATTACTGATTACGGGTAGTTTTATGGTAGATAAACGTCGTGGGTTTGTTGGTGTCGTTCTAGTCTTAGCTGTCATTGCCTTTGTGGGTTTCTCAATGGGGCCACTGATTAGCGGGATTTTAGAAAATAATCAATCTAAGCGACAAGTCACATCAACACCGAGTCCCCAAGCTCAAACCAACCAGATTGCTGACTTACAAGCACAAGCGCGGGGTTATGAATTGGTATTACAACGGGAACCGGAAAACGAAACGGCTTTGCAAGGATTATTGCAAACCAAATTAGAACTGATTCGATTAAAGCAAGCCAATATCAAAGAAGTGATTGAGCCGTTAGAAAAATTAGCGAAAAAACATCCTGAAGATAATCGCTACAATATTCTATTAGCCCAAGCCAAATCTTACACCGGAGATCAAGAAGGGGCAGCCCAAACCTACCGCACGATTTTGGCAAACGATCCGGGGGACGTCCAAGCCTTACAAGGGTTAGTTAATTTATTTTTAGCCCAAAAACGCCCAGAAGCCGCGATTGGATTATTACAAGAAACATTGAGCAATGCTGCAAAAACCAATCAAGAGCAGCCGGGAACGATTGATGAAATCTCGGTACAATTAATTCTGGGACAGGTTTATGCAGAAGATAAACGCTATGAAGAAGCACTGGCTATCTACGATGAAGCGATGAAGAACGCCGATCAAGATTTCCGTCCCGTTTATGCGAAAGCACTGGTGCTGAAAGAACAAGGTAATGTACAGGAAGCAGAACCTTTATTTGCCAAAGCGATTGATTTAGCACCCGCCAATTACAAAGATCAAATTCAAAAGCAAGCGGGGACGAATATTGCACCCGCTAAGTCTTCGACGGCATCCCCTAATCCCGAAACTTCTGAAACACCTGAAGATCCCGCCGCATCCTCTGATCCCGAAACGTCCCCGGAATCAGGGAACTAATCTCACTAGAATGGAAATTAGTAGCAACGTTAAATTTTGTAATCATGATGAGACTGAAACGTTTAGGACACGTCGCCATTTGTGTCAAAGATATTGACGCATCGGCTACGTTTTATCAAAACTTGGGCATGGATTTGGTTTGGAAGGATAAAGATTGGGCTTATCTGAAAGCGGGAGAAGACGGTCTAGCCTTGTTAAGTCCCGATTATGATCAAGCAGGCCCCCATTTTGGTTTTGTGTTTAGCGATCGCCAGGACATGGAACAAGCTTATCAAGCCTTAAAGGAACAAGGAATTTCCGTAACACATATCCATGAACATCGAGATGGAACAGCGTCTTTTTATGGTCGAGATTTAGATGGGAATGGCTTTGAATATCTGTATGAACCCAGCAAACCTAACGTTCATTCCTAATTAAGCGGGTGGGAGACTTAACCTCCTGATTTATGTTTAGGGAAGCATTGGATTGTTAACAACTTAATACCCAACTGAATCATTATGTTTCAAAGAATGCGGCTCAGAAGCCGTCGGCGATCGCTCTTTTATGCTTGGGCTGAAGTAGATTGGTTATTATGGGCTGCCTGTGCAGGTCTAACCCTGTTTGCAGGTGTGATGATCCGTAGTGTTGAACTGAATCAAGGTTTAACGGATTGGTGGCAACATTGGCTCACTGGGGGCATTGGTTTACTGTTATCGATTATTTTTGCCCGTTGTCGCTATGAACGCTTAATCCAGTGGCGATGGGTGATTTATGGGGTCACTAATCTGGCGTTAATTGCGGTGCAAATTATTGGGACAACCGCTTTGGGCGCCCAGCGCTGGATTAACGTCGCTGGGTTTCACGTCCAACCTTCTGAATTTGCTAAAGTCGGAATTATTATTACCCTGGCGGCTCTATTACAAGAGTTAAGAGAACCCAAGCTGATCGATATGATCCGCATTTTAGCCATTGCGGGGGTTCCTTGGGGGTTAGTCTTTATTGAGCCCAACTTAGGAACCTCCTTGGTATTTGGAGCCATTACCATCGGCATGATGTTTTGGGGTAATATCCATCCCGGCTGGCTGATTTTACTGGTTTCTCCGGTTTTTGCAGCGATTTTGTATAACGTTTATCTTCCGGCGGGTCTGGCTTGGGCTGCATTAATGGGGTTAGTGGGATGGTGGAGTTTACCTTGGCGTTGGGTCACTGGCCCTTTAGCGGGATTGGCAAACTGGGGGGCTGGAGAATTAAGCCATATGCTCTGGAACATTCTCCAAGATTATCAAAAACAGCGTTTAATTGGCTTTTTAAATCCTGAACAAGATCCTCTGGGAAGTGGATATCATATTATTCAATCTCGCATTGCCATTGGTGCGGGACAACTCTATGGACGAGGACTGTATCAAGGCACTCAAACTCAGCTAAATTTCATTCCTGAACAACATACAGACTTTATTTTTTCCGCCGTTGGTGAAGAATTAGGTTTTATTGGTGCGATTTGTGTGTTAGGGATATTCTGGCTGATCTGTTTTCGGTTAGTCATTATTGCTCAAACGGCGAAGGATAGTTTTGGATCTTTAATTGCCATTGGGGTGTTGTGTACGTTCTTATTTCAGGTATTTGTTAATATTGGCATGAACATCGGTGTTGCTCCGGTGACGGGGATTCCCCTCCCGTTTCTCAGTTATGGTCGTTCTTCATTACTGAGTAGTTGGATTGCTATTGGAATTGTGCAGTCAGTCGCGAACCATCGGCAACGAATTAAGTTTTAAAGCAGTTGGCTCTCAGCAATTAGCAACCGAAATAAGTGGCTAATTGTTGATTGCTTCTGTTGCCAATCCTTACCTGAATTTTACAATGATGCACCCGGTTTTTAAAGTTGTTTTTTTAATCGTTGCCCTTGCCAATTTGACTCTGCCTATTCCTGTTTTATCCCAGACGATTCAATGTAAACGCGATGGCAATACGGCACAACTCAAAAAATGTGCTGCGGATGACTATGCGGTTGCTGACAAACGCTTAAATCAGGTTTATCAACAACTGATTGGTCAATTACGAGGGGAACAAAAACAACGCTTAATTCAAGCCCAACGCACTTGGATTCAATTTCGTGATCAAAATTGTCGTTTTGTATCCAGTCAAGCGTTAGGTGGAACCGCCGAAGGGTTATTTCTGACCACTTGTTTAACAAAAGTGACTCAACAAAGAACCCAAGATTTACAAGAATATATTAATGAATTTAATAAATAGAAGGCAGGAGAAAGAATTAATTCTTAATTTTGATCCTGACGTGCTAGGCACAGGCTCCGCCTACGCGTCGCGGAGTCAACGCGACTTGATCTTCTTAATTCTTAATTTTCCTTTGATGTTCACGACTTTTCGATTAAACTTTAGTATGAATCGACTTCGCAAAATAGGGCCTTCCCTATTCGGTTTTATTTTGTTTGCTTTTTGTTTGTGGGCGATCGGTCAAAAACTACAACGATACTCTATTCAAGATGTTTTAGACAGTTTATCCAATATTCCTAAAAGTCATAAATCTGGTGCTATTTTCTTGATGTTAACGAGCTATTTGATGACCACAGGTTATGATATTCTTGCCTTTAATTATATCGGGTTTCCCCTAAACTATGGAAAAATTGCCTTTGGTGCATTCATTAGTTATACCCTGAGTAATAATATTGGATTGGCTTTGTTAACGGGGAGTGCGGTTCGATATCGTCTCTATTCAGGCTGGCGAGTTCCTCCAGGGGTAATTGCTCAAGTGATTGCCTTTGCTAATTTAACCTTTTGGTTAGGATTATTTGGGGTTTGTGGTTTAGTATTCTTGTTTACTCCCTTACAAATTCCCTTAATTTTAGATTTACCATTCGTTTCTGTCCGCCCAATAGGAATTATTTTCGTTAGCATCCTTTTAGTTTATTTAATCTGGGTTGGTTTTAATAATAAACCTTTTAAAATTCGAGATTGGGAATTAAATCTTCCTCCGGCTGGATTATCATTAGCATTAATTTTATTTGCAGCTTTAGACTGGGGAGCCGCCGCCGGAGTTTTATATTTATTATTACCTGAAGGAAGTACCCCTTCTTATTTAAGTTGTTTTAGTTTATATTTATTAGCCATGACAGCGAGTATGATTAGTAATATTCCAGGGGGGTTAGGAGTCTTTGAAACCGTTGTGATTACCTTAGTGTCTCCTGAAGCTAATCCGGCTCAAGTCTTGGCATCATTGTTAGCGTATCGCGGAATTTACTATTTACTTCCTTTTATCACAGGGACTTTATTATTTGGGATTTATGAACTCAAAAAACAACGATCATTGAGGTAAAGTCTCTATTGCCTTTCTAGTCAACAGTTTCTTGTTTGACAGCTTGTCTTTTGACAAGGTGACAACCCTTTTGCAGGATGGAACTATTGATCCTGTTCGAGAGGAAAACTGAAATGAAAAAAATCATTGCTGTGTTACTAATGATAACAGTAACCGTTTTTAGTTTTGGTCAAGCTGCCTTAGCCGCCGATGTAGCAGCAGGAGCAAAAGTTTTTAGTGCCAATTGTGCCTCTTGTCATGTTCAGGGAAAAAATGTAGTTAATACTCAAAAAAACCTGAAAAAAGAAACCCTTGAAAAATATGCCATGAATACGCCGGAAGCCATTATTACTCAAGTTACAAAGGGAAAAGCGGCAATGCCTGCATTCAAAGGGCGCTTAACTCCAGAGCAAATCGAGAATGTAGCAGCTTATGTATTAGCGCAAGCAGAGAAAGATTGGAAATCTTAAAAACACCTTAATCCCTTGAATTTAGGTTAAAGAATCGAGTACAGTGAGTAACCAGTAGAGTTTTACTAGGTTACTCATGGCTCCTTTGCCTCAATATCGTCCTCGGCAGCTTTCTCTTGGCCCCTTGGAAACGGAAATTTTAGAAATTGTTTGGGGATTGGGTTGCGCGACTGTGAAAGATGTCCATGAAAAAATTTTGTCTGACCCGAATCGGGAATTAGCTTATACTTCCGTAACAACGGTATTGCGTCGGTTAACGGAAAAAGGCTGGTTAAGTTGCGATAAAAAAGAACGGGCGTTTTATTGGAAACCGTTAGTTTCCCGCGACGAAGCTCAAGCAATTTTAGCTTATGATCGATTAAATCGGTTTTTAGCGGTTGGAAATCCTGATTTAGTTGCCTCTTTTGCTGATAGTTTAGATACCTCTAGTTTAGATCAACTTGATGCCATTGCCTCGCGCTTAGAAGCAATTCGTCGTCAACGGGAGAAACAACAATAATGCACTTTATTTTAATTTTATTAACGTTAGGGTTTGCCTACGCTGTCCGAAATCTTCCTTATTCTCCAACGGGAACCTGGAGTCAACGTTGGCAAAAATCCTTATTTTTATTTTTGTTTTCACCGTTATTATTATTAATGACTGCCTTAGCGGTGTTGTCAATGGGTGCTAATGGCGAAATGTTGGGCTTAAAAGCAAGCTGGTTTAGTTATAGTTTAGCCTTAATATTTGTGGGAATGGCAATCATAACAGGTTTGCAATTTATTAGGCAATTATGGCAGTCTCAGCAACGCATTAATACCCTATCTCAAGAAGTGGTATCGGGTCGCACGGCTCGAATTTTAGAGGATTATTTTCCTTACAGCGCCCAAGTGGGATTTTGGCAACCCCAGTTAGTGGTGAGTCGGGGTTTATTAACACTGTTAGATACAGATCATTTAGAAGCTGTTCTAGCCCATGAACAAGCCCATTTAAACTATCGAGATACGTTTTGGTTTTTTGTGTTAGGTTGGTTAAGAACGTTTACGGCTTGGTTGCCTCAAACGGAAGCGTTATGGCAAGAATTATTATTATTACGGGAAATGCGGGCTGATCATTATGCAGTTCAAACCGTTGATCCGTTATTGTTAGCTGAATCGTTACTTTATATTGCTAAAGCTCCCTTTCAATCCGTAGAATCTCCTCATTTTTCCTTTAGTTGTTCGATTGGAAGTAGTCGTTTAGAAGAACGCATTGACGCAATTTTAACGGTCGATTCCTCTCCGTTAATTTTTAATTCTTGGACGTTGATTTTATTATTATCGGTGTTATTACCTTGGCTAACGGTTCCTTTTCATTCTTAATTCTGAAGCGCTAGAGACGCGCCGTGGCGCGTCTCTACTATGACAGCTTGTCTTTTGACAGTGGAGGGACGAGGAGAGACAATCGAATCCAAGCTAAATTTGAAAACCATTGTATTGAGCTTGTCATTTCGATTGTATGAAAGGGATCTTTAATTCTAAAATCGTTATTCTGGGAACGTTGCTATTGTGCGGGACAAGTGTGAGTTATTATTTAACAGGGTTCAATAACCGACCTTTACAAGCTCATGAATCCGAAGGGAATCATTCCTCAGATCATCATAAAATGGTGAATATTCCCCCTGACCAACCCACCCCTGAACTTGATTTAATTGTCCATTCTGATGCTCGTCAAGGCTGGAATTTAGAACTAAACGTTAAAAACTTCAAATTCACTCCAGAAAAGGTGAATCAAGCCAGTCAATCTTATCAAGAAGGACACGCTCATTTGTATATAAATGGTAAAAAAATTACTCGCATTTACAGTAATTGGTATTATCTAGCGGAACTAGAACCAGGACAGAATCAAGTGACCGTGAGTTTAACGGGAAATGGTCATGAAATGTTTATGGTTCAGGGGAAAGAAATTAAAGATACAGAAGTTATTAATATCCCTTAAATCAGTTAGAAGGAAGCCGGAGGGAGGAGGGGAGGAGGGGAGGAGGGGGGAAGACAAAGAGACTATTTTCCTTCCTTCTTCCTTTTTCTTTCCTCCTGCCTCCTGCCCTCTGCCTCTTGCATCCTTCTAACTGCTTGTATAAATCCCTCGTTCTCGTAATTTTAGCATAAAGAATTCTTCTAGGGTTAATCGCATTAAATCCATTGAAATTAGTTGAGCATTCATGTCTTTTAAAGCGTCTAAAAAGGCGGAAGGTTCTCCTTTTAAATGTCCTTGCCAATAATTTTGTTCTATTTCTAAGTTGGATAACCAATTGTGTAAAATATTGGGATGACCGCCTTTTCCTTTGATGGTGTAGGTTTCAGCAGTTCCTAATAGTTCTTCTAAGGAACCCTGACAAATTAGTTCTCCTTGGGCTAAAATTGCCACGCGATCGCAAATTTTCTCAACGTCTGATAAAACGTGACTATTGAAAAAAATTGTTTTCTTCTGCTCTTTTAACGATAAAATAATTTCTCGAATTTGATAACGTCCCATCGGATCAAGTCCTGACATCGGTTCATCTAAAAACACGACTTCAGGATCATTAATTAACGCTTGTGCCATGCCAATTCGTTGCAACATTCCTTTAGAATATTGACGCATTTGTTTTTTAATGGCGGCGGATTTCGCGAGTCCGACTAAATCTAATAATAACGGAATTCGTTGTTGTTGAATTGATTTCGGAATTTGAAACAGTCCGGCGGCAAATTCTAAAAATTCCCATCCGGTGAGATGATCATAAAAATAGGGATTTTCGGGAAGATAACCGACTTGTTGTTTAATGTTGCGATCGCCTAATGGTTTTCCCAGTAATAAACCTGATCCTGATGTCGGGTGAACAATTCCTAATAACGTTTTCAATAAGGTGGTTTTTCCCGCCCCATTTTGCCCTAATAATCCAAAGGTTTCTCCAGAATTAACGGTTAAGGTGCAACGTTTTAAAGACTCAATTTTTTGGTTCATCCAAAAACCAGTCCGATAATATTTCCCTAAGTTTGTCGTTTGGACAACGGGAATTAACTGAGGAATTTCTGGGGGATGTTGCACCGTTTCAGCCCAATTCATAGTCAGGTGAGATTAAATGGAAATATTTAGGCGTTCATATTCAATTTTAATACAGCAATTCATAGCAATATTCAACCCGGCATTGATTGCAGTTTCAGCCGCTTGCGGATCGTTAGCGCCAATTTGCGCCCAAACGGTTTTTGCGTGAGATGCAATCGCCTCTTCAACAATTTCCGCCAACACTTCAGACCGACGAAATACATTGACAATATCGATAGGTTCAGGAACCGCTTGTAAATTCGGATAACTGGGTTGACCGTTAATTTCAGTCACCGCCGGGTTAACCGGATAAACGATATATCCCACATTTTGCAAAAATTGAGCCACTTGATAACTAGGGCGGCTGGGTTTATCAGAATATCCGACAACGGCGATCACCTTCGCCTCCGTCAAAACATTCCGCATTGCAACATCATCGAGATTCAGATTTTTTGCCATAAATTTAGGGAAAGGGGACAAGGGGACAAGGGGAAGGGGGGACAAGGGGACAAGGGGAAGGGGGGACAAGGGGACAAGGGGACAATTTTTCCTTCCTTATGTCTTCTTCCTCCTCCCTTCTTTCTACCTTCTGCCTCCTGCCTCCTGCCTCCTTATATCAGTTGCCAATAACTAAAAACTAGAGTATCTTGTCGAAGGCAGAGTTTAGCGTGTGTGACGACAGATCGATTGTGAACGCCTTGATAAACCGTGACTCCTCTTCTACCCCAAAGCCGAATTCTCGCTTCAATGGTTGGTCATTGCAAGATCGTGATCCTCAGTATATTCGAGGATTGATGCCGATCTTAAACTGGTTTTATGATTATTATTTTCGGGTGCAAATGTCGGGTTGGGAACATCTGCCAGCATCAGGAAAGATGTTGTTAGTGGGTTCCCATAATGGGGGGTTAGCCGCACCGGATATGTTTATGGGGTTGTCTGCTTGGTGTCGTCGCTTCGGAACAGAACGGTTACTCTACGGCTTAATGCACCCAAAAGTTTGGCAGGTGTCTCCTGAAATTGCAGCACAGGCGGTTCGCTGTGGGGCGGTGATCGCCCATCCTCGCATGGGAATGGCGGCGTTGCGACGGGAGGCGGCGGTTTTAGTGTATCCAGGGGGGGCAGAAGATGTGTTTCGACCGTATGAGTTACGGGATCAGATTTATTTAGCCGGACGCAAAGGGTTTATTAAGTTGGCATTGCGGGAGGAAGCGCCGATTATTCCGATTATTTCTTGGGGAGCTCACGATACGTTAATTGTACTAGCGGATGTGTATCACTGGGTAAAACAACTCCATCATTGGGGAATGCCTTGGTTATTTAATATCGATCCAGAAGTCTTTCCGATTTATCTGGGTTTGCCTTGGGGTGTGGGAATTGGCCCGTTACCGAATATTCCGTTTCCAACCCAAATTCATCTTCGGATTTGTCCTGCGATTCAATTTGAGCGCTATGGTCGAGATGTCGCCAATGATCGGGATTATGTTGACGCTTGTTATGAACAAGTCAGAGTCGCAATGCAACAGGAACTTGATGATTTAGTGGGACGTGTCAAAACCTGAGCAATGTTAAAAAAATTTTCAGTTAAAAACCCGGTTCCTAGAACCGGGTCTGTTAAATCTTTGTTAAATTTTCCTTCATTAAAGTTTAAAAGGCTTAAAAATAGAGCAAGGCTGAAATAAATTTTGGCATTTGCCATCATGGAATTAAGCAATTTTTACGAATTCGAGTCCTTTTATGACGGGGATCAAGGCTTTATGACTAAAGATAGATTACGGAACGGGTCTGGGAGTGGCACAATTTTTATATAAATGAATTGATAACCGTTGCAGATCTGTTATTGCCAGACAGATTAAATCTAAGGATTTTTGAAGTCCGTTAGAACGACAAGAAATGAAAAGTGAGAACAAATTTTTTTACAAAAGTTTAATGGGTTCTTAACCCAAAGGATAACAACTTATGTCTAAGAAACAAACGATTCATTGTCCTAACTGTGGTGCGTTTGCAGAACGGTTTTACAGTATCCAAACCACGCAAACCCAATGTCATCGCTGTGACTATCTCATGATTACCTGTTCTCAAACGGGTCGAGTGTTGGAAGCTTACGCGCCTGGAATTCCAGTGCGTTGCTAAATGTTATGTATGGTAGGAGGCAGAAAACAGAAGGAAGAAATTACTCAGTAACCGAATCTTCTCCCAAGTCCTGTACACAACCTAAGATTTTCGGGAGTTTCATGGTGAAGGTTGAACCTTTGCCTAACTCACTAACAGCGGTTAAATCTCCTCCCATCATTTGGCATAATTTTTGGGTAATGGTGAGTCCTAATCCAGTTCCCCCATAACGACGAGTTGTACTTTCATCGGCTTGGGTGAAGGGGTGAAAAACCGTCGCTAATTGTTTAGGACTCATGCCAATTCCGGTGTCATTGACTTGAAAGTAAACAAAGGTTGAACAGAGATTTGATTGCGTCGGAATAGCACATTCTAAAGGTTTTTCTTCCGGTAAGGCGAGATGATCATCTTCTGCTAAATCCGCTTCTGGCAGGTGAGTCTCTTCGTTGACCTCCTGCCAAACTTTTAATGTCACCGTCCCCTGTTCTGTAAATTTCAAAGCATTACTCAGTAAATTCAGTAAACACTGCCGGACTTTTGTTAAATCGGTTTGCATGAAATCAATCTGATCAGCAACTTCTAACTTAAATTGATTAGAATTTTTATCAGCTAACGGGGTAATGGTTGTTTCAATTTCCCATAATAAGGTGGAGACTTTAAACAGTTCTAAATGAAAGTTCATCCGACCTGCTTCAATTTTTGAGAAATCTAAAATTTCGCTAATTAGGGTCAATAAATGTTGTCCCGATTGATAAATATTTTGTAAATCTCCGACAAATTCTTCCTGTCCCAGATCTTTGGCATCTTCAATTAATAATTCACTGTATCCTAAAATCGCATTGAGAGGAGTTCGCAGTTCATGACTCATATTCGCTAAAAATAAACTTTTCGCCTGATTTGCGGCTTCTGCGGCTTCTTTAGCAGTCCGAAGTTCTTCGGCTTGCTTGCGGGCTGTAATATCATTTGCCATCATGAGTAAACATTCGACTCCGGCTAAATGAATGATTTCAATCGAGACTAACCAATCTCGAATTTCCCCGGATTTTTTATGAATCACTAATTCAACATTACTAACTTGTTTTTGGCTTTGTAAACGACTTTTTAAGCGAATATGCTGTTGAGGATTAACCCATAATTGTAGTTGTTCCGTAGTTTTATAAATCACTTCCTCCCGATGCCATCCGATTTGACGTAAAAAGCTATAATTCACATCAAGGAAACATTCGTCAGAAAGCGTCAGAATACTAATTCCAATGGGACTGGCACTAAAGGCTTTAGAAAATCGTTCTTCACTGGCTCTTAAGGCTAATTCAGCTTGTTTTTGAGCGGTGATATCCTGGACGGTACTGGTAATATGCTGGGAGGTAATCACCGCTTGTTCAAAAACGATCCGTTCCTGTCCATTGGGTAACTTGAGGCGATAATCAATACAGTAGGGTTTTTGTTGAAATAGAGCTTCTTCAATGCACCGTTGAACGATACTTTGGTCTTCCGGATGAACGAAGTTTAAAAAGCTTGTAAAACTCGGCTCAATTTGATGGGGCGTGAGGCTTAAAATCCGATATAGTTCATCTGACCAAAATAAATATTGATGTTGAGTATGAAAATCCCAGTGACCTAATTTAGCAATCCGTTGAGCATTTGCTAAACTCGCTTGACTGGTGCGGAGGTTCATTTCTGCCTGTTTCCGTTCTGCGACCGTTGCGGCTAAAACTAAACCTGTAATTGCCATCACCATCACAAATGCTTGTAAGGAAAAGATTTGAGGCTGATCACTAATCGGATTTAAAAACGGGCCTGTCTCCCGAATCACCCCCCACATGGCAAATAAGGTCGTGAGAAAATGGGCTGTGGCTGTTCCCCGTTGACCAAAGCGAAGGGACGCCCAAACCAGAAAGGGAAAGGGAAGATATTCTAACGGAAAACGAACGGTGGCGTTACGGGTTCGCGAGCAAAATACAAACCAATTAATCCCCACTAACAAAAACAACCAAATCGCCGCTTCCAGTTGTAATGCTAAGTTCGAGGTGGAACGATAGCCAAAATACGGGAGTTGAGTGTTACCCGATAACCGTTGCCAAACCGCAGCAATCCTCGACTTGAGGGAAAATTTTAAGCTTTTGGAAGAAGCAGGGGAATGATTTTGGAGCTTACTCCCCCAGGCGAGAAGAACCGGAGCTAAGACAACGACCCCAAGCCCATTTCCTAACCACCAACTGACCCAAGTTTCCGGGATCTGATCCCAGCTAATCCAATCGGTTAAACCTCCTGCTATTAAAATGAGTGTGGGATTGATCACCGTTGCCACCCCCGCCGCGAGCATAATCAATCCCAGGACATCTTTGAGGGTTTTTAACTGGGGTGAAAAGTGGATGCGCTCAAGCAATTTCGCCGCTAAACAAGCTTGTACTGGGGCTGATAGCGCGGAAACGATGGCTAAAAAGGGGGGAAGCTGGTTTGTCCACAGGGTGGAACCCAGCAAACCCAGGGTAATCGCCGGCCAGTATTGATATCCCAACAGCAAAATAATCACTTGTGCGAGTCCAGCACCGGGCCAGAACAAAGTTTCTGTGGGGCTTAACATCAGATAATGAGTGGTTAATATTGCAGTCATGCCATAAGCAATTACAATTAAACCAACCGTCATAAAATATTGACTTATTTTTTCATTGATCCAATGAAAGGATTGTGTCTGCATTGTCATTGTCACGCGAGCATGGTGGAATGATAAAAAGTTAACCCTCTGTACCGTCTGAAAGGCTTCTGAATCAATAGCTTCAGCCCCAAGCAATTCTAGTTAAGTTCGTTA
Source organism: Planktothrix sp. (assembly GCA_048595135.1). Taxonomy (GTDB): domain Bacteria; phylum Cyanobacteriota; class Cyanobacteriia; order Cyanobacteriales; family Microcoleaceae; genus JBMDYE01. The sequence continues at coordinate 12,011 of JBMDYE010000345.1, read as the reverse complement.
GAAATGGAAACATGAATTGCAGAAACAGAATTTTAAGTTTGTCCTCAAACTGGGGATTTCGGTATAAGAATTGCTGGTATTTTTCCGTGAATTTACTGAGTGAATCGGAAAAATTAATCTGTTAAAATACATCCCCTGTCAAGAAAGTGACCCCTAAAACGTAACCGTGATCATCTAAATTTTAGCAGATGTTAAATATAAAATAAATGGTCTTAGCAAAAGCCAGTTGTAGCTTAATTCTAAATTCTTAATTCTTAATTCATCGTTGGAGGTTGAGCCGGAATCGAGGCAACAATGGCATCAATCACCCGACTAACAGGCAGAATTTCCATCCCTAAATCAGGCGGGTGTTGACCTTTGGGGATAATTGCCCGTTTAAAACCGAGCTTTGCCGCCTCGCGGAGTCGTAATTCCAATTGAGAAACCGGACGCACTTGCCCTCCTAAGCCAATTTCTCCGATTAAAATTGTCCGCGGGTCAACCACACGATCACGGAAACTCGCAACAATGGCGATCGCAATTCCTAAATCGGCTGCGGGTTCCTCGACTTTTAACCCTCCCACCGAGGCAACATAAGCATCTAATTTAGACAGAGGAATCCCCACCCGTTTTTCTAATACCGCTAAAATTTGTAACAAGCGACTACTATCCACCCCCGTTGTCGCCCGTCGCGCCGAACCATAACTAGCAGGACTCACTAACGCTTGAATTTCAACAACAATCGGGCGAGTGCCTTCTAAGGCGACCACCGTTGACGTTCCTGGGGAAAATTCTTCTCGATTTCCCAGAAACAATTCTGAGGGGTTAGGAACTTCTTTTAACCCATTTGCCACCATTTCAAATACCCCGATTTCATGGGTGGCTCCAAACCGATTTTTCATCGAACGCAGCAAACGATGGGAAGCAAAGCGATCGCCCTCAAAATATAACACCGTATCGACTAAATGTTCTAATACCCTCGGCCCTGCAATTCCCCCATCTTTCGTCACGTGACCGACAATTAACAACGTAATATTTTCCCGTTTGGCGACTTGCATTAAAGCCGAAGTACATTCCCGCACCTGAGCAACGGAACCGGGAGCGGAGGTTAAACTGGCAAAAAAGATCGTTTGAATACTATCAATAACGGCTAACTGAGGTTTGAGAGATTCGAGTTCCCGTAAAATCACCTCTAAATCCGTTTCCGGTAACAAATATAAATCCTGTTCCGGTTTCACTCCCCCTGCGGCTGGGGAGGAATGGTTGCCATTAGAAGATGGGGTTTTTTTCTGACTACGGGATCTAAGCTGTTCGGTAAAGGGGTCAGCTTTTGGGCGTTCCGGTTCCGGTTCTGATTCGATTTCCTCGTCCTCGTCCTCTCCGACCCCTAACCGTTGCGATCGCAATTTTACCTGCTGTCCCGACTCTTCCGCCGACACGTACAACACCCGATTCGTACAAGATAATCGATTTGCCACCTGTAGCAATAGGGTAGACTTGCCAATCCCAGGTTCTCCGCCAATTAACACCAAAGACCCAGGAACAATCCCACCCCCCAAAACCCGATCTAATTCTCCATACCCGGACGGCATCCGGGCTAAACTTTGATCGGAAATTTGCGCTAATTTGAACGATGAACGGGGTTGACCCGATTGAGTGGGATTCCCTACGGTCTGTGGATTATCCCCTGTGAGGTTACTCCAGCTAAACCGTTGCAGGGAGTTGGGAGGAGGTTGTTCAACTTGTTCTGCTAAGGAATTCCACGCTTGACAGGCGGAGCATCGGCCAAAATATTGGGAAAACTCGGCTCCACATTCCTGACAGACATATAGGATGCGAGATTTTGGCATTGTTTAAAATCGTATAGGGGAAGGTTAAACCCTGAAGTTCTTAACCAATTGGACTTTGAGATCATTTTAAGGAATCTTCAGGATGAGGAAAATGTAATAAACTTTTGTTACAACTCTGAATTAATCTCGAACTTAACCCTCAGTATAATTGGGGATCTGTTATGGGTTATGTTGATGATAAGGTTAAAAAATTAATACATTTGTCAAAACAAACTTAACAACTGATGGGATTCGCCTAGAACTCGAAGCTAGAAATCCCCGATAGTCAGGGTTGCGGGTCTTACCGTTGTTTATCAAAAAAGCCACTTAATTAAACTAAGGGAGCGTTGAAGTCCATTGGAAAATCCTAAAGAAAGAATTCTGGTTGTTGATGATGAGGCAAGTATCCGTCGGATTTTAGAAACTCGCCTAACCATGATTGGCTACGAGGTTGTCACCGCTGCCGATGGAGAAGAAGCTCTCGAAGTCTTCCGTACCAAAGACCCTGACCTGGTGGTATTGGACGTGATGATGCCCAAACTAGATGGTTATGGTGTTTGTCAAGAGTTGCGGAAAGAATCTGACATCCCCATTATTATGCTAACGGCTTTAGGGGATGTTGCGGATCGGATTACCGGATTAGAGTTAGGGGCGGATGATTATGTGGTTAAACCCTTCTCTCCCAAGGAACTCGAAGCGAGAATTCGATCTGTATTACGTCGGATTGATAAAAATGGCGCATCGGGGATTCCCAGTTCCGGTGTCATCCAGGTCAGTAATATCAGGATTGATACGAACAAGCGACAGGTTTACAAAGGCGATGAACGCATCCGTTTGACGGGGATGGAGTTTAGTTTATTAGAACTGTTGGTCAGTCGTTCTGGTGAACCGTTCTCCCGTTCTGAAATTTTACAAGAAGTTTGGGGATACACCCCAGAACGTCACGTTGATACCCGTGTGGTAGACGTTCATATTTCGCGACTGCGGGCAAAATTAGAGGATGATCCCAGTAATCCCGAATTAATTTTAACCGCCCGTGGTACAGGCTATCTGTTCCAACGGATTATCGAACCGGGAGAAGTCGGGTAAGCAGGAATTAAGAATTAAGAATTAAGAATTAAGAATTGTAGTAAGCCCTTTGGGTCTCTTTATTCTTATATTCCATCCTTAAATTCATGCTACAGATAGCCAGAGAATAGGGAATAGGGAACGGGGAACAGATAGGAAACTAGGGGAGCGAAAAAAGTTAGTAGCGACCATTTAAGCATGGAATATTAATAGGGGGCAAAAGGCATAAAGAAGGCAGGTATGCTGGAGGAATCAGAACAGAGAAAGAGGACAAGAAATTTTTTCTTGTTCTTAATTTTTAATTCTTAATTCTTAATTCTTAATTCTTCTTTTATGGCTAAATCGGATCGAAATCGAGTATTAAGATTACTGCCGTTAGGGGCGGGGGGTTTGGGAGGGGTGCTATTGCTGGTTAATCGGGTGTTGACACCCCAGTTAATGGACTCTCAAGCGCGATCAGATGCGTTGGGGGTGATTTTAAGTGCTTTATTGATTTTAACGGGGTTATTGTGGCAACAAATACAACCTGTTTCTCCAGATGCAGTGGAGTTAATGGGTGAACAGGGATTTGAATTAAAATCGGATCTACCCGACCCCGTAAAAACCGAGTTAGCTTGGGCGTCTCATTTGTTATTAACGAATACGGTAACCCGTGCGGTGGTGGTGTATTACAAGGGTCAAGTGTTATTGCGAAGGGGGATATTAGGGAAAAATTCAGAAGTTAAACCAGGGACAATTGTTCAACGGGTTCTCAATCAACATAAACCCGTTTATTTAGTGAAGTTAGATTTGTATCCAGGACGCATTGAATTTGATTATTTACCCGAAAATACACAAGGGTTGATTTGTCAACCCATCGGGGAAGATGGGGTATTAATTTTAGGTGCGAATACACCACGCAGTTATACTAAACAAGATGAAAATTGGATTGAAGGAATTGCGGAGAAGTTAGCTAATACCTTGAATGAATTTTTATAATTCACTTGAACAATTACACCAGTTTCTATTTTTAGAAAAATTTAATTTTCTGTTTTTCCGGTTATATGGCATGATTTGATGAACTCAGAAGCGTGTAAAGATTCACCTCCAGACGCAAAGGGAAACCTAAATTTTAGGTTGTTTTAATTTTTGCCCCTGAATTGACAGCCATTTTTCCAGATTTTGAGTTTACCTCTAAAATAGTAGGATGGGTTATGCCTATCATCAATCAACTATTACTGGATATCTGCTAAGTAGGATGGGCTATGGCCATCATTAATCAATAAAGATACCTGTCAAGTTCAGAACGGCTTCAGATGTTGTGGTTGGAGTCAAAATCATGGATATTGTGTTTGAGTCTGCTGTTGAATTTGAGCAAGATTTAAAGAGTTATAGTGAAGCTGAACAATCATTGATTCTTCAGCAACTTCATGAATATTCTCCCTTGTTGTTAACGGATAAAAGTTGGCGAGAAAGAAAATTACATCAATTTTATTCATTTGAATTCAAAGAAAATTATGGTTCTTCCCTTTATTCTTTTATTGTAAATTATTACTTGCGGGTGATTTTAACCATTGATGAAGATCCCTTATTTAATCGAGTCGTCATTACTTTGTTTAGAGTCACTGATATCCAAAATGTAGCTCGAATTTATCAACAAGTTGGAGAATTAATTTACGAATCTTTTCTACCATCTAGTCAACCTACTGAGGTTCAATTAACCAATGGAAAAACCCTTATCCCTCGTTGATGAATGTGGCGTGATTCGCCAAGCTTTAACAATGTTACCGTCTCAATTATGGGGACAGTTTTTAGAGATATTAGCGGAACTTGAGGATATCAACTGTTATCGAAAAAGACAATTTCCTAAAACAAAATTGCAACGCATTAAAGGAACAACAGTCCCCATGTATTGTGCTAAGATCGATGATTTAGCAAAGTGGCAACTTTATTTATATTATCAAGAGGGAAAGCTTTATTTAAAAGAAATTCGTCATCCTTTAGAGAAGGAGAAAAAAGACAGTTTAGATTTGATTGCTGAATTGAATGATTTTTAATTTTAGTAATAAGTTATCAGTTACTTGGCTTGTACAAACCTGAAATAAGTACATCTGCCTCCTATTAACTGATAACTGAAAAACTGGTGACTGGTGACTGGTCACTGGTGACTGTTTTTAAGAGACATAAACCTGGCGATAATAAGCTTGGTATTCTTCAGATAGTAAAGGTTCCCACCAACTGCGATGGGTTAAATACCAACCAACAGTTTGACGTAACCCTTCTTCAACGGTCACTAACGGCGCCCAACCTAATTCGGTTTTAATTTTAGTCGCGTTAATGGCATAACGGCGATCATGTCCGGGTCGATCTTTAACGAATGTAATTAATTGATCAGACGGTTTTTTGGGTAAATGAACCGCTAATTCATCCATAATGCGACATAACATTTTCACCAAATCAATATTTTTAACTTCATTATTGCCGCCAATATTATAAGTTTCTCCCAGTTTTCCACCATGAATCACCATATCTAAGGCGCGACAATGATCTAAAACATATAACCAATCTCGAACATTTTGCCCATCCCCATACACGGGTAACGGTTTCCCTAATAAAACGTTAATACACATTAAGGGAATCAGTTTTTCAGGATAATGATAGGGGCCGTAATTGTTAGAACAATTGGTAATTAAAGTGGGCATCCCGTAGGTATGATAATAAGCACGGGCTAAATGATCACTCCCGGCTTTCGATGCAGAATAGGGACTATTGGGTTGATAAGGCGTTTCTTCGCTAAACGCTGGATCATTAGGCCCCAAACTACCATAGACTTCATCGGTGGAAACGTGCAAAAATCGGTATTGTTCAGGTTCACCTTGACTCATCCAATACTGACGAAACGCTTCTAATAAAGTAAAAGTACCAACAACATTGGTTTGGACGAAGGCATCAGGCCCCAAAATCGAACGATCAACGTGAGATTCTGCGGCAAAATGGGCAATAGTATCAATCGCTTCTTCTCGCAATAACGTATCGATTAAAGGGCGATCGCAAATATTCCCCTGAACAAACTTAAAATTAGGATGATCGTCCAAACTGGTTAAATTGTTACGATTTCCGGCATAAGTTAAGGCATCCAACACCACCACCCGATCTTCTGGATAAGCTTTACACCAATGGTGAACAAAGTTTGATCCAATAAACCCTGCACCGCCTGTGATCATGATGCGACGGGCTGAACGAGCGCTATCGTTATTGTAGCTATACTGCATCGCCAACTTTATGTCCTCCCAAGTTCTGCTGAATATAGAAAACGATGAAGATTCCTTTGAAACCCTGATCCGATCAACTTTCCATCATTGTACTCGTTGGCTGGAACACTGCGCTGAAATTACATCCGAAAATAAAGCTTGAAATTAACGAGCATTAAATGCCAGTCAATTTTATGATTAAAACAGTTTTTCTGTTTGGTGTGAGGAGACGGGTGTGAGTCAAGATGATCTGATTGCACAGGCAAAAGCGGGAGATGCCTCCGCGATCGCGATGTTAATTAACCAAGCCTTGCAACCGAAAGGGGTCACAGCGCAAGCCACCCGCCAAGGTAGCCAGTTAAATATTGTGTTACAGTCTCCCCAATGTCCTGATGCGGCAGCTTGTGTTCGAGTCATTCACAATGGACTACTGCGCTTACAACCTGTTTCTATTGCATTCGTGAAAATTTATGGCCGACAACCGGATCAAAACCAATTTACTTGGACAGAAACTCTATTATTGTCTCCTGTTACTGCTCCTCAACCCACTCCTCAACTGTCGCAACCGCTTCCGAAAAAAACGGTTCCTAAATTTTCAATTCCCCGGATCAAATTCCCGACTGTTACGCTACCCAAACAATCTATTCAACCCCAACGTTCTATTTCTAAACCTTGGTTAATTGCCAGTTCAATTAGTTTAGTTGCTTTACCCTTATCTGCTTTTTGGTTTAACCAAAATCAAGTCACTGTTTTTACTCAACTCGCTGCTATTCCCAATGCAATCTCCTCTGGTTTTTCTAAGTTTCCGTTATTATCATTAGCGGGAGAAACGCCACCCAATTCTATTCCCAAAACAGAAACCCTGCAAAACCTGAATACGGTCTCTCAATTTACCCTCTCCACATTACAAAACCCGATTAATCCTGATTTAAGAATTACAATTAAAGCGGTGGGTGATATTATTCCTGGTACTAATTATCCGTATAATAAATTATCCTCTAACAAGGCATCTTTGTTTAAAGCGGTTAAACCCGCTTTACAAGATGCTGACTTGGTTTTTGGGAATTTTGAAAGTACCTTAACCAATTATCCTAATAGTGCAAAATCTATCGGACGGGGGTTAGTCTTTGCCTTTAGAACACCCCCCGAATATACCGCTTTATTGAAAGATGCGGGTTTTGATGTTTTAAGTGTGGCGAATAACCATTCCTTTGATTTTTTTGAAACGGGCTTTAAAGATACGATTCAGAATATTCAAAAAGAAGGAATGAAAGCCATTGGCAAAAAAGGAGAAATTGTTTATGATGAAGTTAAGGGCGTAAAAATTGCTTTTATTGCCTTTAGTAATTATGATTATCATAACAACTTAAGTGATACGAAAGCTGGGGAAAAGTTAGTTAAGGAAGCACAAAAGAAAGCGGATTTTGTGGTCATTTCTTTTCATGGTGGTGCAGAAGGAACAGGGGCGTTAAATGTTAAAAATAAAACAGAATATTTTTATGGCGAAAATCGAGGAAATTTAGTTCAATTTTCCCACAGTATGATTGATGCAGGGGCAGATTTAGTATTAGGACATGGCCCCCATGTTCCGAGAGCGTTAGAACTGTATAAAGGGAAATTAATTGCTTATTCGTTAGGCAATTTTATGGGCTATCGAACCTTATCAACGGCGGCACAATTAGGATATTCGTTAGTGTTAGAAGTGAAAGTGAATCCGTTAGGGGATTTTGTTGAAGGTCAAATTATTCCAGTTCAGTTAGATTCTCAAGGAATTCCTTATTTAGATAGTCGAGGGAAAACCATTGATTTAATGCAAAATTTAACCGCAACCGACTTTCCAAAAACTCCTTTAAAAATTACTGAAGATGGGAAAATAAGAATCAGTAATCAGTAATCATTAATCAGTAAACAGTAATCAGTAATCAGTAATCAGTAATCAGTAGTCAGTTAGGCAGTTATTAAGTACCCACACAAAATTATTTACACATCCAATTTCTGGTTTTCTATGTGTTTCAAGGGTTTCAGGTCAACCCAGTGTGTAATTAATTTTGTTTACCTACTTAGTAGTTAGTTATTAGTTTTGAATCTGAAGCTAATCTGATCACTTGTCAACGATTAAAGATTAACCAACGCCAAAACTATCTACTGATCACTCTTGCACTGATTACTGATTACTGATTACTGATTACTGTTATAATATGTAACAATTTGTAAAATATCTCAACCTTAGCAATAAATATGACTTCTGAACCAATGGTTATTCCGCCAATCTATATTATTGTCGTGGCATCAACGGTCTTGGCAGTGTTATGGGGTATCATTTTTAAAGATATGTTGGAATATCAAGTGGGGGTGTGGGATGCGAATTCACAAACTCAAAAAACCATTAATTACAAAACCCCAAATCTGATTGCCGCTTATTTAGGGACAACTTTTTTTGTTTGGATTTGTGTGAGTTCTAGTTTAGCGGTTTTTGTCCCTGTTTATTGGATAGCCGCCGTGATGGGAACAATTGTTGTGCTTCCCACTGCTTTTTTAATTTGGTTTCAATTGGGTTCAATGCTGAGTTTATTAGCCTCTAAAGGATATGAAGCCATTGATATTGAAACCTTATTTGCGAATGAAACAACTGAAATAAAGAACTAAGAATTGCGGACAATTTTAGCCAGTAATGATTAAAAATTGGCAGCGAGATCAATGAACTGACAGGGTTGTGAAGGGCGGGAAGACCCCGCCCCTACAATCTTATTCTTGGTTAGCTTGAGCGTCTTTAACCGCCGCAAAAAATAAGAAGATTCCTAATGGAATACTTAAGGCTAAAATCACACTGGTGGTTAAACTTCCCAGTTGAGGGGTTCCAGAGGACAGTTCAAACACTGAACCCACCGCCGCGATCGCAGCCACGCACGAACCCATTAACAACACCATACTTTTCGGAGTTCCTACCATGTTTGAATCCTATTTCAACGAATCGGTTTAACCGCTTTCGGGGAAAATTTTTGTTTGGCTAATTGTTCATTTAATGCCAATTGATTTTCCACCCGATCTACAAATAATACTCCGTTGAGGTGATCCATTTCATGTTGAATGGCGCGAGCTAATAATTCTGTAGCGCGGAGGGTGCGGGGACGTCCATTTTCATCTTTAAAGGACACTTCCACCACGTCAGGACGAGTCACATCCATATACACCCCAGGAATACTTAAACATCCTTCTTGGAAGGGGGAAATTTCTGTACTGCTTTTAATAATGGTTGGGTTAATCAACACTAATGGAGGAGTCGCTGGGTTATCCGGTTCGCAGTCGATCACAATCACCTGTTTGTTGACACCCACTTGGGGGGCAGCTAAACCAATGCCATCGGCACTATACATGGTTTGTAACATCTCCCGCACCAGTTGGCGAATTTCATCATCAACCTTAGCAACCCGTTTGGCGGGGGTTCGCAGGGCCCGATCGCCTAAATAGTGAATTTCATAAGGCGGTTTTTCTAATTTCTTTTTTTCGACTAAAACTGAGGTCATGGAACTGTCACTCGTTACTTCATAAAACAATACTGTCCTTCTTTAATCTTAATAGAATTTCAACTGACTGGCAGAAGAGAGCAGGGGGAGCGGGGCGCCTGGTACAGGGGGAGCAGGGGGAGCAGGGGGAAAAATTACTGATGACTGATGACTGATGACTGGGTACAGACAAGCAATGAAGAGTCTCTACTGACTGATAACTGATGACTGTAAAGGGAAAAACGCTATAGTTAATAACGCTAGTCTTAAGAATTTGTTGTTGCTGTGATTGTACCTTCAGAGTGGAGCAATGAACATGGGCCAGTTAAATAAGTAAAAGTTCTTAATCGGGAAGTTCAAATTCTCCTAAATCTTAAATTTTATTGTTCATGCTAAAACTCCAGTATTAAAGATATGACTATTAATTTTGGACGAGAAACTTGCTGTGATTTGCCCATTGCAGAAACACGAGAATGGTTAGTCACCAATGGGATCGGCGGTTATGCGTCAGGAACCCTCGCCGGGGTGCTGACCCGTCGCTATCACGGCTTACTGGTGGCGGCGTTGAAACCGCCCTTGGGTCGGACGTTACTATTGTCGAAACTCGATGAACTCGTTGAATATCAAGGCCAGATTTATCCCCTCTATGCTAACCGTTGGGCGGGTGGGGCGATTGAAGCCCATGGATACCGACACATTGAACGATTTATATTAGAACGGACTGTCCCCACCTGGAAATTTGCCGTTGCTGACGCCCTCTTAGAAAAACGAATTTGGATGCAGCCAGAAGCGAATATTACCTACATTCGCTATAGCCTGACTCGTGCATCGGGGCCAATAACTTTAACTTTAAATGCTTTTGTCAATTATCGAGATTATCACAGCGATACTCGCGCCGGACATTGGACAATGCAGATTGATCCCGTTGAAAACGGCGTTTGTGTGACCGCCTTTGAAGAAGCTGTTCCATTTTATCTGTTGATGGATCGAGGAACCGTTGTTCCCACCCATCAATGGTATTATAACTTTGACTTAGCAAGGGAACGCGATCGCGGCTTAAGGGATCGAGAAGACCATCTCCACGCCGCCACCTTCACCGTCAAATTAAACCCAGGAGAGTCCCTAACCTTTGTTGCCAGTACCGAACCTAACCCCAGTTTAAATGGGGAAGCCGCGTTAGAACTGCGGCGAACCTATGAACGAAAATTATTAGGATTTTGGCAAGATAGCTGTCCGGTGAATGCCAGAGAAGTCCCGGACTGGGTGCGACAGTTGGTACTGGCGGCGGATCAATTTGTGGTTAACCGTTCAATTCCTGAAAATCCCGTCGGGAAAACCATTATTGCCGGATATCCTTGGTTTAGCGACTGGGGACGGGATACGATGATTAGCTGACCTGGGATTAGCATTTCTACTGGACGTCTGCAAAGTGCCCGCTCGCTCCTCTACACTTATTCTAAATTTGTTGATCAAGGAATGTTGCCCAACCGTTTCCCCGATGCCGGAGAAACCCCCGAATACAATACCGTTGATGCAACCCTGTGGTACTTTGAAGCGGTTCGTCAATATTATGAAGTGACGGAAGATGCGGATGTGATTGAAAATTTATTTCCGGTGCTGTCGGATATTATTCAATGGCATTGTCGGGGAACTCGCTACAATATTCACCTTGATCCCGCCGATGGTTTAATTTATGCCGGAGAATACGGATCACAGTTAACCTGGATGGATGCCAAAATTGGCCACTGGGTAATTACGCCCCGCATTGGGAAACCCATTGAAGTCAATGCCCTTTGGTATAATGCGTTGCGAGTGATGGGGAAATTTGCCCGTCGCATTGGTCGCCCTTATCAAGAATATGATGCCTTGGCTGATCGGGCTTTGGCTCGGTTTGAACGGTTTTGGAACCCTGAACTGGGTTATTGTTATGATGTTATCGATGGGCCCGATGGAGATGATCCAGCTTTGCGTCCCAATCAAATTTTTGCCGTTTCCCTACCCCATAGCGCCCTTCCCCTTGACCAACAACGGGGGGTTGTAGAAAGTTGTGGCCGTTATTTGTTAACGTCCTATGGGTTGCGATCGCTCTCTCCCGATCATCCTCAATATCGAGGTTATTATGGGGGAAATCCGATTCACCGAGACAGTGGTTATCATCAAGGAACCGTTTGGGCGTGGTTATTGGGGCCGTTTGTTCAAGCGCATTTACGCGTGTTCCAAAATCCTAGTTTAGCTCGGAGTTTCCTGGAACCGATGGCAAACCATTTAACAATGGCAGGTTTGGGCAATATTAGTGAAATTTTTGATGGGAATGCTCCCATGCACCCGCACGGATGTATTGCTCAAGCTTGGTCAGTGGGAGAAATTCTCAGAGCTTGGATCGCAACGGAACGATAATCAGT
>JBMDYE010000344.1:0-19102 GCA_048595135.1 Planktothrix sp. | reverse complement strand
TATTGGAATCAAATTATTGCTGAAGTTAAACAAAATCCTGAACAAAAACTGAGTTTAGGAATTGTTGGCGGCGGTGCGGGAGGTGTGGAACTCGCGTTAAATGCTCAATATTATCTCACTCAACTTTATCAAAATTATCATCAATCTGTTAATCATTTAGAATTACATCTGATTCACCGAGGAGAACGGTTATTACCTGAACGTCATCCAAATGTAAGCCGAAAAGTTGAAAAAATCCTGAGAAATCGAGGTGTTAACTTACATTGTGGGGAAACGGTTATTACTGTTAAAAATAAAGATATTAACCCAGATTCCCAGAAAATTATTTGCTGTGAGTCGGGTTTAAGGGTGGAATGCGATCGCATTTTTTGGGTAACACAAGCCTCCGCCGCACTTTGGTTAAAAACATCAGGACTCGCCACCGATGAACGGGGGTTTATTTTAGTGAATGATACCCTGCAATCGATTTCTCACCCTCATGTTTTTGCCGCTGGAGATATCGCCACAATGGTCAATCATCCCCGTCCGAAAGCAGGGGTTTTTGCGGTTCGGCAAGGAAAACCTTTATATTATAATATAACCCAAATTTTACAAGAAAAACAGTTAAAACCCTTTATTCCTCAACAACAGTTTTTAATCTTAATTGGAACCGGAGATAAAAAAGCGATCGCCTCTAGAGGTTCTCTAAATTTCGGCCCCTATTCATTCCTTTGGAACTGGAAAGATTACATTGATCGAAAATTTATGGAAGAATTAAGAATTAGGCAATAGGCAATGGGCAATGGGCAATGGGCAAGAGGAAAAAGAAGAATTATCTCCCTCTGCTCCCTCCGCTCCCCCTGCTCCCTCCGCCTCCTCTGCTCCCTCCGCTCCCTCCGCCTCCTCCGCTCCCTCCACTCCCTCCTGCCTTCTATTATCAAGGCCCCCCAATCAGTTGATAAGAATCGCGGACAAGCAGTTCATTGACAAACCTCCAATTATTGTCATAAATTTCTAATCGGAGGTTATCGGGATCTCCATATTGGAAACTGACAATATATACGAGATTGTGATCGCGATCAATAAATTGATATTGGGGGCGTCTGGTTGTCCCCATGACCTGGAAACCTGTTAAGTTAATCGTACTCCCATCTTGCTGATTTTTAACGTATAAAATGTAATATGCAGGTTCCCAAGCCCAAAAAGAAGCCTGCCACCTGGGGTTAGAAAAGGTTCCTCGAATTGAAAAGTCTCCGACGGTGATCGGACAGTTGTTTACCTCTGCATCAGTATCACTGTTCGGATCTAAATAAGCTTGACAGGGTTCGTCGGCTGTTGCGGTCAACGATAGGAATAGAGAAAGCGGTAACGTGCAAACGGTTGTTAAGGCGATCGCTTTAAGTTTCATGATAGGTTGGAGTTGATTGTGAATGATGAATGAATATTAATCACTACACAATCCTAGAAGGCTAAACCGCTTACCTAGTTTCATTGCGTAAAATTTCACGCACTTCCATTAGAATTAGCCCTAATTTATTTTTACCACTTCCATCTTGACCACAGCCCCAATAGTAATCGATTGGAGAGTTTTCCATGAGTAATTCATCCCCCGTCGCGAGTAAAATTTCTCGAATATTTTCATGGGTTCTAAATTTTTGTAGCACCCCTTTTTGCATTATATTATCTTTCACCTGTTCCCAGTCAGACCGAAGGGGTAGAGAGCGACTTCGACCCAGATTCGCTGCGTCTTTTGGTGTTTTAGTCTGTCGTACCTTTTCCAGATAGGGAGTATTAATAAATTTCTGAGCTTGAAAATAATGTTCACTGGTAGGCCAATACAATTGATCTAACATGAAACCATGGGCTGAAAAATTAGAAAAACAACCATAAGGCTGTTCTCGCGCCACATAAAAGTAAAGGGTCATGGTTGTTCCTCGATTTTCTGGGTAACAATCTTTATTATATGAGATTGCCGATCAGCTTTTTGATCAGCAATCTCATATTTGATCTTACTTATCTGTACGAACAGGTAACGGCGTGTCCAGAATCTCCATCAGCAGATCTAGACGAGAAGGGCGCGTCAAGAGTGGTACCAGGTTCGGTAAGCTGTAGTAGTCCCCCGCAAAGGTGAAGGTTTCTACAGGGGCTTGCTGTCCCTTCAGTTGATTTTCGAGCCAGCTACAGTAACCACCCACCCGAACAATCAGCACGTTTGGCATGACTGCCAAGTCTCGGCAGTAGGTCTTATAAACCTCACCAAAGTAAGGAGCAGCATTCTCACCTTCATCGGTGACAATAATAATCTGATCCACAATTTGGCGCTTCTTCCGCATGGCTTCCAACCCACAGCCGATGCTAGTGCCACCCCCGGCGTTGATGTGCTGGAATGCCCGCTCCCAGTCGGTCAACTCCTGACCCTGTGCCGTAACCGGATAGGGGATATTGTCAAAGGCGTAAACAAACAGATCGGCTTGGGTGATACCGGAAATTAAGGCAGCGAGTCGCTTACCTAACTCGATCGCATTCTGCATAGAACCGGACTTATCCACCAATAGAGCCGTCGGACGGGTAATCACACCCCGACGCTTTACTTGCTCATTCGTGACCTTCTCCAACCGAGCCAAGGTATCGTCATCGAGATCGGCGGCATTTGCTGCCACCTGCGCTTTGAATGCGGCAACTCGCGCTCCTGTGGTTGCTTCCTCCAGTTTGGCATCAATTAAGGCTTTCACCTCTGGGTGATCCATTGCGCCTTTCGCCTGGAGAGACTTGAGGTTGTTGATCACTTCCTGCGGGGTCATGCTATTAATTAGTGCGACCAACACCGTCGGAGTCAGTTGTTTGATGGCACCAATGGCGATCGCATAAGGCAGATTGAACTCAACAATCAGCCGCGCCTGTTCTGCGGCACTCTCCGCTTTAGCAAGCTGCTTTAGTACCTCTGCCAGGGAACCAACCGGAGGCCGATCCAGGAACAGAATTGCATTAGCTCGTTCACTGGGTTTGATGTGCAGTGAGGCATACAGGTGTTTCATGGCCTTACGTCCCCGCAGAGCCGCCCGATCAAATAAGGTCGGATTGCTCTCCCGCCGCTTCAAATACTGTTGTACAGCAGTACGGGCAGAACGAGGCATTTTGTTGCGGTGCTGCTTCATGAAGTCTACCACCCGTGCCACTTGGTAGGGGGGAAACTCTTGCAGCATCATGAATCCGGCATCCCGGTGTTCGGTCAAATTGCTGGTGAGCAGATGAGCAACGAACACTTCTTTATGGTCACGAACATCGCCATTGCGTTGATACCAGACCGCCAAATGTCCGTAAAAGAGCGGGTCAAGTTCAATAATCAGTTGGTGGATTTCTGCGACCTGTTCCAGCTTGCGGTGGGGAGTCGTCAGCAAGCTGTTGAGCATTTCTAGCCGTAAATCCCGTTCAGCTTTGTTCATTAAAAACCTCCTCTTGTTGCAGATGGATGAGGAGGCAGATGTTGCACGCAACGGTGATCAGTCACCGCGCAAGTTTCAGAAGCTGGGCTGAAGGTGTGCTACCTTCAGGTTTGCCTGCTATACGTCTCAGGCTTGCAGCGTACAACCCAATAGTACGCACGGTTTCTTTTTTGTTGGGTATGTAAGCTTCTGTGTTCAGGGCGCGGCAACAACTGCCAAAATTGAATAGCAGGAGGCAGGAGGAAAATACTGATAATTAATTTAGCCTTACAGCCTTCATCCCTATTCTCATCTATGCTTCGACTGCTATATAACCTTCAGTTCCTCGTTAGGAACGCTAAAAAAGGCATACTAATATGCTATAAGTCCCCTACACTCAGACTTGAAATTTGGTACACCGAGCAGGACTCAAACCTGCTAATAACGCACTGATCGGGTGCGCGCGTCGGTCACTTCCGCCTTCGGTGCTTGGTACGCCAGAGCGGGAATTGAACTCACCTGTAACCTCGGTAAGCTTGCGTTTACCGTTGCGTCACAGGAGGATCAGTGAATGCCGTGCAAGTTGAAAAAGCTGTGGGTTCACACACAGGATTTGAACCTGTAATCGACTGTTTATGAGACAGTTGCCTTACCAATTGGCGAGTATGTAAGCTTTTTCGATTAGGGCACGGCAACGCACAGACGCTTGTTTTGAACCTTGAACAACGGTTTTGGAGACCGCAATGTTACCGTTACACTATCTGTGCATTGCTTGCAGCGATGCTGCAATACTTGAACTCCAGGGTGGGGATTGAACCCACGAATCATCGGTTTTGCTTTCCCTAGCCTTCCCATTTGGCAACCTGGAGATTGTTATGCTGTGCAAGGTCAAGAAGTTTTTAAACTATCCTCGCCAAGATTTGGTGGCGAGGACTGGAATTGAACCAGGAACGATCGCTTATGAAACGATGTTCAACCATTGTATGTACACTTCTTGGGTTAGGGCACAGCAACGAGGATGACAGGACTCGAACCTGTAATTTCTTGCTTTGAAAACAAGCACTCTATCCATCTGAGTTACATCCCCATTGAGAGCTAGAATTTAATTGTCAAGGTTCAGTTTTGCTGATGTCAGCAGGAGTTAAGCGAGTGGTCATCGGATTGGCTCCTCTGTGTTTTATCTCATGCTACAAGCATAATGTATCATACTACAAACTGTCAAGAGTGTACTACATTTTTTTTTGGAAACGGACGAGAGCGATCGCAGAAACAAGGCTAAGTTGCCCTTTGCTACTAGGTTTTACCATTTGACTCCTATCACAACTCTCTAAAGGTGTACTACAGATCATGGTTCGAGATGGGCAATAATCATAAATTTTTGTAGTATTCTTGGATCACCGACCGACGACTGGCGTTAAAATGCTAGCCCCTCACCCAAAAGATTTTGCTGAAAAGTCGATCAATCAACAGTTCTAGACCTTGAGTACAGCCTTAATACAGCAAGGGATTTTAAATTGTCATACTCTACAATTGCGATACTTACCAATGATTGGCGAGAAATCTTGCATTCTGAATAGAACGGGAAGTTGTCAGCCAATGATTGAAATTATCAAGATCTTGACAGAATAATGCCTCTTTCTCAGCCACCCCATCAAACCCAAACTCAGCAACAACCCAATTCTGATGGATTATCCTGGTATGCTGTCCCGGAAACGGTGAAACAACTGCTGGTGATGGTCTCTGCCCATTGGCATAATCCAGAAGTTGCCGATGATTACATGAATCAAGCCCTGGCTCTAGCCGATGATCATCCCGATGTGTTAGTGTCGGCTTATCGCTATTTCTTTTATACTCACAACGATCTGTTAGCACTACAAGTCGCAACAAAAGTGCTAGAAAGGGTGAAACGCATTGAGTTACTACCGGAAGATTGGTTTCATCTAAAACCGATCTTAATCGCCCGATTAGACGAGCCTAATATTCGGCTTTATATTAATGCTTATGCTGCATCAGGATTAATTCGCGCTCGGTTGGGAGAAATTGAAACAGCTAAACAAATTGCAGCCCAAGTGAGTGAAATCGAAAAACGAAACGAGTTCGGCGGAAATGTGGTGCGGAGTATTTTAGATAATCCCGATGAAGATGAGGAGGCAGAATCATGTTAAAGAATCGAGATTTTTTGGTCACTGGTGATGGCAGTTGGCACGTCTGCAAACCTCCGAAAGAGTGGGATTTATTAAGAACACCCTACTACCTGCATCGATTTCTTACAGAAGTCGAAGATGTTCTGAACGAAGGGTATAACGAAATCCAGTGTTTAGACGCATTACGGGTGATTGTCCGACGGCTGATCCTCAACTCCTACTGGCTTCGTACCCAAAAGCCGGAACTTGCTGATACAGGAATTCCCGCCTTGATGCTGTATGACGAGCTTGGCTACCCCCTAACGGTGCAAACCTCCCTGGCGAAACCGGGAACCGTTTCCACAATTCATAATCATGGGAACTGGGGAATTGTGGCAATTCTGGGGGGAGAGGAAAGTAACACGGTTTGGCGTCGCGTCCCGGATGTGAAGTTTCCCCATCGCGTCGAACCGGTTGGGGACATCATCTTATTGGAAGGTGATATTATTTGTTTTACCAGTGATGCGGTTCATAGTGTTAAAGCGATCGGCGAGGAACCAACGTTTAGTTTTAGTCTCTATGGGGAAACGTTCCATTCCCGTCGTTTTGAGTATGACACTATCGCCCATAGCGCTAAGAATTTTTAGGCGATTGTGCTACCCATTGTAGGATGGGCTCTGCCCATCACAACACCCTATTATTTTAAAGGATTACCTAAGTTTTGATGGGCTCTGCCCATCCTACGGTTTGTATTTTGATTAAACTGATAACTGATAACTGATTTCAGGCGATTTTTTCCTTTTGAGTTCGTTGGCTATGGAAATAAGTTACTTTGACGGGTTCGAGTTCTAGGGAATGGGATTCTAATAAACTGGTTTCTATTGAACCTAGAGCTTGATTAAACGGAAGCTTGAAAACTAGATCGGGATCTTCGCTTAAAACGATGGGATAGGAGGTAACCGGAACAGATGGTTCCGCTTCGGGTTTCGGTAGTGGGGAATTATTTTGCAGTTGGCTGGAAGCGGTTGCTGCGAGTACCATCACCGCACCGATACCCCCCCGAATTCCTAACGTTTCTCCCAATAGCCAGAAGGAGAATAACGCAGCAAACACAGGTTCTAAGGTATAAATAATCGCGGTTTCATTGGCACTGACCCAATTTTGGGCGATCGCAGGTAACCAAGTGGTTAAGGCTGTAACGAACGTTAAATAGAGAATTGGCAACCAATGACCTGTTAAACTGTGGACTTGTTCCAACAGTTGAGGTGCTGTCCAAGCCGTTGCTAATCCAGCAACTACCATCATTTGAACCGCAGTTAACGGCATCGACTCATGACGAGCAGTAACGGATTCTAAAACAATAATATAAGTCGTATAGCTCAGGACATCGATGATCATCCACAAATCCCCGATGCTGAAGCTGCCATTTTCCCAAGACATTAATCCTACGCCACCCATCGCCAGTCCCGCCGCCAGGTATAATCCCCATCGGAACCGTTGTCCTAACAGTTGTCCAATTAAGGGAACCAGAATGACGTTTAAACTCGCAATAAATGCCGCACGGTTTGCAGAAATGGTTTCCAGGGCTAACGCTTGGGTGGATAACGAAATAAATAATAACAGTCCTAATAACGCCCCATCTCGGAGTAACGCTTTATTTAGATTCCGCAAATAAGCAGCAAAAACTAGCATTGCTAACATGGAACGAATGGCTATCAGCGTTGCAGGTGAAAGACTGAGAATCGTTTCTTTAACGAGGGGAAAGGTTGTCCCCCAGAGTACGGTGACAGTGAGGAGAAGCAGCGTACCCCGAAGGTGTTGAAATTGACGCGGGGTTGAAATCATATCAAGGTGTAAGTTATTAATGAGCGGTCAGCAGAGGCTTGAAACAGAGAATTCTTTAAGAAACAGTTAAAGGCTTAACTGAGTGGCTAAAAAAATTCAGGTGTTTGAGTCTTGAGTCCTATACAGACAAGCCGATTGGTAGTTCTCTAGGAACGTTTGGCTCCTCTTATATTGTATCTTTGAATACGCTTTTTAAGTTAACGAAGAAAACCAACGATTGTAACCCGCCCAGAGTAACAACTGTTTAAACGAAATAATCAAACTATGGACAGAGGAAAGTTTGGTTGGATTAAACAACAGTTTGAGAGTAGAAATTAATTAGCCTCCGATGAAGCCAGTTATGTCACAGGTGCATTATGGTTAGTGGATGGAGGAATGACACCCGCAAAAGGCCCCATTGGAAAAGAAACACCGTTCTGGAAACGCAACGAACCGTCAGGAGAATTACGTTTAGATCATAGTCAAGAAGGCTTAAAAAACAAAGAAACCCACAAAATTAAATAATTGTAGGGTGGGCTTTGCCCACCTTAAAATGAATAATTAGGAACTGCGATTGATTGGGAATCAGTATTAAAGCAATAATAAATTCTTCCTCTGCTCCCCTACTCTCGTCTGACTTTTGTTAAAATTTTGATGGGCAGAGCCCATCCTACAGGTTAAACACTGGCTAGATTCATCGGGTCAGGTTCTCGCAGTTCGGGTTCACTGGCTTGTAAATGTTCTTCTAACAGTTTCAAATTGCGGATATTTGATTTATAAAAGGCATCAAAAATATCCCCAATCAAGGGAACTGTTCCTAAAACGGCTTCTAAGGTAATATTAAAAACCATCCATCCAAAGATAGATTTCGGTAAATTAAAACGAGTGGCTAAATAAATTAAATAAGCTGAAAATGCCATATCGATCAAATCACCAGCCCCAGGAATTAAACCGATAATCGGATCAAGACCGATTCTAAAATTAATCCCAGGAATGCGAATCGCAGTATCCATCAGACGGCTAAGTTTACGGATACGATTTAAAGTGGCTAAACGTTCTGTAGTATTCATAATAATTCTATTTTCACCTGGTTAGCTTAACCTGTCTTATATCCTGCGAGAGAATTTGATCAAAATCAGGATCAGTTTGTTTAGGAGTCCTACTTTTGAAGGATTCATCTCAACAATTTCTGGCATACCTTAACTTACATACAGTAAAACTTTATCAAGAGGTTAAAATATGACAGCCCAGAAAAGTGAACAGACTGAACAAAATGTTCAATGTGAAATTGATGAACAACATCAACCTTTTTTAGAGAAAGTCATGGTGGAAGGGGGACTTTCTGACCTATATGATGCTAGAGATATTACAGAAGTTGTGTTCCGTGTGATGCGCGATGTGATGGATACAGAAACCATCGAACACGTAACGGAAGACTTACATAAAGAAGTGCTTCCGACCGACAATAAAAGATTACAAATGGAAATTTCTGATCTGTGGAAAGATACCAATCCTTTAGTTGGTTTCCTCAGTCGTTTACGTCCTCCTCTGAAAGGCCCTGGTTTGTCTGGAATTAACTCAGAATTATTTTTAACTCGTGTTGCTAATGAAGGCGGACTCCCCCCCACAACCAATGCCGAAACGGTGATCAAAGCGGTTTTTTCTGCTACAAAAGCTGAACTTTCTTCAGAACATATTGAAGAAATTACCCCTTGGCTTCCTGACACAATTCAACAAATTTGGAAGCAAGCGTAAAGGAATTAAGAATTGAGAATTAAGAATTAAGAGGGAACAGGGAATAGGGAATAGGGAATGGGCAATAGGCAATAAGGGAACTATTTTTCCTTCCTTCTTCCTTCTGCCTCTTGCCTTCTGCCTCCTGCCTCTTTTGTAACGTTTACCAAAATTTTATAATTAATGTCTCTACCTATTTGAATAAAGATGAGCAGTAAACATCAACTCTTGAATTTTACTGCTCATCTTTATTGCGTTATAAGTACCTAAACATAATTATTTACACATTGGGTGATTCCCTGTTTCCTTTCTCAACAATAAGAGCGCAGCATCCGCTACAGCCTAGAATTAGCTCTTATTGTTAAGATAAAGAATTATTACAAATCTTAAAAACTACCTACTCCGATAGATGACTATTTACCCTTAAATACAACCTTATGTAGAGGTACTTTAACTTTAGAGTCAGCACAATAAAACTAAGATTTAATTAGAAAAGAGCCATTAAGTTTTATCTAATTAAGTCCTTCTATTTAACTGCTAAAAGGAGTTTAGCTATGGCTGGACAAATGTGCTGGCTCTCCCGATATGGTAACGATGGTAAGAAGATTTTACATCTTCGTCTGGAGTCGAATAAACCTTGGGTTCCTTATAATTTAATGCCTAAATTTGCTGTTCCTGATTATCAAATTCCGGGTGGTTCTAAAGGGTGGGCGACTTATCAAAAACTAATAAAAGCGGGTTGGAAATTAGAAGTGAGTCCTCAACTCACAGCCCTAGAACAGCCAACGCCTAAAGCGGCTTAGGGATGTTAAATACTTCAAAATTAAGTTGAAAGGCAGTGGCTGGGGGCAAGGTGGAAGTCCCCAGTTTTTCACTATTTTTTAGCACTTGATTCAATGATTAATTCAGTTAATTTTACGATTATGAGTTACCTTAAAAAGTTAGCTTTAAAATGGAAATTTTACTGGGAAGGCTTAATTTATTTAGCCTATATACCCCAAGCTATACGTTATTCTAAATTTCGCGATCGCGCCGACCAACACATAACTCCCCTTGAAATTCCTGATCCTAATTTAGGGAAAAAACCCGGAAAATTACTCCAAGCCGAAGCCACCACAACCGGAGCAACTTTTTATTTTGAACAAGCCGAATTAGAAATTAATTTCTTAACTACTGACTTGGTTCGTTTAACGTGGAAACCTGCGGTTTTACCTTATCCCTACGCTATTGATCGTCATGACTGGACAGAAGTTAAAACAACATTAAATCAAGTAGAAGATGGCTGGATTTTAACCCCTGAACCTGCTACTTTAAAACTTTGGGTCGGAGAAGATGGAAGCATCAAATATTTTGATCAAAATGGTCAACTGTTTCGACAAGAACAACCGCCCCAAAAAATCGGAGAAATGTTAACCCATCGGGCAGAATTACACCCAGAAGAACATATTTATGGCTTAGGAGAACGGTCTTTTCCGCTAAATTTACGCACAGCAAAAGCCGTTACTGAAAAAGGAGAACCCACTTCAGAACCCCATCAATTTAGAATGTGGAATTTTGATGCAGCCGGTCAATATAGTCCTGGTTCTGATCCGATGTATCTCTGTATTCCCATTTATATGGGACTACATCAACAGGGAAGTTATTTAATTTTTTATGAAAATTCCTACGAAGCACTTTTTCAATTTAGTCACGTTGCAACGGCCACCTTTAGCGGGGGAGCATTACGATATTATGTAACCGTTGGTACACCCGATCAATTAATTGAACGGTATACAGAATTAACCGGACGTTCTCCTTTGCCTCCCCGTTGGACGTTAGGATATCATCATTCCCGTTGGGGGTTTGGCAAAGAAACAAAAGTTCGAGAAACTTATCGCTTATTTGAGGAATATAATCTTCCCCTCAGTGCATTTCATTTGGATATTGATGTAATGGTTGATTATCAAGCCTTTACCATTGATCCGAAACGTTTTCCAGATTTAAAACGATTTATTCAAGAACTTTCTGTTCATCATGTCAAATTTATTAGTATTATTAACCCCGGTATTAAATACACCCGAAATAATCAAATGTTTTTGGAAGGAACCATTCTGGATGCTTTCTGTAAATTGCCGAATGGACAGTTAGTGGTTGCCCCAGTTTGGCCCGGTTTAACGGTGTTTCCTGATTATACTCATCCGATGGTACGCCGTTGGTGGACGCGCCAATATGCCTATTTATTAGAAGTGGGCGTGGGGGGATTTTGGCATGATATGAATGAACCTGCGGCGTTTATTGCGTGGGGCGATCGCTCGTTACCGAAAACCACTCAACACTTTATAGAAGGGCGAGGGGGAACTCACCGAGAAGCCCACAATATTTATGGAATGTTGCAGGCGGTCGCCGGGTTTGAAAGTTTGCGGAAATATCGCCCCCATGAACGTCCGTTCATTGTCTCCCGTGCGGGTTGGGCGGGGTTACAGCGTTATGCTTGGGTGTGGACGGGGGATGTGGAGTCGAGTTGGGAAGCGTTGCGCCGAACTATTTCCACCGTTGTTGGCTTGGGGTTATCGGGAATTCCGTTTACAGGTTCCGATACAGGCGGTTTTCAGGGAAACCCTAGTGCAGAATTGTATACCCGTTGGTTTCAGATGTCAACATTTATGATGTTTTATCGCACCCATTCTTCTAATAACGTTGAACATCGAACACCTTGGACTTATGGGGAACCTACTCTTGGTATTTTACGGGAATTTTTGAATTTACGCTATCGTTTAATTCCTTATATTTATACCTTAACTTGGGAAACGTCTAAAAAAGGGTATCCGCCTGTTCGTCCGGTGTTTTGGATTGATCCAAACGATAGCAAATTATGGGATATTGACGATGCGTTTTTATTGGGAAATTCGTTAATGATTTGTCCGATTTGTGAAGACGGACAGCGATCGCGCTCAGTATTTTTACCACAAGGAGAATGGTATCATTTCTGGGATGATCAACGCTTACAAGGGCCGAATTCTGTAGAATTAGATGCTCCGTTAGAACGGCTTCCCGTATTAGTTAAAGCGGGTAGTATTTTACCAATGGAAGAGACAGGAAAATTAATGCTCCATTTATATCCGACTATTGAAGGAATGGCTGAAGGTTTTCTTTATAGTGATGCTGGGGATGGTTATGATAGTTATCGAATGGATGAATTTCGATTAAGTAAAGACGGAGAAACGTTAACCTTAACTTGGCAACAACAGGGGGATTATCCGTTTTCCTATTCTTCGATTCAATTGTATGTACATGGCGTTGAACTTCAGGAAGTTTTAATTGAAGATCAAGAAATCAAAATTGAATTTCCTGCCATTGAATGCGATCGCCCCTTTAACCAAATGAGGTTTAGAGTTAGTTCCTAAATTCTGAAACAGGTTTATAGGGCATTAAAAAACCCGGTTTCTCTTAGAAACCGGGTTTTTGGCTTGTACCTCAGAGGAATGCGTAGTGCTATATATCTAAAGTTTAAGAACCACTTAACCGTTGTAAATTCTTGGCAACATCATTTAATTGTTCAATACTATTGCGGGTTTGGCTAATTCCTAAAACACTTTCTTTAGATCCTTGATTAATGGAATTCATGGCACTAACTACCTGTTCCATTGCATTTGCTTGTTGGGTTGCGGTTAACGCCATTTGTTGATTAATAATCATAATATCATGGATGGCATTGGCGATCGTTTGAAATGCTTCGGTCGTTTGTTGGGATAGTTGAATTCCCAGGTCAGCGTTTTTCTTCCCTTGGTCAGTGGTCATGACAGTTGAACTAATTTCTCGTTGAATTTCTGACAATAAAAAACTAATTTTTTCCGCCGAATTCCGGCTTCCATCGGCTAACTTGCGAATTTCAGTGGCGACAACTGCAAACCCTTTCCCCGCCTCTCCAGCCCTTACCGCTTCAACAGAAGCATTCAGTGCTAACATATTCGTTTGATTCGCTAAATTACTGACTAAATTTGTAATTGTATCAATTTGACCGATTTGATTATTTAAACTAAAAATCTGTTCTGAAATTCCTTCGACTTGATGTTGTAAATTCAAGATTCCTTGTTGAGTTTTACTGACAATTTCTGTACCTTCTTGAGAAAGTTTAAACATCTGGCTGGCATTTTCAGCCGCAGATTTTGCTTGTTGTGTGGCTTGGCTAGCAGAAGCGCCTAACTGATCAATTGCCACAGTTGTTTCATTTACAGAAGCAGATTGTTGTGCTAAAATGCGTTCCTGTTCTTCTAATGCGGCTGCAATTTGCGCTGAAGAACTGGCAATCATATTAATACTATTAAAAATGGGTTTAGTAATGCCTCGGCTTAAAAATTGCCCAATAATCAGCGCCAAAATTGGCCCAGCAACTAAAGCCACTAACATTAAAATAGTAATTTGATTAACATCACGAAAAGCGTCTTTTTTAACTTGTTCTGATAACTCTTCATTAATTCGTAAAATCTCTAAAATTGATTGCCTTGACTGATTAAATATGATGCGCTTTTCTTTGGCGATCTCCTCAATTTTATTTCTTGATTTAAAAGCATTTTCAAGAGCTATTTTTTCATCATTTTTAATATTTTTTGATGGAGTGGTTAAAAATTCAGCTTGCTTTTCCCAAGGATTAATAATCCCGTTTTTATGATATTCATCTTCAACTTGCAAGTATTTCTCGTGAATTGCTTTCCAGTTTTCCCAAATTGGTAAAAATTCTTGATATTTTTGGGATTCATAATCGGTTTTATCAGCCTCATTATATTGTTTCAAGCCTTCATCAATTTGTTCCCATGCTTGTTTGATTTGCGTTAATGATTCTTGCCGTTCATCTTCTGTTAAAAGTGGATCAACTAATCTTCTTTCTGACGCTAAAATTCGGGTTTGTCCTTCATTAACTTTTCCTAAACCTGACAAACTTGGAACCGTATTATAACCTAACACTTGAATATGATAATTTAAGCGCGAAACTCCTCCCCATCCAATTAAAGAAACGGCTAAAACCACTGAGATAAAAGAACTAATAATGCGGATAGATAAAGAGGTATTTTTAAACATTGGAACCTAATCCCAAATCGATTATGCTGATAAAATAGCGAACTGTTCAATGTAATCCCTTCCCCTTGGTTAATAATTGCTAGTTTAATTGATCAATTCTTGAATGTGTTGGATTTAACAAATATTAACTCAGCTAAAAGGTTAACTTTAATCAACGAACTCAAAATGCTCCATCAGATTGATTCAGCATCTCTAGCTTTTATATTTTTATTCAATCGATTCTTGTGTTCATCGAGAATTAGACGATTTATTTCTTATTTTTTCCGATTTGATTATCTTGTAACGAGGTTCCGATCCCTTGTAAAATTCCCTTACCAATTAAACCAATCCCTCGACCAATCACTTGGGTTAAAATATAAACAACCCCACTCCCTAAAAAAGAAACCGCAGCACGAAGGCGAGGGGCGATCGCATCTCTAGTTTCTAACACTAATGTTACCGCTAAAGGAAGACCAGACAGTTGTTCTAATTCTTCTCGACGGGGAGAATAAATAATTTGTTTTTGGATTCCACGTTCTCCCAAATAAAATAATAGATAAGAACTTTCAAAAATTGCTTTGGGTTCGGCGACATACTTAGACAACCGATAGCGCCAAGATAAATTATTTCTAAATTTTTCTATTTCACGGGTAGATAATAACCGCCGATCATAAAATTTTTGTTTCACCTCTTCAAAATCAGAAAAATGATTAAGAAGCGGTTGAATCACGCTATTAGAAATTGAAATTAACAAATTTTGTAATAAAACTTCTGTTCGCTGCATCGCTTCCAAACTCCCCGCAGGATAAGAAGAATTATCAATAATTACCGGAGTTTGGAATAATAAATGGGAAAATAACTCACTCAGAAGCGGAATTTTATTTAAAATATCCCGTTTAACGATTTCTACATCATCTAATAAAACCGGAGTAACTTCAATATTTTGAGTTTTCCAAGACAGGGTATAATATTTACCAAAAAAATCTAAAGTCACCGATTTCCACAAATCTTCAACTAAACTTAATGACTTTTCAGGAAGTTGATCGGGGTGAAAATCGGATAATCTTAATTCTTCTAACAGCGTTTCTAACTGTTTTAAAACTAAATACATCAATTCTCGCTTCTTAGACAGTCTTAAAATATCAATTTCTAAAGGAATCTTTGTACTATTGATTAATCCTGATTGTAATTTTTTGACGGTATTATCTAATAAAATCCCTTGCCATTCACTAAATAAAATAGTAGATTGGGGTGATAACGTAGACTCTGATGTCACGACTAATGCGCCGGATGAGGATGGATTAGTCGGGTTTAAAACCGGAGAAACCTGATTAGAATTAGAAGGGGTATTTTCAACCGATTGCGGTCGAGAGGAGGGTAAAAATTGACTTGCTATCCATCGTGCGGCGAACAGTTCCCGCCGCCTTCCTGTTAAAATTAATCGATTTAATACAGAAACCGTATCCCCTGGATCAAATTGTTCAATGGTTTGTTGTAATTCTGTTGTTACTTCGGCGATCGCTTCATCAATTTGCCGTAATCCAGGTTGAACTAAAAACCCTCGCATCTTATTAATAAAAGTTGCGGTTTTTTGGGCAGAAATACTCACTAAGTTGTCTCGATTCAATTGAGATAAAGAGTCTAACCAATAGCGTTCTCCAACAGCCATTCGACCCAACAGGGGAACTAAATCTGCAAGAGAAATTCCTTTCGCGCAGTAACCCTCCACACCCACTTGTTGGGCTAATTTTAATAACGCAGGTTGTTTAATTGCCGTTAATAACAGAATGGGAACCGGAGGATATAAAGTTTTTAAGTGTTGACAAAATGCGATCGCCGGAGGGAATTCAGGCGACAAATCAGATGAATTCGTTCCGATTAATCCTTCTAATTCTAATAAAATTAAATCAACAGGTTTCGTTTTTTGTGGGCTAGTCTCTGCCTCTATTCGAGAGATTAAAACCTGTAAGGCTTCCTCTCCAGTTGTTACATCAGCTACAATTTCTAAATCATCAAAAGGTTCTAATGCCATCCGCAACCCCATCCGAAAGATCGGATCGGGATCAATGAATAGAAGTCTTAATCGAGATGAAGCCATAAAGCGGTCAAGCAGCCGTTAACTGTTGATTATCGAGGTTAATGGTTCTGGAAACCCATACGCTCTAGTTTACCTGACAAAGGCTCCAAATTTAAGCCTAAATCTCGATTCTAAGCAGTGTTTGTGAAGTTTTTCGATTCAGAGCCACTGACCTGGGAGGAAAAATTTTAAATTTTAGCTAGATTTTCAACCCGTTTTAAAACGGCATGAATTGAGGCTCCAGGTTGTGGAAAAACGCGGGAGAATTGGTTAAGCTTTCGGGGGCGCGATTAAGTCAACTAAGGTATTAATTAAGCGATCGCGTTCCATCGGCACAATCTCTTCCCCAGATAAAATTTCTTGCATTAATACATAATGAACTAACGCCCCAATCATCACTCTAGCAGTGGCAACAGGATCGCTAATTTTCAGTTGAGGATTACTTCCTAAATATTGAGCTAAAACTTCAATTCCAGGTTTGCCTAAATTCTTAACGAAGGTTTGCGCCAGTTGGGGAAATCGCCCCGACTCCCCAATAATTAACCGCACAAACGATAAATATTCTTGATCATTCGTCGTGTCTAATAATTTAGCAGCAACCTGTCTTAACACCACCTGGGGTTTCGCCTTCATTAGTTCAGGATTATGAAGCTCAACAATAGTTTGATATTTTTTCTGCGCCAACCGCTTCACTAACGCGATAAATAAGCCTTCTTTATCTCCAAAATGGCTATAAACTGTTGCTTTAGACACGCCCGCCGTCGCCGCCACCCGATCCATACTCGTCGCCGCATACCCATGTACGAGAAATTCCTGCAATGCCCCTTCTAAAATTTGTTGGGCTTTCTCGTTAACAATCTCAACTTGCCTAAATTCCTTGTTTTCCAATGGGTTCATCAATATTTTTAGAATTGGTCTGATCTCATTCTACTCAGCCGTTTAATTCTATTGTACAATAAAACTAAACAGTTTAGTTTAAAAGTGATTGGGAGGCCCAATTATGGTGCGCGACGTAGCCGGAAAGCTATCCACCCCGAAAACCCCTCAAGTTTGGATGCTCTTAGCAGCAACCACATTAGGCATTAGTGGATTCACCGCCTATACCTTTTGGAGGTTTCGTCCCGCGCCGGAAACCCCAGTGGCGCAAGAAGTCACCGTTGCGCCAGAAATCAAAACCATCACGGCTTTAGGGTGGTTAGAACCGGATGGGGAAATTATCCAACTGTCGGCGCCGCAGTCCAGCCAAGGGAGTCGGGTTGATCAACTGTTGGTGAAAGAGGGAGACTGGGTAGAAGCGGGAGAAGTAATTGCGGTGTTGGATAGTCGCGATCGCCTAAAAGCTGCCTTAGAACAAGCGAAAACCGAAGTCAGCGTTAGCCAAGCCCGTTTACAGCAAGTGCAAGCGGGGGCAAAACAAGGGGATATTGAAGCCCAAAAAGCCCGCTTTCAACGCACCGAAGCGGAATTAGAAGGACAAATTATTACCCAAAAAGCCAGTATTGCGAGTTTAGAAGCCCAACTGCGGGGAGAACGCAGCGCCCAACAAGCCACCATTGAACGGATCACCGCCGAACTCAAAAACGCAGAAGTGAATTGTCAACGCTATGAAGCTTTAGCCAGCGAGGGGGCCGTTTCTGCTGAAGATCGGGATAATCAATGTTTGCAGGCGGAAACGAGCCTCAAACGCTTACAGGAAGCGCAAGCAAACTTAAATGAAACTGTAACCAGTCGCCAAGAACAAATTCGGGAAGCCCAAGCGAACTTAGGACGGACGGTGGCCACCGTTGAACGGCAAATTGCAGAAGCGGAAGCGACGTTAACAGCCGTTGAAGAGGTGCGTCCGGTGGATGTGGAATTGGCAAAAAGTGAGTTAGCAACGGCGCAAGCGGCGGTTAAACAAGCACAGGCGAATTTAGAGCAAGCTTATGTGCGATCGCCCCAAGCGGGACGGGTTATTGATGTTCATACCCATGCGGGGGAATTAATTTCCCAAGACGGAATTTTGGAATTGGGACAAACCCAACAAATGTATGCAGTCGCCGAAATTTACGATAGCGATATTAATAAAGTTCGTCCGGGTCAAAGCGCAAAAATAACGGCGGATGCGTTACCGGAAGCGTTAACGGGAACTGTGGAAGAAGTCGGTTTAAGGGTGAAAAAACAAAGCGCCCTTGATGTTGATCCGACCACGAATATTGATGCGCGAGTCATTGAAGTTCGGGTGAAATTAGATGAAAAATCCAGTCAAAAAGCAGAAGCGTTAACGAATTTACAAGTGAAAGTCGTTGTTACAGAAGAAGACAGAAGGCTTTAACAGTCACCAGTCATCAGTTATCAGTCACCATTAATGCTTCTTCCCTATTGCCTATAGCAAGATTGCCTATAGCAAGATTGCCTATTGCCTGTTCCCTATTCCCTATTCCCTTATCTGGTAATTTTATGCTGGGATTTATACAACGTTTAGCGAAACGAACGCCGTTAGGATGGTTGCAACTTAGCCATGATAAAACAAGGATGTTAGTGGCACTATCGGGAATTGCATTTGCGGATGTTTTGATTTTTATGCAGTTGGGATTTCAAACCGCTTTATATGATAGTAATACCCGACTGAATCACAATTTAGATGCGGATATCTTTATTATTAGTCCCCAAGCTCGAAATTTAGTGAATTTATCAACCGTTCCTCGGCGGCGACTGTATCAAGCAATGGACGTACCAGGAGTCAAGTCGGCTGATCCTTTATATGTTAATTTTTCGGATTGGAAAAGTCCCCAAACCCATAAAAAAACGGCTATTTTAGTGATGGGGTTTGATCCCCATCGATCGGTTTTTACAATGCCAGAGGTTCAAGAGAATTTAGACGTAATTAAATTACCCAATTACGTCTTATTTGACCGCGCCTCTAGGGG
>JBMDYE010000343.1:0-3179 GCA_048595135.1 Planktothrix sp. | reverse complement strand
AACGAGTCAAAGCCACTTTGAAAAATACAGGCTATGGGTTCCCAATGCGAAATATTGTGATTAATTTAACGCCTGCGGATCTGCGTAAAGAAGGGCCGAGTTTTGATTTACCGATTAGTCTAGGAATTTTAGCCGCATCGGAACAAATTAAAGCCGATTTATTAGGAGATTTTTTATTTTTAGGGGAAGTTTCTTTAGATGGGGGATTGCGTCCCGTGGCGGGGGTACTTCCTATTGCAGCAGCCGCGGAAAAAATGGGAATTACGGGGTTAGTGGTTCCTGAAGATAATGCCCAAGAAGCGGCAATTGTGCGGGGATTATCGGTTTATGGATTTAAAAATTTGTGGGATGTTACCGATTTTTTAAATCGTCCCGATGCTTATCAGCCTGTGCAATTAAATTATGCTGAATTATTATCACAAAAAGCTAAAATTCAACTAGATTTAAGTGAAGTTAAAGGACAAGCTCATGCAAGACGGGCGTTAGAAATTGCGGCAACGGGAGGACATAATTTAATTTTTGTTGGCCCCCTGGGAGCGGAAAAACCATGTTAGCCCGCCGTTTACCGACTATTTTACCGCCGTTAAGTTTTGAGGAAGCGTTAGAAGTAACCCGGATTTATTCGGTGGCGGGATTGTTAAAAAATAAAGGAACTTTAGTAAGCGATCGCCCCTTTCGCAGTCCCCATCATTCGGCTTCTGGCCCCTCTTTAGTGGGAGGAGGAACCTATCCCAAACCCGGAGAGATTTCTTTAGCCCACAGGGGGATTTTATTTGCTGATGAATTAACCGAATTTAAACGGGATGTATTAGAGTTTTTAAGACAACCGTTAGAAGATGGATTTGTGACGGTTTCTCGCACCAAACAATCGGTTGTTTTTCCGGCTCAATTTACCTTAGTTGCTAGTACAAATCCCTGCCCTTGTGGATATTATGGGGATTCAATTCAAGCTTGTACCTGTTCCCCTCGTCAACGAGAACAATATTGGGCAAAATTATCCGGGCCGTTAATGGATCGAATTGATTTACAAGTGGCGGTTAACCGTTTAAAACCGGAAGAAATTATTCAAAAATCTCAAGGAGAATCTTCAGCAATAATTCGAGAACGAGTGTTAAAAGGTCGGGAACGCTCCCGTGAACGATTAAAAGAGGAACCGAAATTAAATTGTAATGCAGAAATGCAAAGCCGTCATATCCAAAAATGGTGTCAATTGGATGATTCGGGACAAATGTTATTAGAAAATGCGATTAGAAAATTAGGATTATCGGCAAGGGCAAGCGATCGCATTTTAAAAGTCGCCAGAACCATTGCTGATTTAGCCGGAGCAGACCATATTAAACCTGCCCATGTTGCAGAAGCGATTCAATATCGAACCATTGATCGAATGCAATAATTTGAACCTTTATTTCCCCATAACCCCCCCTAAAAATAGGGGGGAATGTTGGATTTTAGATGTCTAAATCAACTAAATTCAAGCGGGGAGCATGGGTTTCAATGAACTCCCGACGGGGAGCCACGCGATCGCCCATTAACACGGTGAAAATGCGATCGGCTTCTGCCGCATCTTCAATTTCAACCTGCTTTAACATTCGCGTATCAGGATTCATTGTGGTTGTCCAAAGTTGTTCGGGCATCATTTCCCCTAACCCTTTAAACCGTTGAATGGTGTAGTTAGCATTGCCCGGTAAACTATTCAAATAGTCCTGCAATTCTCGCTCATTGTAACAGTATTGATGGTTACGACCTCGTTCAACTTTATACAACGGAGGACAGGCAATATAAATAAATCCTTGATCCACTAATTCCCGTTGATAACGATAGAAAAAGGTGAGTAATAAGGTTCGGATGTGCGCGCCATCAACGTCCGCGTCAGTATTATGACAACACAACCCTCCACTTCCGCAAATAAAGTTTTCATCCCCAGCAACAGAGAAGTCATAAACATACTCTCCCACTAAATCAATTTCCGTCGCCTCGATGACTTTTAACCCCATTAAATCCTCACTAATGGGTAAATAATCCATCGGTTTTTGCATCGGAAGTTGCAGATAATGATTGAGTTTTTCTGCTCCTTGATGACGCTGCCAAATCAATCGACAATCTTCTAATTGTTGCTTTCCACAAAGGGTTAGCGTGTAGTAAGGATGACGGGTTTGAATCGTTGCTGTTTCAAGGGTTGAGGGTTGATGTTCACTGGTACTGGCAATTAACCCCAATTGTCCCAATAAATACAGCAATCCATCTTTTAAAGAATTGGAATTTGTTGTCCAAGAAATATGGCTACCACTGGTGGTTCCATCCCCTAAGAAATATCCTTCTAAAAAGGCAAGCTGCATCGGTTTAGATACGGCAAAAACCAGATTAGGAATCGGTTTTTCATGGGCTTTTTTCCCTAATCCCCAAGCTTTTAACAGTCGAGCCGCCATGACACTATTAAAATACAGTTTAATCCCTTGGCTGTCTGGATCATAATAACAGCGTGGGGTTTCCCCAAAAACGCTTTCAATAGCGGTCATTAATTCAGGAATAAACCGTTCATCTTTTGTGCCTAAATTGAGGCTTACTTGATGTTTCGATAAGGTTCCTTCTGCCACATACCAACCCAAAAACCACATTAATTCTGAAGTAATGGGTAAATAGCGATCAAAGGCTTTATCAAAATGGGCTTGAGGTACAATTTTGAGATGATCCCCTAATTGAACTAACTCACTGGGAGTGAAATATTCAATGGGTTTATAATTACTGACTTCTCGCCAACGGGCGTTTTTACTACTATCATCTTGAGTCAAAAGTTGATCAATTTTAGAGGGTAGGCTTTGGTAAACAATATTTTCATTCCCTCCAATTGCCTCTAAATAATCTAAGAAATCAGACAAAATCGGGCGATTAATTCCCCGTTCCCAATGACTAATGGTAATCGGTTGTTTAACGCCAATGGTGGTTGCTAATTGTTTTTGAGTGAGTCCTAATGCTTGACGTTGAGCAATTAACTGTTGCCATCCATCTGCATCTAATACTACACGAGTTTCACTCAATAATTCCGGTTTTTCAACCTTCGCTAAAATCCGACGACTGGCAATTTTCCGAACATCTTCGCCTTGTAAATACAGAGATTTTGTCACCCCCGCTTCATAGAAAGTTCGGAGTAAATCAATGCGGGTTTGAGGTTCCACAGAACG
>JBMDYE010000342.1:0-3916 GCA_048595135.1 Planktothrix sp. | reverse complement strand
TCTGCTGCGGTAAATTGTCCGGTAATCTCGGCACTTCCTCCCGCAATTCCAGTCTCTGCATACTCAGCAGGAACGTTTGGGGAACTTAACAACCCATTATCCAGAAAAATCCCAATGGTGCGTCCAGTTCCAGCTAAATTTTTTGTCATTTGGGCAAATTTTTCGCCGCCTTGTTGACTGAAACGGAGAGCAATACTCCAGTTATTTCCTGCTGGACTCGGTGCAGCGTAGGCATCTTGTAAATCTTGACCTCTTAATACAGGGTCATTATAAAGTTGAGCGAGCGCTTGATTGCTTTTTTGCAAAGATTCGATTGCTTTGGCTAACGCTTCAGAATCACCTTTTTGTTTGGCGGTTTCAACTTCTTGTTTAATTCCCCGTTGGACTTGTATTTCAACGGGTAACTGTTGTTCTGTCCCAGGTTTTTGTTCCCGGAAGTCTAACTGTGCAGTTCCCCCTAAGACGCGTTCTGCTTCCTGCGGGTCATTCACCCCCGGTAACTGTACCAAAATTTGATCCTGTCCTATTGTCTGCACCACCGCTTCCGAAACCCCCAACTCATTGACTCGGTTTTCAATCACACTTTGAACCGATGTTAGAACCCGTTCATCAATGGTGGGAACATCAGCCGAGGGTTTTAACTGAATGGTGAGTTGGGAACCTCCGCGTAAGTCCAAACCCAACCGCAAGGGAATTGTAGCCAGGACAAAAATAGAGGCAACAATAATCACCAAAATCAGAATTAGAACAGAACGTTGTTTTCGCATTGTGTATCAGATATCAAGTTTCGGGTTTGGGGTGCTTGTATTTAGAGGTTAGCAACTCGAACGCATCAAAGATGTCCCAATTCCCTTGTTCGCTATTATCTCATTTCTGCAATCAGATTGCGGTTTATCCAAGGGAGAAACGGTTTCATCCCTTGATTAAACCTGGGGTTAAGACGGTTAAAATTTCTTCGTCATGATTTTTTGAACCCCTTCGACAATTTGTTCCGGTTGAACAATGGTGAGGCGTTCTAAAGCGCCGTTATAAGGAGTGGGAATATCTTGAGAAGCAAGCCGCAGCACAGGTGCATCCAGTTCATCAAATAAACGGTCATTAATAGAAGCGGTAATTTCTGCGCCAATTCCTCCCGTTTTCATACATTCTTCCACAATCACCACCCGATGGGTTTTGCGAATCGATTCGCCAATCGTATCAAAATCCAAGGGTTTAAGGGAAATTAAATCAATTACTTCTGGATCATACCCTTGTTTCACCATGGCGGGAACCGCTTGCATGACGTGGTGACGCATCCGAGAATAAGTCAGAATGGTGACATCTTTTCCGGGTCTAACGATTTCTGCTTTATCAATGGGGACAATATATTCTTCGTCGGGAATATCTTCTTTAAGGTTATAGAGCAGAACGTGTTCAAAGAATAAAACCGGGTTATCATCTCGAATTGCCGCTTTTAATAAGCCTTTCGCGTTGTAAGGCGTTGAACAGGCGACCATTTTTAACCCAGGAACCGCCTGAAAGTAAGATTCTAACCGTTGAGAGTGTTCCGCGCCGAGTTGACGTCCCACACCCCCAGGGCCACGAATCACCAAAGGCATTTTAAAATTTCCCCCAGAGGTATAACGCAGCATCCCTCCGTTATTGGCAATTTGGTTAAAGGCGAGGAGTAAAAATCCCATGTTCATCCCTTCGATAATGGGACGTAACCCCGTCATCGCCGCACCAACGGCCATTCCCGTAAAGCTATTTTCTGCAATGGGAGTGTCTAATACCCGCAAATCACCATATTTTTGATGAAGGTCTTTTGTGACTTTGTAGGAACCGCCATAGTGACCGACATCTTCCCCCAACACAAACACGGAGGGGTCTCTAGCCATTTCTTCATCGGTTGCTTGTCTGAGTGCGTTAAAGAGTAAGGTTGGTGCCATTGCCGTTTGTACTTGTTCAAGATCACGTTGATAAAAGCTAATCTTATCGCCTCTGGGACTGTTTTTACAGTCATCAGTCACCAGTCACCAGTCTGTAGGGGCGAAGCATTCGGTAGGTAAGTTATCGGTTTTTACCCTAAATTTCTGCCCGAATGCTTCGCCCGTACCCAGTTATCAGTTATCAGCCATCAGTTCTGGTTTTTGAAGCTAATAATATTAATCGTTATAATATTTATATTCAATCGATTTTTTTGTTATGAATACCGTTATTTTAAATTTAGAGAAAGTGGGCTTAACTGATGAACAGTTTGATAATCTTTGTTACGCTAATCCTGACTTAAAACTAGAACGGAGTGCTACAGGAGAATTAATTATCATGCCTCCCGTGGGTGGAATTAGTGGAAATCGAGAAGCGGATTTAATTACGGATTTAAACGTTTGGAATCGTCAAACGAAACTGGGAGTTGTGTTTAGTTCTTCTACAATTTTCCGTTTACCGAATGGAGGCGTTAGCGAAGCGTGGGCTACGCCCATTCGCTCTCCTGATGCGGCTTGGATACAATTAGAACGATGGAATACTCTCACCCCAGAACAGCAAGAAAAATTTCCGCCGATTTGTCCTGATTTTGTCATCGAATTAAGGTCAAAAACCGATAGCCTAGACCCCCTACAACAAAAAATGCAAGAATATCTCAATAGTGGGTTAAAATTAGGATGGTTAATTAATCCCCAACAGCAACAAGTCGAAATTTACAGAATTAATCAACCTGTGGAAATCCTTCAACTCCCCGCTAGATTATCCGGTGAAAATATCTTACCCGAATTTACACTAGAATTACCCGTTTTCTAGCTGGTAAAATTTAGTAGGTTGATTTAGATGAATCAGGAACAGCGAAATGGATTATATTGACTTATATTGTGAACGTTTAGCTCCAAGTTTAACAGGTGAACCCCTCAATGCTATCTCTAATTTAGCTTTTTTTATAGCCGCTTTTGCGATCACAAAGTTAGCGTTAAATCAAAACAAGATTTTGATAGAAATTAAGCTAATTGTAGGATTAACGGTTGCGATAGGAATAGGAAGCACCTTATTTCATACCTTTGCAACTCGCTGGTCAAATTGGCTGGATATTATCCCGATTTTTCTGTTTCAACTGTACTTTCTCTGGCTATATACTCGTCGGGTGATTAAAATGAAACCTTTATTAATAGGGATTTTGATTAGTGGATTTGTATTCGCCAGTCTATTGAGTCAACAATTTACTTTTGTTCTCAATGGTTCCTTATCTTATGCTCCAGCATTACTAATTTTAGGGGGTTTAGGAATTTATCATTATCAACAACAAAAGCAAGAACCTTTAATTTTGTTAGCAGCAACAGGGGTTTTCTTCGTTGCGTTGTGTTTCCGTACCCTCGACAAAATGATCTGTCCTAATTTTCCCTTTGGAACTCATTTTTTATGGCATTTATTCAATGGAATTGTGCTATACTTATCAGTACGGGGATTAATTTTAAATCATCCAAACACTACCGCCCAACCTTCTGACTCCACTCCCCTAAAAACTGTTCATAAGCTCGATTAATTTGCTGCATTTTTGCGATCGCCTTGGGATTAGAATTATAATCAGGATGATAACTTCTCGCTAATTGATAATAAACCTGTTTAACGTCCTGGGGTGTCGCTTGTCGATGTACGCCTAACACTTCCCACCATTCTATTAAAATTCTATCAAAATTAGCTTCATTTTCAATATAATTTTGTTGCCAAATTTTGAGAACGGCTCTTTCATCTCCTGTCACCAACCGTTTCCCATCAGGACTAAAAATAACGGGAGGATATCCCCGTAACGTTTGTAATAATTCTCCCGTTTCTAATTTCCACAATTTCACCCTTCCATCAATACTCGCACTGGCTAAAATTTCCCCATTCGGATGAACCGCTAAAGAAAAAATAGAGGCGGAATGTTCTATTAAAGTTTTAATTAATT
>JBMDYE010000341.1:0-32096 GCA_048595135.1 Planktothrix sp. | reverse complement strand
AAAAGATGCAGCTTTAGAACGGCGTTTTCAACAGGTGTTTGTGGATCAACCGACGGTTGAAGATACGATCTCGATTTTACGGGGATTAAAAGAACGCTATGAAGTGCATCATGGGGTGAAAATTTCCGATAGCGCGTTAGTCGCTGCGGCGGTCTTATCGACTCGGTATATTAGCGATCGCTTCTTACCGGATAAAGCCATTGATTTAGTAGACGAAGCCGCCGCTAAATTAAAAATGGAAATCACCTCAAAACCGGAAGAATTGGATGAAATTGATCGGCGAATTTTGCAACTGGAAATGGAACGATTATCCTTGCAAAAAGAAAGCGATGCGGCATCCTTAGAACGGTTAGAACGGCTGGATAAAGAGTTAGGAAACCTGAAAGAAGAACAACGCAGTCTTAACAGTCAATGGCAATCTGAAAAAGATATTATTACCCAAATTCAATCGCTCAAAGAAGAAATTGATCGGGTTAACTTAGAAATTCAGCAAGCTGAACGGACGTATGATTTAAACCGGGCTGCGGAGTTGAAATATGGCAAACTGGAAGCGTTGAAAAAACAAGTTAAAGAGGCAGAAACCCAATTAGAAGCCACGCAAACCAGTGGTCAAACTTTGTTACGGGAAGAAGTCACCGAAGGCGATATTGCGGAAATTATCTCTAAATGGACAGGAATTCCGATGAGTAAATTAGTCGAGTCGGAAATGCAAAAACTCCTGAATTTAGAAGAAGAATTACACAAACGGGTGATTGGTCAAAATGAAGCGGTAACGGCTGTTGCAGACGCCATTCAACGCTCAAGAGCGGGGTTAGCTGATCCTAACCGTCCCGTCGCCAGTTTCATCTTTTTAGGCCCGACTGGGGTGGGTAAAACCGAACTCGCAAAAGCACTCGCCGCCTATCTATTCGATACCGAAGATGCAATGGTGCGAATTGATATGTCGGAATACATGGAAAAACACGCCGTTTCCCGTTTAATTGGGGCGCCTCCTGGGTATGTTGGCTATGATGAAGGGGGACAATTAACTGAAGCCATTCGTCGCCGTCCGTACAGTGTAATTTTGTTTGATGAAATAGAAAAAGCCCATCCCGATGTGTTTAATATTATGCTGCAAATCCTCGATGATGGGCGGGTTACAGACGCACAGGGACACACGGTTGATTTCAAAAATAGCATTATTATTATGACCAGTAATATTGGGTCGCAGTACATTTTAGATGTGGCGGGTGAGTCCCAATATGAAGAAATGCGGAGTCGGGTGTTAGAGGCAATGCGCGCTACATTCCGTCCTGAATTTCTCAACCGTGTGGATGAAATGATTATTTTCCATTCCTTACAAAAAGAGGAATTGCGACATATTGTTCGTTTACAAATTGAACGATTAACGCAACGGTTAGCGGATCGGAAAATGTCATTAAAATTATCAGATTCTTCCTTAGATTTCTTAGCAGAAGTTGGGTTTGATCCGGTCTATGGCGCTCGTCCCTTAAAACGGGCAATTCAACGGGAATTAGAAACGCCCATTGCAAAAGCAATTTTACGCAGTGAATTTGTGGATGGGGATACGATTTTCGTTGATATTGAAAACGAACGGTTAGCATTTAAACGTTTACCTGTTGAGTTGTTAACCGCTCAATAACGTTAATTCGTTAGTTGTTTGTATTACCCCTTTCCAAATTGGAGAGGGGTATTTTTATAACACATTATTTGTTTTCCTTAAAATGTTTCTAAACCAGCCCCATCCTAGCTAAAAGCTCTCCAGTTGACAGTAGTATGGATTGTGTTATGATACTATATATAATACTATTATTGTAAATTTAGTGGCTACCAAAATAGAACCTTCATCAGAAAAGGGCAATGAAAAATAGTAATGACCAAACGAGATAAACTGATTAGGTTTTTTCTGTCCTATCCGTCTGAGGCGAGTTTTGATGAGGTTCGGCAGTTATTAATTTTGTTTGAGTTTGAAGAAGTCCGTTCTAAGGGCAGTCATCATATTTTTAGACATCCAGATGGGCGCAGACAAATTGTTCCTAAAAAACAGGGTAAAAAAGTTAAAGAGGTTTACATTAAACAAATTATTAACTTGCTTAACTTGGAGGAATTTAATGCCGAAAAAGAAGATAACTGAACGAGAACCATTAGATTATTATTTAGGATTAAAATATCCAATTACATTCTATCCTGATCCCCAGGGGGGATATGTGATTGAAATTAAAGATCTACCCGGATGTATGACCCAGGCAGAAACCGTGGAGGAAGCAATGGAAAATATTGAAGAAGCGCGTAGTCTTTGGATAGAAACAGCCTATGAATTTGGGGATGAGATTCCTCTTCCTTCGACTGATATTGAATATAGTGGCAAGTTCTTATTAAGAATGCCAAAAACACTGCATCGGAACTTAGCTGAAAATGCAGAAAAAGAAGGCGTAAGTTTAAATCAATATATTCTAGCCTTATTAAGTGAGAAGAATGCAATT
The DNA here is from genome assembly GCA_048595135.1 of Planktothrix sp. Classification (GTDB taxonomy): domain Bacteria; phylum Cyanobacteriota; class Cyanobacteriia; order Cyanobacteriales; family Microcoleaceae; genus JBMDYE01. The sequence goes on along the minus strand of JBMDYE010000341.1, from coordinate 29,613 downwards.
CAAACGATGAAGTTAGCAGAATTTTAAGATTATATGATATAACAATATTCATTCCTTAGAGACAAACTTGCTCAACCCGCCCCAGACCATGCTTTGATATAAGGGCGGGAAAGGAGACAAGCCCTTACGACTGAACGAGTTGCCAGGTTTCGGTGGCGATCGCCCAGTCTTCTTCGGTGTGAATTACTAAGATTTTCACTTGAGAATCTGAGGTCGAAATATCTTGATCAACGGGAGAATTATTGTTTTTTTCAATATCTAATTTTAAGCTTAAAAAATCCCATCCTTGACAAGCTGCTTCTCGAACTTTAGCTGCATATTCTCCCACTCCTGCGGTAAATACTAAAACATCTAAACCTCCTAAACTGGCTAACATTTGACCGATGCCCATTTTTAAGCGGTGAATATACATTTCAAAAGCAAGGGTTGCTTGTTGATTTCCCGCATTCATTTCGCTGAGAATATATCGCATATCCCCGGACTCACCGGAAATGCCTTTTAAACCCGATTCTTTATTTAGTAAATTAAGCAATTGATCGGAGTTATAGTCGTATTCCTTCATTAAATAAATTAAAATAGCGGAATCAATTGAACCGCTTCGGGTTCCCATCATTAATCCTTCTAGGGGAGTAAATCCCATGGTGGTATTAATACTAATGCTATTTTGAATCGCGGCTAAGGAACACCCATTGCCTAAATGACAGGTAATTATTTTTAAGGAATCTAAGGGTTTTTCTAAGATTTGGGCGGTTCTTTCGGCACAATATTTATGGCTGGTTCCATGAAATCCATAGCGACGAATGCCTTTTTCAAACCATTGATAGGGAATCGGATAAACGGCTGCATAGTCGGGCATTTTATTATGAAAAGCCGTATCAAAAACTGCCACTTGGGGAACATTTCCTAAGATTTTTTCGATAATTTCAATGCCTTCAATATGGGCGGGATTATGGGAAGGCGCCAGGGGAATTAAGGAACGAATCGTTTCTTTAACCTCTGGGGTAATTAATATCGCTTCAGAATATTCAGAACCCCCATGTACGACTCGATGCCCAACGCCTTGAATTTCTGAAAGATTATTTAATACTTTCGTTTCGCCTTCTTGGAGGGTATTTAGCATCAGGGCGATCGCATCTTCTCTAGAATTTAAGTTCAGTTTAAATTCTTGTTTAATATTATTCGCTTTTACCTTCATCATCCCATATTCTGCGAAAGCTGTCCAATCAATGGTTGCTTCCCAAACGGGATGTAACGGTTGTTCTGGTAATCCATTTTCCGTCATTTCATACAAACAGCTTTTCTGAGAACTCGATCCCGCATTCAACACTAATATTTTCATAATCAGTAATCAGTAATCAGTAATCAGTAATCAGTAATCAGTAATCAGTAATCAGTAGTAGGGGCGTTGGCGGAGCCTGCCGTTAGGCAAAGCATTCGGGCAGAAATTTAGGATAAAAACCGATAAATTGTCTTCCGAATGCTTCGCCCGTACAGTAAAACAGTAACCAGTTGGGCAGTCATTAGTCGTTAGTGATTAGTTTGAGTTGTTAAGTGAATCGTTGGAAATTGATCAGGATTAACGATTTACTCATTGTCTACCCTGTAACTTTGAACTAATAACTCTTACACTGATTACTGATTACTGATTACTGATTACTGATTTCTACGTTCCTCTTGAAGACCGCAACGTTTCATCTAAATGACAGCGATCAGCTAAATTATGAAGTAAGGGGCCATGAGCGCAAAGTTCAACCGTTGTCACTGCACCTGTAGGCATGGCAATGCGATCGCGAAAACGCCCAATATCTATTCCCAGTAATTGACAAACCATAATTCTAATTGTGGCTTTATGGGAAACAACTAAAATATTTCCCGATGAATACTGTTCTGAAATTTCTTGAATCACCGCAGCAGACCGTCGCTCAATATCCACCCCTTTTTCACCGCCTGTGGGTGCATTCCAACCCGGATCAGTTAACCAACGAACATACTCATCATGATACTTCTGATTCACTTCTTCTGGTAGTAACCCTTCCCATTCTCCATAATAAATTTCTTTTAGTCCCTCTCGAAATTGCATTTCTAACCCCACCTTTTCACACAAAGGTTTAGCCGTTGCAATGGTTCGCTTCATCGGACTAATAAACGCCGCCGTCCAGGGCAGTTTTTGATAAGCCGTGGCAAATTGTTCAGCCATTTTGTAGCCATTTTCCGTTAATTCTGGATCTAACATTCCACAATAGCCACCTTGTTGACTATAGGTGGTTTCTCCATGACGAAGGAAATAAAGTTTTAGAGTCATAACTACAATTGATGATGTTCAGCATTGGCTGGAAATGGTAATTTTGTTGTACCAAGAGGAACAAGATTAAAATTTCCTTAACTTGTTGTTGACGATCTGCCTCTCCAGAACGATAACAAATTTTAACGAATTTGATGTTAACAAACCGTTAAAATTTAATCATTGCTGGACAGAGTAGAGCAAACCTTAAAAAAATACAAAATTAGATGAACATTCGGTTGATGAGTTTGATCTAATGCTATTATTTAATCAACTTTTAGGAGATTAGATATCTTCCGACAGATGACGTTCTCGGAAAGAGGATCTTACAATCCAAAAGTTTGAAAATGAAAACCCAATTCTATACTAATCAGGACTTATGGTAGCAGCACCAGATAGACCGATAGAAATGGCAAAACCTCTGAGTGAGGACGAGTTGCAGAAGATCGATGCTTACTGGCGAGCCTGCAACTACTTAGCGGTCGGTATGATTTATTTGCGGAATAATCCTCTACTAAAAACGCCGCTAAAACCTGAAGATGTCAAACACCGTTTATTAGGACACTGGGGATCGAGTCCAGGGTTAAGCTTCCTGTATATCCACCTGAACCGGATGATCAAAAAGTATGATCAGGATATGATCTATATTGCTGGCCCCGGTCATGGTGCGCCCGGTGTTCTCGCTCCCGTTTACTTAGAAGGAACCTACTCAGAAATTTACCCCAACATCAGCGAAGATGAAGAGGGGATGCAAAAATTCTTCAAACAGTTTTCTTTCCCAGGCGGCATTGGCAGTCACTGTACACCCGAAACCCCCGGTTCGATTCATGAAGGGGGAGAACTCGGTTATAGCTTATCCCATGCCTATGGCGCCGCTTATGATAATCCCGATCTGATTGTCGCCTGTGTGATCGGGGATGGAGAAGCGGAAACAGGTGCTTTAGCCACCGCTTGGCAATCGAATAAATTCCTGAACCCGATTCATGATGGGGCGGTGTTACCGATTCTACACTTAAATGGGTATAAAATCGCCAACCCAACGATTCTGTCTCGCATCAGTCACGAAGAATTAGAAAACTTGTTCAAAGGATACGGCTACAAGCCTTATTTTGTCGAAGGTTCCGACCCAGCGTTGATGCACCAACAAATGGCGGCGACCTTGGATGTGGTGATTCCTGAAATTAGAGCCATTCAAGAAGAAGCGCGTTCTAGTGGAGATGCTAAACGCCCCATGTGGCCGATGATTGTGTTCCGGAGTCCCAAAGGTTGGACGGGCCCGGCTGCGGTGGATGGTCATAAGGTGGAAGGGTTCTGGCGCGCTCACCAAGTCCCCATGGCTGATGTCACCACCAATGCCGCCCATTTGCAGTTGTTAGAAGAATGGATGCGGAGTTACAAACCCGAAGAACTGTTTGACGACAAAGGCCGTTTGATTCCTGAATTAAAAGCCTTAGCCCCAGCAGGAACCAAACGCATGAGTGCTAGCCCCCATGCTAATGGTGGGGTGCTGCGGAAAGAGCTACGGATGCCCGATTTCCGTCAATATGGGGTATTGGTGGAAAAACATGGACAACCTGAAGTGGAAAATACCCGGTTGTTGGGCAACTTCCTCCGGGATGTGATGAAGCTAAACCCCCACAACTTCCGTGTGTTCGGCCCCGATGAAACCGCTTCTAACCGCCTCAACCCAATTTATGACGTCAGCAAGAAGACTTGGATGGGGGATTTTCTACCGGAAGATTTAGACGGTAGCGAACTATCCCCAGAAGGACGGGTGATGGAAATGCTCAGTGAGCATACCTTAGAAGGATGGTTAGAAGGCTATCTTCTCACCGGACGGCATGGTTTATTCCACACCTATGAAGCTTTTGCTCACGTAATTGATTCGATGGTGAACCAACACGCGAAATGGTTGGATATTTGTAAAAATGAAGTGGCTTGGAGAGCTCCGGTTTCGTCTTTGAATATCCTCCTATCGTCAACGGTTTGGCGCCAAGACCACAACGGTTTTAGTCACCAAGAACCCGGTTTCCTCGATGTGGTGACGAATAAAAGCGCCAGTGTAACTCGCATTTATTTACCCCCCGATGCCAACTGTTTATTATCAGTGGCGGATCATTGTTTGAAGAGTACCGATTATATTAATGTCATCGTTGCGGATAAACAGAAACACCTGCAATTCTTAACGATGGATGAAGCCATTAAACACTGCACCAAAGGCATTGGCATTTGGGAATGGGCGGGTAATGATGACTGTGGAACCGAACCGGATATTCCTGATGTGGTCATGGCTTGTTGCGGGGATGTGGCGACCATGGAATCCTTAGCGGCGACGGCCATTTTACGGGAAGAAATTCCTGATTTAAAAGTGCGGTTTGTCAATGTTGTAGACTTATTTAAGTTACAACCGGATACCGAACACCCCCACGGACTTTCTGACCGAGATTTTGATAGTTTGTTCACAACAGATAAACCGATCATTTTCAACTTCCATGGCTATCCTTGGTTAATTCACAAGTTAGCTTATCGTCGGAAAAATCATGTGAATTTACACGTCCGGGGTTACAAAGAAAAAGGCAACATTAACACCCCCTTAGAGTTGGCAATTAACAACCAAGTGGATCGGTTTAACTTAGTGATTGACGTGATTGATCGCGTTCCTAAATTAGGATCTGCGGCAGCTTATGTTCGAGAAAAAATGAAAAACGCGATTATTGAACACGTCAATTACGCCTATGAACATGGCTCCGATAAACCGGAAATTACTCACTGGAAATGGCCTTTTTAAACAGGCAATCGTCTGTCCATCAAAAGTGATGTCTACTTAAAGGTGGATTTCTAAACCCTTACTTTCTCACTAAAATTTTAGGAAGAGATGAACCTCTCCTAAAATTTTAGGAGGCGTAAACCCCCCTCTATCATTTCTAAGACATTTCAGACCTGACTTTGATTTTCAGTCAACCTTAATAAAGGATTAATTAATCATGAGTGACTTAATTGCGATCGCCTATAACGATGAATACAAAGCGGAAGAAGTTCGCTTAACCTTAGCCAAACTGCAACGAGAACATCTGATTGAAATGGAAGATGCCGCCGTTGTGGTTAAAGATCAAAACGGTAAAGTTAAACTCAAACAAGCCGTTGATTTAACTTCAGCAGGGGCAGTTAGTGGCGGTTTTTGGGGTTTATTAATTGGTACCTTATTCCTCAACCCCTTACTCGGTACTGCGGTTGGTGCGGCGGCGGGTGCTGTTAGCGGCGCATTAAGTGATATTGGGGTTGATGATGGTTTTATGAAATCTTTAGGAGAAAGCCTCCCGGCGGGAAGTTCTGCCTTATTTGTCTTAGTGCGGAAAGCCACCCCTGATAAAGTGTTAGAAGAAATTGCGCCCTACGGCGGTAAAGTCTTAAGAACCTCTCTCAGCAAAGATCAAGAAGCTCAACTGCAAGAAGTTCTCAGCAGTCGTGGTGTAACCCTTTAGTTCATTGGGGCGGGGTCATCCCGCCTCAAAAGAGTGCGATCGCTTCTCACGATCGGATATTCATGTTGTCACCAAAACAACACAACTCTGAACAAGCCACGCCAAGAACACTACTACAAACTTTAAAAATTCTTAAAATTCAATAAAATTCTATTAAGAATTTATAAATTAACTTATAATAAAAAAACATCTAATATTTAAAATAGTGGTAGGCATCAATTTCCGGCTCATAAATTCAGTTGATGAAGAGTGAAAATCTTCAAGCAAACTGAACTCAACCTGAAAACTTTGATGTCATAAACCTTAACTCATCTAGGAGAAAATATGAGTAAAACTTTACTGGAACAACTGCGAGAAATGACCGTTGTTGTTGCCGACACGGGAGATATTCAAGCCATTGAAATATATACTCCCAGAGATGCCACCACCAACCCTTCCTTAATTACCGCAGCCGCCCAGATGCCACAATATGAAGCCGTTGTGGATAGTACCCTCAAAAAAGCCCGTAAAGAATTAGGGGCTGAGGCTTCTGCGTCCGATGTGGCAACCCTCGCCTTTGAACGGTTAGCCGTCGCCTTTGGATTAAAAATCTTAGAAATTATTCCCGGACGAGTTTCTACCGAAGTCGATGCTCGGTTATCTTACGATACAGAAGCCACCATTGCTAAAGGTCGCTTTTTAATTTCTGAATATGAAGCTGCGGGCATCTCTCGCGATCGGATTTTAATTAAAATTGCCTCGACTTGGGAAGGCATTAAAGCCGCCGAAGTTTTGGAAAAAGAAGGCATCCATTGTAACTTAACCTTATTATTTGGCATTCATCAAGCGATCGCCTGTGCCGAAGCTGGGGCGACCTTAATTTCTCCCTTCGTCGGACGCATTTTAGATTGGTTTAAAAAAGAAACCGGACGCGACGCCTACCCCCCCGAAGAAGACCCCGGCGTGTTGTCTGTTACCAATATTTATAACTATTACAAAAAATTCGGCTACAAAACCGAAGTCATGGGGGCAAGTTTCCGTAATATTGGGGAAATTACCGAGTTAGCGGGATGTGATTTATTAACGATTTCTCCCGCTTTATTAGAAGAATTACATTCCTCTTTAGGAGACTTACCTCGCAAACTTGATCCTCAAGGCGCTGAAAACTTAGAAATTGAAAAAATTACCATCGATCAAGAAACCTTTGATCGAATGCACGCCGAAGACCGGATGGCATCAGAAAAACTCGAAGAAGGCATCAAAGGGTTTTCCAAAGCCTTAGAAGCCTTAGAAAAATTCCTCGCCGAAAGACTCGCCCGCATTGAAGGGGAAGAAGTCGTGAGTCATGCCGCAGAAGACATTTTTCGCGCTTATGATTTAGATGGGGATGGCTATATTACCCGTGAAGAATGGTCGGGAACCGATGCCGTATTCGATGCCCTTGATCAAGACAAAGACGGTCAAATTACCCCCGAAGAAATGGCAGCCGGACTCGGTGTTTCCTTCCATTTAGCGGCGGTTTAAAAATTAAGATCAGGGGCAGTCAACCATTCATTTACAAAAGTTAACCGTTTAGGAAAATAAAACTGTTAACCTTAGAAATAAACCCTTAGTTCGGTTAAACATTGCTCCTTAACCATTAACTAATATTCCATCCTTAAATTGATGCTACAGATGATCCCAGATCTCCTGTAGAGACGCTTCATTGCTTGTCTCTACCACACGATCCGGATGCGTAGCCAATATTTAAGGATCGAATATTAGTTGTTGTCCTAAACTGTTAACTCATTCGTTGCCCCCTTGATTGCTCAATATGAGTTCATTAATTCCCGATTCTATTTTTAATCAGATTATTGCAGATAGCACTATTGCTCTCAGTCCAGAACGCTTAAAACAGATTATTGCTGAGAAAATTTTTTATGGGAAAGGAAAATTACCGAGTACCGTTACGCCCCAGGATTTATATCAAGCGGTTGCTTCTACAGTTCGTCAAGCGTTAATGGCTGATTGGTTAAAGACCCACCAACTGTATCAGCACAATCCTATTAAAACTATTTGTTATTTTTCCACTGAATATTTATTAGGTTGTCAATTAGCAACCCATTTAGTGAATTTGAATTTATGGGAATCAATTCAAACCGCAATCGAAGGGTTTGGCGTTAATTTAGGGGATGTGATTAATCAAGAAATTGAACCGAGTTTAGGCTATAGCTTTTTAGGGCAACTTCCGGTTCATGATTTAGACGCTTTAGCCACCTTAAATGTTCCTGCCATTGGCTATGGAATTCGTTATGAATATGGGACATTTGATCAAGAAATTCGTAACGGTTGGCAAGTGGAAGTGGTTGATAAATGGTTGCGCTATGGAAACCCGTGGGAAATCGCCCGTCCTGAAGCCTTTGTTGAAGTTAAATTAGGCGGTCATACGGAAGCTTATTATGATCAAAATAACCGTTATCGGGTGCGGTGGATACCCAGCCGAATCATTAAAGCGGTTCCCTATGATATCCCGATTTCCGGTTATCAAAGCCAAACGGTTAATACTTTAAGATTGTGGAAAGCAGAACCGACAATTTCCTATAATTCTCAAGATTTTAATATTGGAGATTACTATGGAACGGTTCAAAATAAACCCTTAGCAGAATTAATTACAAAAGTTCTTTATCCCACGGATGAACCCACCCAAGGCAAACATCTGCGTTTAGAACAACAGTTCTTTTTTGTGTCTGCTTCCCTCCAAGATATGATTCGCAATCATCTGTTAGCTGGGGAAAGTTTAGAGACTTTTCATCAACGATATACCGTTCAACTTCATGATACCCAACCTGCGATCGCCATTGCTGAATTAATGCGATTGTTTGTGGATGAACAGGGGATGGAATGGGAACAAGCTTGGTTAGTTACTCGCCAAACGTTTAGTTATACTAACCCAACTTTGAGTTATGATAATTTAGAGAAATGGGGAGTGGGATTCTTAGGCAGCTTGTTACCTCGGCATTTAGAAATTATCTATGAAATTAATAATCGATTTTTAATTAATATTCGTAGCAAATATCCAGGAGATTTTGGAAAATTAGCCCGATTATCCTTAATTGATGAAATCGGAGAACGGTTCGTCCGTATGAGCCATTTAGCTTTGTTAGGAAGTTATTCTGTGCAAGGTATTTCCCTCTGGCAAAGTCAACACTTAAGACAATCAATTTTCCCAGATTTTTATGAATGTTTTCCAGAAAAGTTTAACCTAAAAACTCAGGGGATTACTCCGCGCCGTTGGTTGGTGGCAGCGAACCCTAGATTAACGCAATTAATTCAACAAAAATTAGGCGATTCTTGGATTAAAAATTTAGAAGAATTACGGAGATTAGAAGGGGAAATTGATAATTTTGAATTTAGAATTGCTTGGCGACAAGTGAAACAGGAAAACAAACGCGCTTTAACGGCTTATATTGAGCAACATTGCGCGGTTAAAGTTAATCCTGATTCATTATTTGAAGTGCAAGCAGATCGCCTTCACGAATCCAAACGACAACGGTTAAATATTTTACATCTGATTACCCGCTACAATCGCCTTAAGAAAAACCCGAATTTAGATGAGGTTCCCCGTACCGTTATTTGGTGTGGAAAAGCGGCGCCAGGGTCGTTTATGGGGAAATTAATCATTAAATTAATTCACTCTGTTGCGGAAGTAATTAATCAGGATCAAGAAATTGGCGATCGCTTAAAAGTCGTCTTTATTCCGAATCTCAATACAACCCTTAAACAACGGATCTATCCTGGTGCTGATTTGTCAGAACATTTAGTTATGGCAGGGAAAGAAGCCTCCGCGATTGAACAGTTAAAATTATCTTTAAATGGGGCTTTAACAATGAGTGTTAGAGAGGGAGCGATCACAGAAATTCGTACCGCCGTTACAGAAGAAAATTGCTTTGGTTTTGGGTTAACTTTATCCGAAGTCGAACAACTAAAATTAAAAGGGTATAACCCTTGGAGTTATTACCATTCTAACGAATATTTACGAGAAATTATTGATCAAATTGCATCAGGTTATTTTTCAAAAGGTGATCCAAATTTATTTAAAGCCTTAGTAGATTCCTTACTCTACCACGATGAGTATATGGTTTTTGCCGATTATCAATCTTATATTGATACCCAAGATCAAGTAAGCAAAACCTATCGAGATTGGGAAAAATGGACAAGAATGTCAATTTTAAATGTGGCTCGTTTGGGAGGGTTTTCTTCAGATTATCACGTTGACTTCAGAAGAGATTAATTGATGGGCAGAGCCTCGTCAAACCTAAAATTAAAAAATTTGATTTTAACCCTTAAATCTAAGGGGTTGATGGGCAGAGCATCGTCCTCCTAAAAGATCACGATTATTTTCTTAAGATAAGTCGAAGAAAGACGGGCTATTTTTAAGATTTATGCTAAAGTCTATTCCTAGTTGTGGAATTTCTCTGCAAGTGCGTCTAAAATTTCGTTAAAAGGAGTTAAAAACATGGCTTTAAGAGTAGGAATTAATGGGTTTGGTCGCATTGGTCGTTTAGTGATGCGATCAGCTATCAACAATCCTGATCTTGAGTTTGTTGGCATTAACGATCTCGTTCCTCCTGATAACTTAGCTTATTTATTTAAGTATGACTCCACTCATGGGGTGTTTCCTGGGACAGTGGAAGCCAAAGAAGATGGAATTCTGGTTGATGGTCGCTTCATTCGGTGTACCGCCATTAAAGACCCGACCCAACTTCCTTGGAAAGATGATCAAGTTGATTATGTTGTCGAATCAACGGGATTATTTACCAATTATGATGGTGCTTACAAACACATTGAAGCCGGTGCAAAACGGGTGATTATTTCTGCACCGACTAAAGACCCCGAGCAAGTCAAAACCTTATTAGTCGGCGTCAACCACGAAGAATTTGACCCGAAAGATCATTTAATTGTGTCTAACGCCAGTTGCACCACCAACTGTTTAGCGCCCGTTGCTAAAGTCATTCATGATAACTTTGGATTATCTGAAGGGTTAATGACCACTGTTCACGCCATGACCGCCACCCAACCCACCGTTGATGGCCCCAGTAAGAAAGATTGGAGAGGGGGACGAGGTGCGGCTCAAAATATTATTCCCTCCTCTACAGGGGCGGCGAAAGCTGTAACTCTGGTGTTACCAGCGTTAAAAGGAAGATTGACGGGGATGGCGTTTCGGGTTCCGACTCCTGACGTTTCGGTGGTGGACTTAACCTTCCGTACTGAAAAAGCCACTTCCTATCAAGAAATCTGTGCCGCCATGAAAGCCGCCGCAGAAGGCCCAATGAAAGGCATTTTAGCTTATACCGAAGATGAAGTGGTGTCTTCTGACTTTACCACTGACCCCAGTTCCAGCACCTTCGATGCGAAAGCCGGAATTGAACTGAATTCTAATTTCTTTAAAGTTGTTGCTTGGTATGACAACGAATGGGGTTACTCTTGCCGCGTTGTTGACTTAATGATTGCAATGGCAAAAAAAGACGGTATTCTCTAAGCGTTTTTAGGGTGGGTCAGCCAACAGCACACCCACCCTTTTAATATTGTTTGGAAAAGTCAAAATTAATATTCTTCCGGTTGTAATTCCTGTGCTTTTTGGAATGATTCAACGGCTTCTTTCATCCGTCCTAAACGTTCCAATGCTACTCCTCGATTATACCAGGAATCAGCATCTTTTTCCTGTATTTGTATCCCTTGATCAAACGAAAATAACGCCTCTTCTAACCGTTCTAATTCTAATAACACAAGACCCCGATTGTACCAAGCTTTCAAATAGTCCGGGTGTAATTCAATCGCTTGATCATAGGACGCTAATGCCTCTGATAATTGTCCTAAATCCAGTAAAATATTCCCTCGATTCTTCCAAATATAAGCTTCATTCGGTCGTAATTCAAGGGCTTTTTCATAACAATATAACGCATCATCCGTTCTACCTAACCGTTCTAAGGTACTTCCCCCATCATTCCAAGCCTCTACATAGTCGGGTTGATGATAAACCGCTTGATTAAACGACTCTAACGCTTCATCTAATTGATCTAAATCTTTTAAAATATTGCCCCGATAATACCAAGCAACAGCATGATTAGGTCGCTGTTGCAGTACCTTTTCAAAAGATACTAAGGCAGCGTCTAAATCATCAGTTTCATATTGTTCCATCCCCTGACTATACCAAGCGTCAATCTCTTGTTCTGAAACCGTAATTTCTGTTGCAGTTGGACTTTCTTCCTCTACTAATTCTTGATTTTCTGTTTCTAAAACAGGTGACGCGGTTAACCCAGTTCCCGTAAAGTTCGCTTCAATAATCGGTTTACCTTCAATATTTTGTTGACTTTCCACAATCACTTCGGGTTCAGGCTGAGTTTCAGCGATCGCAGGTGTTTCCGCCACATCAGAAACCGTTGATTGTGTCAACCCATTTCCCACAAAGTCCGCTTCAATAATCGGATTAATCGGTTGTGTTTCAGGGGCGGGTGGGGTAATTTGGGCGAGAATACTATTACCCATTCGTCCTGAACGATTCCCCAGTTCTCCCACATCTAAATTTGCCAACATTACCATTCGCTGGGCGAGTTCTTCATGTTGGGCTGGATTTTCCTGGAGGCGGCTACCAAAGCGTTCCAACCAAGCCAAAAACTCCGTTTCATTAATTTTATGACCCATTAACCAGCCTTTCACCTGTCCCCGACTCGCGCCTTGATAGACCTGTTCTAATAGCTGCAAGAATAACGCCTCATATTCCGTATCTGTACGCGGGATAGACGGTTGGGACGTTGTTGAGGGGGACGGTTGGGGTCTGCCAAATAAACGTTGAAACAGTCGTTTGAAAAAATTAATAATTCGACGCAGCATAATATAGTTTTACAGAATAGGATTTTTATTTACATGACTTGCAACAGGGCAAGCCAATCTTAGAGAATACACGGTCTTGATCAGCGTAGGGGCTGAATCTTTCTATGATAGTATCGAAACGGCACAATCTAACCCGTTATTCTTTAACCTCATAGCTGTGTAAGCGCGACGCACATACTGAGTTCCGATGAAGCGATCACTTAATTGAAAAAAAGACGCGATCGCCTATCGGGTTTTGATAGAGCGATCGCTGTTTTTTATGGAATTGTTGAGAATAACGTTGAGCCGAATAGTTGATTGATTTAGCCTTCCATTGGGCTGGTTTCAGCTTCAACCGCTTGCATGGCGGCTTCTGTTTTCGCTCGATCTAATTTGAAAACAAGAACCCCTAACGGAGGTAAACATAAATCCAAGGAATGATAAGAATTATGGAAGAACCATTCATCCGTCCATTTCCCTCCTAAATTCCCCATATTGCTACCGCCAAATTCACCCGCATCGCTATTGAATAATTCGGTATAAAATCCCGGTTCAGGAACACCGATGCGATAGTGACTGTGAGGTTGGGGGGTGAAATTACAGATCACCACCAGAAAGTCTTTCTCATCCTTAGCACGACGAATAAACGACACCACACTATGACGGTTATCGTTACAATCAATCCACTGGAACCCGCGTTCGTCAAAATCCTGTTCATATAAAGCGGGTTCGCTGCGGTAGAGGGTATTTAAGGCTTTGAATAAGCGCTTAATGCCTTGGTGAGCGGGATATTGCATCAACTCCCATTCCAACGTTCCCCAGGCGTCCCATTCTTTGCGTTGACCAAACTCCATCCCCATGAACATGGTTTTCTTACCGGGGTGAGTAAACATATAGGTGAACAAACACCGGACATTGGCAAATTTCTGCCAATCATCCCCCGGCATTTTGTTGGTAATGTTACTCTTACAATGCACCACTTCATCATGGGATAACGCCAACATGAAGTTTTCGCTGTAGTGATACCAAATACTAAACGTCACCAACTGTTGATGGAACTGACGGAACCAAGGGTCCATGCTGAAATAATCCAGCATATCGTGCATCCATCCCATGTTCCATTTCAAGTTAAATCCTAACCCCCCCACATAAGTGGGCCAAGACACCATCGGCCAGGATGTAGATTCTTCCGCAATCGATATGGTACCCGGATAATAGCTAAACAGAACATGGTTGGTTTGGCGCAGGAAGTCTGCCGCTTCAATATGTTCACAACCGCCATATTGGTTCGCCACCCATTGTCCATCGGGGCGTAAATAGTTCAGGTAGAGCATCGAAGCCACCGCATCTACCCGAATTCCATCGATATGATATTTGTCATACCAGAATAAGGCATTGGCAACCAGGAAATTACGGACTTCGTTGCGACCATAATTAAAGACTAAGGTTCCCCATTCTTTATGTTCCCCTTTGCGGTCATCCGCGTATTCATAGAGGTGAGTGCCATCAAAGAAGCGTAAACCATGTCCATCTTTCGGGAAATGTCCCGGTACCCAGTCTACGATCACCCCAATGCCGTTTAAGTGGCATTGATCCACAAAATACATGAAATCTTCAGGACTCCCAAACCGGGAGGTGGGGGCATAATATCCCGTGACTTGATATCCCCAAGATCCATCAAACGGGTGTTCGGCGATCGGTAATAATTCAATATGGGTGTACCCAAGGTCTTTCACGTAGGGAATTAAAATTTCGGCTAATTCTCGGTACGTTAAAAAACGACCGCCTGGATCAAGTTCACAAGCTTGGACAGGCGGTTCAACGGTACCATCGGGTAAAACGTGGGGTTCATGGAAGGGGGCGCGACTCCAAGATCCAAGATGACATTCATAGACGGAAATCGGATGTTTGAGGGGATCATTATGACGCCGTTTTTCCATCCAGTCCTGATCATTCCAGGTGTAGCACCCTAAGTCGGCAACAATAGACGCGGTTTTGGGACGAACTTCTTGATAAAACCCGTAGGGATCTGTTTTTTCGTAGATATGTCCTTCCCAGTTTTTGATTTCATACTTATAGTGTTCACCCACACCAATTTCAGGAATGAACAGTTCCCAAACCCCGTTACCAAACTTCCGCATTTGGTGTTTGCGTCCATCCCAATAGTTGAAATCTCCCAGGATAGAAACGTTCCGTGCGTTGGGAGCCCAAACCGCAAAATAAACCCCCTGAACCCCATTGACCGTCATTGGGTGGGCGCCGAGTTTTTCATAAATGCGGTGATGGTTGCCTTCTGCAAACAGGTGAACATCAAAATCTGTTAATTTTGGAGAACGGAAGGCATAGGGATCATAAACCACCCGTTCATGTTCCCCTTCTTTGTAGCGCAGTTGATAGTTCGCCAATTCGGGAATATCAATCACGCATTCAAAGAAATGGGGATTATGCACCGACTGCATCGGATTTTCCTGTCGTTGTTCGGGCAAGAGAACCCATGCCGCCTCTGCATTGGGTAAATAGGTTCGCACGACCCACACGGTTTTTCCGTCTTGTTCAATTTGGTGAGGGCCAAGCACTTCAAACGGATCTTGGTGGTGGTTCCAAACAATTTTGTTAATCTGATCAATGGCAATGGTCGTCATGGGTCTCTACTGCTCTACTACAAAGGGGTTACTAAAGGACGCTGAGGTATTATTACTTTACATTTTTTAACAGCTTTGAGAAACTCTCACCTCTACATTTTTGGGTAAGCCAATCAATAGAGAAACTGCCGAGTTGGGATTATGTTACTCGATTTTAAACAAAACAAAACAATTTAATTCAGTAATCAGTAATCAGTAATCAGTAATCAGTGAAGAAGACGGGGGGACAAGGGGACAAGGGGATGGGGGGACAAGGGGACAAGGGGATGGGGGACAAGGGGACAAGGGAACAAGAAAATTTACTGATTACTGATTACTGATTACTGATTACTGATTACTGATTACTGATTAAAGTCCGGGTGGTAACGGTTCCTGACAAAGGGTGTGAATTTCTTTGATCCGTTCAAAGAGCCAGGGGTAATTTTCTCGATAGTCGGGAATGAGGGCTAAGGGACTTAAAAGGGCGGCGGCGGTTAAATCGGCGACAGAAATTTGATTCCCGATGAGGTAGGGTTGGTCTTGCCAAACGCCTAACACTTCCAAGGCTGTTTTCAAACGGTTAGCAGCGAGTTCGACCGTGGCGGGGTTAATTCCATATTGCGATCGCACCACTTGAATCACGAACTGACTTGATAAAGACGGATCAATTTGTTTTCCAGGGCCAGAACGAAACTGATAATAAACAAAACGGGTCGCGGTTCCGATACTTTCATCTAACCAATCTTCTAATAACCAAACTTGCTTTTGTTGCTGGGGATCAGCAAGAAATAATGGGGGATCAGGAAAATTGGATTCTAAGAATTTAAAAATGTGAGTAGAATCTGCGATCGCCTTGGTTTTTCCTTCAACTTCTGACAATAAAACCGGAACCGTTGTTAGTCCCGTTAAGGGCTTGAGCTTGAACCGATGAAATCCAGGAGTCAGATTTTCAACTTGATAGGTTACCCTTTTATACCCTAAAGCAAGACGGGCTTTACGACAATAATGGGACGTACTAAACTGCAACAGAAGCATAAAGAAAAGCAATGATTCAGTTTAAAACAAAACTTTAAATTAAAAGTATTTCTGGAGTTTTTCGTGATTAGATAGTTACTAACCCCGTCTCCAGATGAACGGTTAGCTGGGATTCCCCCTCAGAATCCCTATCGGTTGACCCGATATCAAGAGTGCCTTCCCCCACTCGATCAGGATAGCTGAAGTCAAGGTAGGTAAATTGTATGACAGTTGCGCTTAAATCTGCTCCTTCTCCTCAACGGAAACCTTCTCGTCCGGTTCGTCTGCCTTCAACCGAGAGTAAAGTGATTCGCTTGGATCAAGTTCGTCGCCAACGAATTGGTCAAAGGGTTAATCCTTTTCCTGTCACCCCTCCAGCCGCTTCAGTAGAAACCGCTGTCAACGTTGTACAAGCGCTTCCCAAAGGTCAACCTCAGCCATTGTGGTTACAATCCTTATCCGTAGTACAACGGCTGTCTTCTATCGCCACAACGCTCTTGATCGGCTCAACCTTAGCGGTCTATGGATTAACCGTGTATGGGGAATCCAACTGGACAAAAGAATATCCGAAATTAGAACAATTACGACGTCAAGAACACCAACTCCGCGCCGCTCAAGAAGCGTTAAAAAATAATATTGCGATCGATGCGAACAAAACAACCACCGGACTTGTCGTACCCCAACCGGGCGATATGATTTATATTGAACCCGCACCCCCCCGTCCCGAAAAATCCCCGGCCCCGATTCCCACTGTAAAATTAGATTCAAATGCAAATTATGTTGGCGAAAAACCCCTCGGATATTAAACAGTCACTCCTAAACCCGTCACCGCTTACCAGTGTTTCAGTCATTCATGATTAGTGATCAGTTATCATTTTTAATTCCTCGCTCTACTCAGAACAAGGCGCGATTGTTAACTCGACCTGCGAACACAACCACCCATAGGTAGCCCTCTATATTTTTTTACTGATTACTGATTACTGATGACTGATCACTGAATTATGGCTTCTTCTGACTATTCTTCTGGTTCTCGTTCTCGGCGTCGTGTATCCCGTTCCCGTGGTCAGGGAGGGGCAAAATTGCCACCGATCCAAAGGGGTTCCCAACGTCGGGTTTCCTTACCCAACCCATCAAGACCTGTCCCCCAACAAAGCGTTACCCCTCAACAAAAATCTACTGTTAAAAAATCTGCGGTGGCTCGCACTCCGATTCCTAAATCGTGCAAGCGATCGCGGTTAATCTTAGTTTGGTTAGTGCTGGTCGGTGGAATTTTAGGCTTAACCGTTAATTTATTCCGCTTACAAATTGGTCAAGCTGCTTTTCTTCAAGAACAGGCTCAAGCGCAACAACAAAAACGCGCACTTCCCTTTGTGCCTCGACGTCCAATTACCGATCGCAAAGGGGCAGTTCTTGCCTTAGATCGAATTGTTTATACCCTTTACGCTCACCCCAAATTATTTAAAGAATCGACGACTGAAATTGCAGAAAAGCTGGCTCCTGTTTTGCTACGAGAAGATTTAACGACACCGACACCCAACGATTTATTACAACAATTTGGACTGGCTCCGAGTGGCATTAAACTAGCGGATACCATTACAGAAGAAGTTGCGAATAATATTCAAGACTTACGAATTGATGGCTTAGAACTCATTCAAAGTCGTCAGCGTCTTTATCCCCAAGAAGAGATTGCAGCCGATGTGGTTGGATATGTCAATCATGAAGGCAAAGGTCAAGCCGGAATTGAATATAGTCAAGAAAGTTTATTAGAACGAACCATGCCTTCGTTGTCCTTTCAACGCGCCGCCAATGGAGCTTGGGTTCCTGAACACATTGCCACCGGATTTGTCCCCATTGATGATTTAGAAGTTCGCCTCACGATTGACACCGCTTTACAACGCATTGCTCGAAAAGTTCTAGAAGAAAAAGTTAAAGAATTTAAAGCGAAACGGGGAACTGTGATTGTCATGGATGCCAAAGATGGTTCGATTTTAACCTTAGTAAATGAACCCTCTTATAATCCAAATCAATATTATGAATTCGACTTAGAACGATTTAAAAATTGGGCATTGACTGACCTGTATGAACCGGGTTCTACCTTCAAACCGATTAACGTGGCGTTAGCTATTGAAGCAGGCGCAATTAAAGCAGATAGTGTGATTAATGATGAAGGAAATATTCAAGTTGATGGCTGGCCTATTGGTAATGCCGATGGTGTAGCCAGAGGGAGTATTAGTATTACCGATGTTATTAAATATTCCAGTAATGTCGGGATGGTGAGAATTATTCAACGGATGGAACCCCAAGTCTTTTATGAAGGGTTAAAACGCTTGGGTTTAGGCTCAAGTGTGGGTGTTGATTTACCCTTTGCCGCCGCTAGTACCTTAAAATCTAAAGAACAGTTTGTTTCCGCTACCATTGAACCGGCTACCGCGTCTTTTGGTCAAGGATTTTCAATTACTCCCCTTCAGTTAGCGCAACTCAACAGCGTTATCGCCAATGGAGGAAAATTAGTCACTCCCCACGTTGTTGAGGGATTATTTAATAGCCAAGGTCAACTTTATTGGAAGTTACCTTTACCAAAATCAGAGCAAGTCTTCTCGGCTGAAACGGCTAATTCTGTCTTAAAAATGATGGGAGCGACCGTTGAAGATGGAACGGGAACCAATGCTCAAATTAAAGGTTATCATATTGCCGGAAAAACAGGAACGGCTCAAAAAGCCTCACCAACAGGCGGGTATTCTGACCACGCCTTAATTACCAGTTTTGTCGGAATTTTAACGGTTGATCGTCCGCGTTATGTAGTGGTTGCTGTTGTGGATGAACCCTTAGAAGGTCGAGCCGGAGGAATTGTTGCAGCACCGATTGTAAAATCCGTGATGGAAGCGTTAATTAATATTGAGAAATTTCCGCCTTCAGAACTTCCGAAAACAGAATCAGGAATCAGGAATCAGGAATCAGTAATCAGTAATCAGTAATCAGTAATCAGTAATCAGTCGTACCCCTGAAAAAAATCTGAGGGTTATGGGAAAACTGAAGATCATGGGTTAAATTAAGAGAATTCACCAACCTCGCCCTAAAAGGGATGAGGATTGACCAAGCGAAATTAATGAAGGTTTAGGAGGAGGAAGGCTGCTGTGCCAAACCCAGACCAAAAAATCTTCGCTATCTTCATGGAAGAAGCTGAAGAACGTCTTGAAACCTTAAAAACAGGGCTAACGGATCTACCTGCCATTATGGCAGATCCCGATCGGGAACGGGTGACAGCAATGTATCGGGCGGCTCACTCGATTAAAGGTGCGGCAGCAATGTTAATGGACAAAATGCCGAGTCTGATCAGTGTCAATAAAGTTTCTAAGCGCTTGGAAGATTGTTTTAAGGCGGTTAAAGATACCCCCTTTAACGTTGATGCAACCGCTCAAACCCTTTGTACTAAAGGATTTGAAGTCTTAAAAAATTTAATTGATCGCGCAGCGAGTCCGGGGGGACTTTCGGAAGAAATGGGGAATAAAATCTTACAAGCTTCCCTCCCCCTGTATGACAAATTAGAAAACCATCTACACGCATTAATGAATGGCAAAGCACCTGCTGCCGCAACTCCTCAAGCGGCTACCACTTCAGCAAAGGTTCCTGCGGTTCCCAATGCTGCGGCACAAGTGATGACGGTTTTGAAACCGATGTTACAAGGCTTCAAACAAGCGGAGTCCCCGGCAGCGCGGAAACAATTGGCGGGTTTGTGTGCCAAATTAACAAAAGTGGGGGCGGGAATAGAACCTTGGCAAACGTTGGTGAAAACAGCCTATAGTGCCATTGGAAATTCAAGTAATTCCTTTAAAGTTTTAGCCACTCCGGTTATTAATGAATTAAAACAAGGATCGGAATTATTACAAGCCGGAAAAGGAGCGACCATTGCTCCGAGTGAAACCTTATTACAATTGGCTTCAGGAACAAAAGCAGCGGCAGCAACGAAAGGGAAAGAAATTACCATTCCAGCCGATCCGAAAGAAGTAGTGAAAGTTCTGATTAAAACCTTTAATAAACAACAATTACAAGCGATCGCCCAATTATTAGTCAAGCACGTGAAATCCTAACCTGAAGATGGAATCAAACAGCAACTTCAAACCTGAAAAACCCCGGCTTCTTCTAGAAACCGAGGTTTTGTTTCCAACAATTTGTTGTTGAACTCTTATCGTGCGGAACTACTGTTGAAATAGAGCCACTAATTTCTCAGCTTCTATTTTAATATTGTGATTTTCAGCAACTTTAGCAGCCCCGATTTTACCCATCTGTTCTAACTGTTCAACTGAAGTCGTTAAAGCGGTTTTTAAAGTAGCGGTTAAATCTTGTAATGAGCCGGCGGGAACTAACCAACCACTTTTTCCGGGTTCCACTAATTCAGGAATTCCAGCCACATAACTACTGATCACCGGACGACCTAACGCTAAAGCTTCCATGATCACCACCGGTAAACCTTCAGCAAAACTGGGTAAAACCAGGGCTTGGGAAGACAACAGGTGTTGTTGAACTTGAGTATTGGTTGCCCATCCGGTAATTTCAATGTGATTGTGTAGCTTGAGAGTAGAAATGAGATGTTCAATTTGAGGACGAAGGGGCCCATCCCCAACAAACACTAATTTAAAATTTAATCCCTCTGCTACCAATTGACTGACCGCTTCCACCAACAGCAAATGACCTTTTTGTTCACTCAAACGACCCACACAAACCAGGCGGCGTTCTTGGGGAATGGGAACCGAAGGATAATCCAAAAACATCGGATCGACCCCACAATGTACCACCTGAATTTTTGACCAGTCTTTGTAATCACACCAGCGAAAGAGTTGGCTTTTGCCATAGGAACTAATGGCGACTACAAATTTGGCTTGTGTGATTTTTTCAGGAAGTGCGATCGCTTCGGCTTTATCAAATTCTTCTGGCCCATGAACCGTAAAACTGTAGGATGGCCCCCCTAGTGCAGAACACAACAGAGAGACAGTGGCAGAGTTTGTCCCAAAATGGGCGTGAAGATGTTGAATTCCTAAGCGGGAGAACTGATTCAGTAGGACACAAGCTTCGGCGAGGTAAGCAAAATGTAAGAGTAAGCCCCGATCTGACCCCCACCCCACCTTTAACGCTAACTTCAAAGCCTTGAGGAAGCCCCAGGGGCGAGTCAGCGCGACTTGTAACAGGTTAGTCAATAAACCTAAAATCCCGACATTTAAGACAAATTGAGTTTTAGCATATTCCTGTTGATCGGCTTCATCGACTAATTCAGATTGTAATGAGCGAATTGAGAATCGATGCACCTCCAGATCACAAGCTTCAACCGCTAAAATTTCCCGTCGGATAAAGCTATGGCTGACTTTAGGATACTGATTGACCAGGTAAGCAACTTTCATGCTAACTCTATTTAATAACGGCTTCAGATTGGGTTGAGACGATCACATCTCGCTCGGTTCGCACCCATTCTTGTTGAGGACGTTTAACAATCGACAAGTAAACCGGAAGTTTCCACAGAATATATAAGGGAACACTCATTAATTGTTTCAGAGAAATCACAGAACGGCCATATTTCGCCCAGATGGCAATCACGGTACTAACCAACAAGAATTCAGAGATCCCAAGGATTAGGGCAGGATACCAAGAAAGCCCGAATAAACCAACCCCAATACTCATCACTAGGGTGGAGGTTAAGATCATCACCAATAACGAGAGGGGTGGAACGGATAAATCCAGTGCCATCACCAATAAGTCTAATCGTTTTTGCTGAATACAGGCGGTTAACAGTCGAGGAACTTGGGTAAAAATCGTTTGTAAATGACCTTGTTCCCAGCGTGTCCGTTGGGTTTTGGCTGCTTTGGCTTGCTGAGGAAGCAGACCAATCACTTGACCTTCAGTACACAATAGGGGTGAAGATCCAGCGATCGCTAAATCAATTCCTAACTGCATATCTTCAACAATATTTCCACTCGCGAGGGTGGCTTGGGAAATCACTGACCAAGGAAACGCCA
Source organism: Planktothrix sp. (assembly GCA_048595135.1). Classification (GTDB taxonomy): domain Bacteria; phylum Cyanobacteriota; class Cyanobacteriia; order Cyanobacteriales; family Microcoleaceae; genus JBMDYE01. The sequence goes on along the minus strand of JBMDYE010000341.1, from coordinate 7,382 downwards.
TTCCCGTTCCCGTCAGTAAGCAGGGAAATCCGAGTTGAGCTAACCCTTGAGGGCGAACCAGATTTTTGACTAAAAAAGCCAGTGCCGAGATACAATCCTTCGGAGACGGTTTGTGGGGAGTTTCCATTAAATAAAGGGCTTGTACAGGCTGTTGATGGGTGAAGGCTTTTTGAGCAATCGTTGAAATGGTATTGGGTGTCAGAGTGCAATCAGCATCAACCATCACCAAGACATCCGGCGGATTTTGAGATAAAAATTTTAATCCATAATCAAGGGCATACCCTTTGCCTCGACGGTTGGAATCATAACGTTCTAAAACGGTGACACCGAATCCTCTAGCAAGGGCTGCGGTGTTGTCTGTGCAGTTATCAGCGACAACCACAATTTGCTTGCTGTTAGCGACTTGAGACACCATAGCATTTAAGGTGACTCCAATCACTGACGCTTCATTATGGGCTGGCATCAGAATAGCAAGATTAGGTTCTTGAACATCAGAGATGGTCTGACGACGGGATGGCTTATAGATTAAAGAGGCTAAACATTCTACTAGAAAAACAGCAACAGGTATCACTAAAATGGCTGAGATTGCTGTGAAGACGAGACTCAGTAAAGAGTTCATAGCAAATGGGTAAGTAAGTGGAATTACAATAAGAGCTTTGAGTACATCTTATCTTTTACTTTTTAGAATCAAGGAACAACCCAGTATTAATACGGAAGGCTTTACAAAAACTTTACACAGATTCTGAAAAACGGTTACTAATTTTTTAAAGACAAGGGGAGAACTTCTGAGCTTTATTTTGTGTAAAGTAGAGACCTTTTTACAAAACTTTTACATAAATCAGAAATAAAGGTTGTTATTTAAAGCCTGAAGGCTCTTTCTAAATAGGGATGACAAAGGGGTAGATCTGATCGGCTTGATTTTCTCTAGGATTTGGGTTCCCTCTCCCCAGATTGGGGTTTGTCAGCCCGATTAGTCTCTTCAAAATTGGATAAGCTATTATCAGAGAACAAAAAAATCCAACTGAATCAGAACCTGGGATAAAATTCAAATTGCTCCTGATGCTTCTATGCTGTTAGTTCGAGAGTTTAGCTATTCCTTGATTTGTGTAACGTTCTGCCTGGGAGTTCCCGTGACCTCCAGTCTTCCCGCCTTAGCCCAAACCTCCAATCCTCCGCCTTTACAACGTTCTACTCCCCCAACAACGCCTGTGATCGATAATCCTTATTTATTGGGTGTGGGAGATCAGCTACAGTTAACCGTTTTTGGAGTCGAACAATACAGTGGAGAACGGCTGGTTTTACCCGATGGAACGATTAACCTGCAAGGACTTGGGCCTGTCAAAGTCAGCGGTTTAACCATTCCTCAAGCGCAACAATTAATTTCGCAACGATATGCAGCTATTTTGAGACAACCGATCGTTACCTTAAATTTAATCGCACCTCGTCAAATCCAAATTGCGATCGCGGGTGAAGTGATGCGTCCGGGTTCCTACAGTTTGTCAGGAGGAGGACAGAATGACGCACAATTTGCCCGACTCAGCCAAGCCATTAAAATTGCTGGGGGAATTACTCAATCAGCGGATTTAAGTCTAGTGCAACTCCGACGGAACGATCCGCGACAACCCGTTGTCAGTTTAAATTTAAGCACGTTATTACAAAACGGAGATCTCAGCCAAGATCCGATTTTACGGGATGGGGATAGTATTTTCATCCCCACAGCCACCAGCTTCGATCCGTTAGAAACCCGTCAACTGATCTCTTCCAGCTTAATGGCCCCCCCCAGTCAATCGATCCAAGTGGTTGTGGTGGGAGAAGTCCGGCGTCCTGGAGCTTATTCCTTAGCTCAAGAAGGAGGTAATAATGATAGTGGAGGGGATGCTAATATTCCGGCAGCGACGAGAATGAATTTACCAACGGTGACGAAGGCGATCCAAACCGCTGGAGGAATTACAAATAGTGCAGATATTCGCAATATTGAAGTTCGTCGGATCACGCAAACGGGATTACAAACCACTCAAGTTAATTTGTGGGAACTGTTGCAATCTGGGGATATTAACCAAGATCTATTTTTACAGGAGGGAGATACCATTATCATTCCCACCGCTAGTGTCATTGAACCTGAAAATTTAGAAGATATCGCCTCTGCTAGTTTTTCCCCAACAACGATTAATGTTAACTTAGTGGGAGAAGTGGTTCAACCGGGTGTGGTTCAAATTCCCCCCAATACCCCCCTCAACCAAGCTCTCCTAGCAGCAGGAGGTTTTGATAAGCTTCGCGCTAGAATGACTTCAGTAGAACTAATTCGCCTCAACCCCAATGGTACTGTAACCCGGCGAAATGTTCCGATTAATTTTGAACTGGGGAATGCCTCAGAAAATAATCCGGTTTTACAAAACAATGATGTAATTGTGGTGCGCCGTTCTTTAATTGCTCGAGTTGGGGATACGAGTGAACAAACTTTTAGACCTGTTCGAGATTTTTTCACGTTGTTTAATTTCTTTAGACTCTTTTTTCAGCAATAATTCTTAAGGGAAAGCATCAATAAGCAACTCAGCTAATTGTTAAAAACGATTTAAAAAATAGCGATTGATACAACCAATCAGGAGTACAGGGGATTCAAAAATGATACAGCAAGAAATTCAAGTTTTTGATGAATCGCAAGGGGCGAGCGCCCCTTCATCAAACAGCGGAAGTCCAGGTTTACGTCCCTTATTGCGGACACTCCAACGCAAGGCGTTTTTGATCGTTGCTACCACAGGACTTGGAGCGTTTGCTGCATTACAATTCTTGGGTTCAAAAGAAGCACCCGTTTATGGTGGCAGTTTTCAATTGTTAGTTGAACCTGTTACTTCTGAACAGCAATTAGCTGATCCAATCAGTATTACTCGGACAGATGGAAAACCGAATGATAAGTTATTTGTTTTGGATTATCCCACTCAACTTCGGATTTTAAAGAGTCCAGAAATTTTAAAAAGTATTGTGGCTCAGGTTCAAGCTCGTTATCCCGATTTTAACCTAGAAACATTACAAGAAAATCTGAACTTAGAACGGATTTCCGATAGTCCTGATCGCAATGATCGGACAAAAATTATAGAAGTTTCTTATGAATCAGAAGATCCTAAAGAAGTCGAATTTGTTTTACAAAAAACGGCTGAGAAATATTTAAAATATAGTTTAGATGAACGAAAAACTCGCATTAGTCAAGGGGTACAATTTATCGATGAGCAACTGCCATTTTTACAAACAAGAGTCAGTGAATATCGAGGAGAGTTACAAAAAATTCAACAGCAGTATGAATTGTTAGATCCTACCACTCGCGGTGAAACGTTATATGAACAAATTCGCACGTTAGAAACCCAAACCCAAGAAGCTGAAAGACAACAGCAAGAGTTAAGAACGCTGTATAATAGCCTGCAAAATCAATTGGAACTTACCCCTTCCGAAGCGTTAGCAGCGTCCGCGTTAAGTGAAAACCCAATTCGTAAAAAATTATTAGATGATTTAACCCAAGTTGAAAGCCAAATTGCGATTCAATCGGCGGTTTTTAATCCGAATAGTCCTGAACTTCGACAACTGCGAGAACAACAGCAAAATTTACAGACTTTATTAGAAAAAGAAAATCAAAAAGTTTTGGGACAAAATCCCACCACAATTCCTCAAAGTTCATCGGTGATGATGTACCAAAACTCAATTCGCCAAAAGCTAATTGAGCAGTTAGTGACGACTAATAACCAAATTGAAGCCGGACAGGTACGTTTACAAGGATTGAGAAATGCTTTAAATCAGTTAACTCAACAAGCGGAAAATTTCCCTAGTATTACTCGTCAGTATACGGAAATTCAACAACAATTAGACTTAACGAGTAAACGATTAAATTTGTTATTAGATGAACGAGAAAAATTGAGAATTGAAGCGGCTCAAAATAATGTTCCTTGGGAAATTATTTCTAAACCATCCGTTCAGGCTCCTGAAGCAGAAGACAGTTCTAAGAAACAGTTGATTATGGGGGTCGGCGGCGGTTTGTTATTGGGGGCTGCTTTAGCCATTCTCTGGGAGCGGCTTCGTAATATTTTCTATACTACCGATGATTTAAAAGATGCCATTCAAGTCCCCTTATTGGGTATAATTCCCCGCCAAAAAAATCCAGTTATTCCTAATTTTTTAAAACGGACAAGATTGTTGCATCCGAACGATAAAGTTACCACACAAATGTCTGAATTTTTAGAAGCATTTGATACAGTTTATGCGAATATTCGGTTTTTGTATTCCGATTCATCGATTCGTTCAATTGCTGTGGGTTCCGCACAATCTAAAGATGGAAAATCAATGATTGCTTTACACTTAGCTCAAACTGTTGCTAACATGGGCCAGCGCGTGTTATTAGTAGATGCTAATTTACGATTTCCTCATCTACATAATATTTTAGGCGTATCCAATCAAAAAGGATTAAGTGATTTACTCACCGACAAAGCCACTCCCCATGCAGTGATTCAAAGAACGGGTTTGTCGGAAAATTTATTTGTTTTAACCGCCGGAATTCCCTTTGCCAATGCCTTTAAGTTACTCGGTTCCAGTCGAATGGAAAAACTGATTAACGAGTTAGAAATGTCCTATGATTTGGTCATTTACGATACGCCAGAGTTACAAAAATATAACGATGGAACGTTCTTGACCGAATATGTTGATGGCATTGTATTAGTGGCTGCTGTGGCTAAAACCCACAAAACCGCTTTTGAAGATACAGTTGCTCAACTTAATACTTATCGAATGCCTTGCATTGGCGTGGTTGCTAATCACACTAAACCCAATTCCTCTACCTCACAATCGTTTTATTCAACCCCTGCTTTAGTCACCGTTGATGAACGAGCCGTTGAGGAATCAGTAATCAGTAATCAGTAAGAGCGTGCTTCTTCCCTGTTCCTTAATTCTTAATTCTTAATTCTTAATTCTTCTATGTTGTATATTCAGCATTAATTTTTACATAATCATAGCTGAGATCGCATCCCCAGGCTTTGCCGCTACCGGGGCCTTCGCCAATTTTAACGGAAATTAACACCGTATCTCCTTTTAAATATTCACCTTCCGGCGCTTGTTTTAAATAGGCGTTTGCGGCTTGACGATCAAAGGGGAGGGGTTGACCTTTTTCCATTAGGAAAAAATCCCCTAATTTAATTTCTAAATCTTCTTGATTAAAATGAACCCCTGCTCGTCCCGCAGCCGCGGCAATGCGTCCCCAGTTGGGATCACGACCAAAAATTGCAGATTTAACCAACGATGAACCGACAATGGTTTTTGCCACTTTGTTTGCGGCTTCTTCGTCCGGTGCGCCTGTAACTTGGACTTCAATTAAACAGGTAGCACCTTCTCCGTCCCTAGCGATCGCTTTGGCCAAATATTCACAAACGGCCGTTAACATCGCTTCTAATTTTTCCGCCTCTGGCCCCATTGTGGTAATCGCCGGAGTCCGAGACGCCCCATTCGCTAAGGCAAATAACGAATCGTTCGTGCTGGTATCTCCATCCACCGTCACTTGATTAAAACTGCGGTTAGCCGCACGGCTTAACATTTCTTGCCACAACGGAGGAGAAACAGCCGCGTCACAAGTTACAAAGGCTAACATAGTCGCCATATTCGGGTGGATCATCCCCGAACCTTTACAAATGCCACCAATTCGCACGGGGCGATCGCCGAACATCATTTCTAACGCGATTGTTTTCGGGACTAAATCAGTGGTCATAATCGCTCTGGACGCTGCTGCATTTCCCTCCTCAGACAGTTCCGCTACCAACTGAGGAAGCCCCTCTTTCAGCTTGTCCATTTTGATCCGTTGTCCGATTACCCCGGTTGAAGCGAGTAAAATCGTTTCCGGGTCAATCTTTAAAACTTCGGCTAAAGCTTGGGCGGTTTCGACCGCATCTTGCCAACCGAGTTCTCCTGTAGCGGCGTTGGCTTGTCCCGAATTACATAAGATAGCTCTCGCGCTGGGTTTGGCTTGCAGTCGTTGGCGGCAATAGTCCACCGGAGCCGCCCGAACTTGGCTGATGGTAAAGACTCCAGCCGCGATCGCATCGACATCAGAAACAATTAATGCTAAATCCGGTAATCCCGATGCCTTCAACCCTGCTGTGATTCCAGAAGCCCGATATCCCCTTGGTGCGGTGATTCCACCCTCAATGACGTTCCAATCAGACATGATATTCTGTTCCATCGTAACGTTACTGACAAGGGATTATATAGCAGTTATCAGTCACCAGTCACCAGTTATCAGTCACCAGTCACCAGTCACCAGTCACGTCTTCGTAGGGGCGAAGCATACGTCCGGTAAGTTATCGGTTTTTCTCCTAAATTTCTGCCCGCTCATATCCCACCCCTATTGTTCCCTATTCCCTATTCCCGCTTCGCTACACGCTATAACAAAAAAATTTCCCCACCAGATTAGGGTCTAGTGGGGGAGATTAGTAAAATCATTAGTAAATTTTGAGATTGGAGGATAACAAAATTAACTCATGGAAGATCCGCTACGGTCATAACCAGTGCTGTTATCGGTGGGTTTGCCTTGAATATTTGTCCAGTAATCGCCCGGTTCTGCACCCACTTCATCCGCAACGCGGTTAAGCATCGACTGTTGACGGTTTTTGATCATTTTGTGGTGACGCATCATTAAAGCGCGGGCTTGATCTTGAGTGTCCATGATGAAAAAACTCCTAATTATTATTGTTAATGGTTGATGGTACAGGGATTATGATTAACTCATCGCTGCATTGCTGCGGTCATAGCCAGTTGCATTAGCGCTCGGTTTGCCTTGAATCATCGAGCAGTCTCCCGGTTCAATACCGACTTCATCCGACACCCGATTCAGTAAAGATTGTTGACGATTTTTGATCATTTTGTGGTGACGCATCATTAAAGCACGGGCTTGATCTTGAGTATCCATAATTAAAAAACTCCTGGGTATTTTGAAGATTGAAACGAATTAAAACGGGATTGTACTAACTGGAAGATCTTAAACAATTAGCTCAGGGCTGCATGACTGCGACCATAAGCTGTAGAAGCGTTAGGGGTCGTTGCCCCTTGAATGGTTGAACAGTCCCCTGGTTCAATACCGACTTCATCCGCAACACGGTTCAGCAAAGATTGTTGACGATTTTTAACGGTATGGCGATGACGCATCATTAAAGCACGAGCTTGATCTTGAGTTCCCATGTTGTTTTCCTTGTCAGTGATTAAGGGGGTAAAGAACAGGTTGTTTGTTCTTACAGTTTTTACTATACCAGAAAATTCTGTAGTGTATTTTACAAAATGCGTTTAGTTTACAAAATTTTACAAAATTCTTAGAATTCACACTTGCACAAAAAAAACCTCTACCCAGGGGAGGGAAGAGG
>JBMDYE010000340.1:0-8226 GCA_048595135.1 Planktothrix sp. | reverse complement strand
TTACCCTTACAAGGAGAACCCGCTTTAAATGATGTGAGTGAACTGGATAATAAACGCGATATTTTAGGTTTTGTTACCTTAGTAATATTGCTATTAATCATTTTACCTGTTCCGGGTGCGATCGCGAATTGGTTAAATTATGCGAATTAAGAATTAGTAGAAGGAGGCAGGAGGCAGGGGGAGCAGGGGAAGCGGAGGGAGCAGGGGGAGATAATTCTTCTATTGCAAGAGTGCCTATTCCCTATTGCCTATTCCCTAATTCTTACTTGTTACTTCTTCATTCTTAATATCACTTTTGGCTGGGCTTGGTTGCAGGCGAGAACGAGCCGCCGGATAATAAAATAACGTTTGGAATCGAGACTGACGTTCTGTAATGGGTTCCGGTGCTTGATCCCATAAACTTTCATAGAAAAAGAATGAGAAGCCGAAACCTTTCTGACGTGCGGCTTGTACCTTAGCTTGAATTTGTTGAATCCCAACGGGACGGTTTCTTAATCCGGTTAAAATACCAACTCCGGTGGGAATTTTGCCTCGTGCTTCTTGAATTTCCGGGCGAACTAATTCCTTATAAAACCCTTCTAAATCAGGACGATAAACCTGCACAATTAACTCATCAACCAGTTTCTTTCTTACCCAACCAATCCAATCTTGCAGATGAGAATTGTAGGCGACATGATAAGGATTAGGCGCAACGGAAAAAATCGCTTGGGGATTTTTTTCTTTAACAGCTTTATTCAGTTTCGTGACAAACGCTGTAATTTGATCCGCACGCCAACGCACCCAAGCTGGATCTCTGGGATCACTGGGGGGCTTTTTCTTCGTTTGTTTTTCATACAAACTAATCGTATAGGGATCATAACCAAATTCATGGGGTAAACTCAAATGATCATCAAATTGAATCCCATCCACATCGTATTGAGTCATCACTTCCAACACTAAATCAGTGATTAACTTTTGTACTTCAGGGCGAAACGGATTTAACCAAACCACTTCCCCCGCAGCACCCACCCAAGTTTGAGTTCCGTCTTGTTTTTGAGTTAACCAATTCGGATGATTTAAGGCGAGTTCCGAACTGGGAGGAAGCATAAAACCAAACTCAAACCAAGGAAGCACTAACAATTTTTTCTTATGGCTTTCGCTAATAATATCGGCTAAAATATCCTGTCCCTGTAACCCCCGATGAACAAAAGGTTGAAAGCCGCCTTGGGTCGCGACAGCGCTGGGATACAAGACATAACCAGAATTCCAAACAACCGGATAAATAGTATTAAAATTTAACCGCGCCAATTGATTAACAGCATTTTCTAATTGAGAATGATCTCGATAAATATCGCTGTCATTGGTTGTGACCCAAACCCCTCGAATTTCCTGAACAGAGGACGAAAAAGCGATCGTTGGATATCCTGCTAATAATAACGTGAAAAATAATCCCAAAAGAGCAAGCGGAACATACCTAAGCCTTTGTACGGTTCGTTTTATAGAACGATAAGGCAACCTTTTCTGAGAAATACGCAATTTCATACCTCTGTTATTCAACAACCTGTTTTTTGTCCCAATAAATAATTTACCGAATTTTGGTAACAAAAGCCATACATTAATCTATCTAGAGACATAAATTCTGTAAAGTTAAGACGTTTCTCATGAATTACACCCCACAAAAACGCCTGAAATCCCCTTTAAAAATATTTTTTCTGGGGTTTGCGATGGGCTCCGCCCAGCCGAAGGCTATCGCAACCGCAAGTTCAGAATTGTGTAAGCGCGAATATACTGAAGAAATGACTACCGAGGTGATATTTTAATCGGTTTTAGAACAAACCCTGAATCAAATTGTGTCCCGTGATCAAACATTACAGACAAATTTTAAGATGATTGAGGAGGAAGTAATGCAGATCATTAAGTGTTGATGCGTCTATCTTTGAAATTGTGATAGCGTTAGCAACAGGTGCAACCCTTTATTTAGGTTCAAAAGAATCCCTGTTACCTGGACAAAATCTCATCCAATTCTTACAACAAAACGCCATTACTCATGTCACTTTACCGCCAGCAGTCTTATCAGTGTTACCCTTAGCACACCTTCCCCCATTGCAAACGATCATTGCAGCGGCGGAACCTTGTTTTGCTGAAATTGTTCAACAGTGGGGGGTGAATCGTCAACAACCAATTGACAGAACTGCCAAATGCGATCGCCTCTAAATCTTCAAATCCACTCACAGATGTCAAGAGTGCAAGAATGATCGCAGTTGATACCAATATTTTTTTCTCGTTCTCGTTCCCAGGCAGGAGCCTGGGAATGCTATGATAGAGGCTCTGCCTCTATTATTAATTGATGGCAGAGCCATCTTAAGAGTATTTCTAGGTAGAACCTAGAAACAAGAGAAATAAAAACACCAGAACAAATCATAGAAAAAAATTAACCCCTCACTCACCCAAAAACCCGGTTTCTTCAAGAAACCGGGATATTTTAGTCCCTTAAGTAAGGTCAACTATCCACTTCAAACGTTAGCCAAATTTACCCGCCGTTGACGCCAGTAGGAACGCCGCGTAGGTCAGAATATAACCAACGGTAAAGTGAACTAATCCAGTTAACCAACCTTGAACGATGGACATCGCAACGGGTTTGTCTTTCCAGATAATCAAATTAGCCAGAGGAGTCCGTTGGTGCGCCCAAACTAAGGTTTCGATTAACTCTTGCCAATATCCCCGCCAAGAGATCAAGAACATGAACCCGGTCGCCCAAACCAGGTGTCCGAATAAGAACATCCAAGCCCAAACCGACAAGTTACTGGTTCCGTAGGGGTTGTACCCGTTAATCACCTGGGCAGAATACAGCCAGAGATAATCCCTTAACCAACCCATGATGTAGGTTGAAGATTCATTAAACTGAGCTACGTTACCTTGCCAAACGCCCAGATGCTTCCAATGGAAATAGAACGTTACCCATCCCAAGGTATTCAACATCCAGAACGTTGCCAAGAAGAAAGATTGCTCCCAACCAGAGGTTTGACAAGTACCACCCCGTCCAGGGCCATCACAAGGGAAGGTGAAGCCGAAGTCTTTCTTATCGGGCATTAACTTCGTGCCACGAGCATCTAACGCGCCTTTAACACAAATTAAAGTAGTGGTGTGCAGACCGAGAGCGATCGCATGGTGAACCAAGAAATCACCAGGGCCAATGGTCAAAAACAGAGAATTCTGACCGGAATTAATCGCTGATAACCAACCCGGCAACCAAACGTTACCGTTATTCGGCCAAGCGGTATAAGCAATACTATCGGGGTTTGACAGCAGGGCGTCCATGGCATAAATGGCTTTACCGTGGGCGGCTTGGACGAACTGAGCAAACACGGGTTCAATCAGAATTTGCTTTTCAGGGGTTCCAAAGGCGACGACCACATCATTGTGGACATACAGCCCCAAGGTATGGAACCCTAAGAACAATGACACCCAACTCAAATGGGAGATAATCGCTTCCTTATGGTTGAGCATCCGTTCGAGAACGTTGCCTCGATTTTGTTCTGGGTCATAATCCCGTACCCAGAAAATGGCAGCATGGGCAAACGCCCCCACCATCAAAAATCCGGCAATGTATTGATGGTGCGTATAGAGCGCCGCTTGGGTTGTGTAGTCCTGCCCGATAAACGCATACGGTGGCATCGAATACATATGCTGCGCCACCAAGGAGGTCACCACCCCCAACGCACCCAAGTGAATTCCTAATTGGAAGTGCAGGGAGTTATTGTAGGTGTCGTACAGACCGTGATGGGGTAAGTTGAACTGTCCTTCGTTGGGAATCCCAAATAAGGGATCTTTAGAGTTCAACATCTCTTTAATACTGTGGCCAATCCCGAAGTTGGTTCGGTACATATGACCTGCAATAATAAAGATCACCGCGATCGCTAAATGGTGATGGGCAATATCCGTCAACCACAGCGATTGAGTTTGAGGGTGGAACCCACCTAAGAACGTTAAAATTGCGGTTCCTGATCCTTGTGACGTCCCAAAAATATGTTGAGCCGTATCAGGATTTTCTGCATAGATGCCCCAGTTGGCCGTAAAGAAAGGCTTCAGTCCGGCCGGATGGGGTAACGTGCTGAGGAAATTATCCCAACCCACGTGTTGTCCACGAGATTCAGGAATGGCAACGTGAACCAAATGTCCTGTCCAGGCTAAGGAACTGACGCCAAACAATCCGGCTAAGTGGTGGTTCAAGCGAGACTCCGCATTTTTGAACCAAGACAAGCTCGGACGATATTTGGGTTGAAGGTGTAACCAACCTGCAAACAGGAACACAGCAGAAATCAGTAACAAGAAGATCGCTCCTTGATACAGATCCCCGTTGGTTCGCATTCCAATCGTGTACCACCAATGGTAAACGCCGGAATAGGCAATATTAACTGGGTTAGTCGCACCCGCTTGGGTAAACGCCTCAACCGCAGGTCTGCCAAATTGAGGGTCCCAAATGGCGTGAGCAATGGGGCGAATGTGTAAGGGATCTCTAATCCATTGTTCAAAGTTGCCTTGCCAAGCCACGTGGAACAACAGGCTAGATGTCCACAAGAAAATGATCGCCAAATGACCGAAGTGGGAGGCAAAAATCTTTTGATAAAGAGTTTCCTCATTCATGCCATCATGGCTTTCAAAATCATGGGCTGTAGCGATCCCAAACCAAATCCGACGCGTTGTTGGATCTTGGGCGAGATCAGCGCTAAATTTTGGAAATTTTGCTGCCATGTATTTTACTTACATCCTCCATAAGAGAGAATCCAAGTTGGTAGTCAAGGATGAGCTAACAACTCATGGAATTGAATCAACTGCTTTTCAGCATCAAATCCGAGGTAAACCTAATTGATCAAGCCGATAATAATGAAGATCAAAAAATCTAGTTTTATGCAAGTACCATCAGGCTCTAATCTAATTAGGAGGAGGTAGAGCGGTGTACGCTCTAGGGGAGTTTGGCTCCGCGATTTTTAAACGCTTCATTTCCCAAGCTTATGCCTATCAAGCCAGAGCTAGTCAGGCTTTTTAGCATTGATCAACAATTTACCTGTTTGCCCTTCCTTTAACTTTCTAACTAAAGACATAATTTTGTGTAAAATTAAGTTGTTCCCTCAGATAGTTGACTTTTTGTTAAGCTCTATGACCCCTGATAGAATCATGTTTAACGCTCAATCTTTCTTATGGCTATTGTCAGTTCCGTAATATTTCTTAACTGCACTGAACAGCTTGTTAATGTCTAAAATGATACCCAGTTTATTCATAATAATCCACGTCTTAAGTCAGATGCTCCAAATTCACAATTGGGTAAAAATAAGGACGACACCAACCTAACGATTGATTGAGATTATATTATATTAAGAATAATTACTCAAGCTTTCTGTTCAATCGTAGGACAATACGCTTTAAAACTCCTCAATCCATCTTACCCCCTCTTCCTAAAATGGTCTTAGCTAATTATTCTCAGGCTCAAGTTTTCCATCTCGTCTTACAATTCTTCTTCTTTGTTGTTACTTGGTCAATGCTGTTGTTCTTTGTTTTTAGTGCTTTATCATCCACAAAACAAGGCATTGAAACCATCAAAACCCTCCACCAAATCCCCTGTTCTAAATGTGCGTTTTTTACCGGAAGTTATCAGCTAAAATGTACCGTTAACCCTAAAACCGCCTTAACTGAAGAGGCAATTGGGTGTTCAGACTATTTTGGGAAAACAGACTCGCAAACTAACTATTCATCAAATCACTATAATATTTAACCATTCAGCAGGGACAGGATGACCATCACAATCGGGTTTAATTGGGGGTAGGGGTAATTCATAAATTGCTCCTACCCTTAAAGTTTTAGTTAACTTTAATATTAAAACTTAGAAACCAGCTTTCTCTGATAAACCCGATTTCTGAGTTCTGGGTGAGGGGTGTACACAAATATGGATGACTACGTTATGTTATAATAAAAAGCTAAATACTTTGGATTATAGCTGTGAATAATCGTCTCGGCACTTTCAACAGAGACGTAGGGGCTTGTGTCCTTTCTCGCCCAACCCCCCTAAAGGATTAATTCACCACGTTTATCACAAAACAATTAGATAATTTATTAACCAGAGATTAACCTATGAAACGGGCATTACCAGGAGAAGCAAAAATGGGGTTTTGGGGGATAGTTCAAAGAGGGTTAGAAGCTGTATTCTTTCCTCAGAAATACATCGCTGACACCCAAGCGATCAATACAAAAATCATGGTAGCTCATCAAGCCGAAATGGAGGAACAACGGCAACAAATTCAGTTAGCAAAGCTTAAATTACAATATATTGAAAATCAAGAAAATCGAGAATTCCAAGCAGAACAAGCTGAACTAAATCATCAACGGCAAAAGGAACTTCAAGACTATATTCAAAGTGTTAACTTAGCGATTCATCAAGGAAATATCGAGTTTCAACGCTGGCGGTTTGAACAGGAAAAAAGTCTCCAAACCGAATTAGCCCAATATAACCGAGAAACTCAATTAGCGATCGCAGACTATCAACGAGAAACAGCGATCAAAGTTGCCCGTGATCAAGTAGAAATTCAGAAAATTTTTGCGAATTGGCCCTTAACGTTACCCCCCGCACAAATTTTAGAATCCTACAGTAATAAAAGTTTAATTCCCCTACGAGTTTTTATCGCTCCTCCTAACGTTCAGTTTGAACGGTTTGTCGAAAAAGCCCAAAATTTCCCTGATATTGAATTAACCTTAAATCAACAATTACGCGATTTTTTTAACCAATATTCTCAACAGGGAAAACCAATAGAATTTTTAGCAGGTGCTTGGGAAAGTAAACGTTTTCATAGTGAAGCGAGTATTAAAGCGTTATTCGGGATGCTAAAATCTGAACCGACCTTAATATTAGAGTCGGAATTTGATGGAGATTATCTCAATTTTAGAATTGCTTATTGGACAATAGGACAGCCGGATTTTTCCTATCAAACTATTATTGCTCGTTTGTCCTATCGCGAGATTTTGTATAATTCGGCTAAAACTCGCGCTTTAGCTTGGAAGAAGACAAAAGATAAACTCATCGCATTAGGAAAAACCAAAGCTGAGATTGAAAAACGGGGCGGGGATAATGAAATTAACCTTAAAATTTGGGAAGAAGAACAAAGTTTACGAGAAGCGGGAATAGAAGATGATGATTTAGAAATTAACTATAAAATTAATAGTAAACATTTTGAAGATCTGTATCAATTTTTAATCACCTGTCATTGTTTAGTTGCTGGTTGGATAGCCGATACCCATCATTTATTCTTGCATGATTTAACGCCCTTATTACCCCAACTCCTCCCCGATTTAACTCAAAATATTCCTCAAGGAGAAATTGCAGATGAAGTGGTGGGGGTTGTGGTTTCCGGTTATGAACGAATCTATCAAGCCTTAGCCGTCGAACGTTCCCACTGGGTTCCTGAATTAATGTTAGAATTAGCACAAGGTTTAGTTAATTTACCGAATCAATGTTGGGCGAAACAACAACTATTGAATTCTGTCGAATCTTGGTTGAAGTTAAGAAACCCCAGAAACCCGGTTTCTCAAAGAAACTGGGTTTCTGAGTTATGGGATGCTGTTAATACTGTCGTAATGGCTCAGGATGTAGATTATATTAAAAAAGTGAATAACTTATTAGCGACCTTGGGAGAAACCCACCGCGTTAATATTGTTCAAGCTTGTTATCAACGGGGACAAAACCATTGTCAACAGGGTGAATATACAACCGCCCTTAATGATTTTGCCCAAGTGTTGTTACTGAAACCGAATTCCCCAGATGCGAATTATAATCGCGGATTAGCTTATATGAAATTAGGGGAATATCAAGCAGCGATAGAAGATTATAATCAAGCTTTGCAGTTGAATCCGAATTTGATCAAAGCTTACAATAATCGCGGCCATGCTTATTATAAATTAGGGGAATACGAAAAAGCGATCGCAGATTATAACGCCTGTCTCGCCCTCAATCCTAATTTACCCAAAGTTGCCCATAATCGAGATGTTGCTCAAGGGGTTTGGGACGAAAAACGCCGTCAGGAACAGATGGAAGCGGAAAGAAAACGTCAGGAAGAAGAAGAAAAACTCCGTCGAGAAAGAGAATTTGAATTTGATGTAATTACGGTTAACGCCCAAGGAAAAGAAACCCAGCGAGAACGTCGTCGGGCTGAATATTTTAAAGAAGATTTAGGCAATAATATCAGCTTAGAAATGGTATCG
>JBMDYE010000339.1:0-1615 GCA_048595135.1 Planktothrix sp. | reverse complement strand
CTTTCCCGCTTCACTCCCAACCCAACTGAAGCAGTTTTACAAAGAGGCTATTTTGAATCCATTGAAGAATTAAAAACCGTTATCTGGCTTGAAGAAAACGCATGGTTTAAAGCGTGTTTTCTTAACAAATTATTGATGATGGTTGGCGATCAAGGAAGTGGAAAAACAACCCTTGCTCAATTTATTTTAGGGTGTCGAATTCTGCTAAAGGGGCATTTTGTCTATGTTGCTGACCCCCATGCCCAAAAGAATGGTTGGAATAGTTATGTTGACGTGATTGGACACAATAAAGACTGGTCAGCCGTTAGCAATCGAGTTGATAAATACTTTGATATCGTTGACAGCACACTATTAGGAGATGAGCGTCAATACTCATTTTTATTTGATGAGATGACTCAATATAAAGACTGCTTACAGGACAAAAATAAAGCAGCATTAATGCTTAAATCTTGGTGTTCAGATGTTAGGAAATCAGCCGTGTCTATTGTCTGCTTAACCCATAACGATACTTGTGAAGCGTTAGCAGGGGTTAAGGGAATGAAGGATTCTATTAACAGTTCATTCCTGCGATTGTATCTTGCTAATCAATCTGATCCTGAGACAGGAGATTTTAAACCCGCTCATCGAGGCTATATTGAGAATTTCAAAAAGGATGCTCGAAACCAGTCTATCTCAACTGAAATCAAAACCCAACCTTGGATGCAATTTGAATATATTCAACCTTTATTTGATCGGGTAGCTCCTGTTGAACCTGTAGCTGTTACCTCTGTTGCTGTTCCTGAAATTCTCCAGAGCATTGATCCACTTAACCCCGACACTTGGCAGCGATGCAACTATCCTTCTGATCTACAATGGCTGCCCCAACATGAAGCAGGGGTTTATGGGGTATTTGTTGATGGCAACCTCTTATATATTGGACAATCCACCGATTTGTGGAAACGATGGAACACGACGGGTGATCGCTCTCACCACATCAAACCTTACCTTGATAAAGCAATTGAGCAAGGATTAAAGGTAGCGATCGCATTCTATATCACCAAAGGAATGAACGACCAACAACGGCTGTCTCTTGAATCTCAATTGCAATCAAAATATCACGCCCCTTGGAATGGAACTGCTAATAAATCCCTTCCTGAAAAAACACTCTCAGAACCCGCTAAGGCGGTCTGGGAATTTATCCAAACATTTGAACCCGACCAAGCAATTTCCGCCCGTGATTGTTACCGCAAATCATCGCTTAGAACCCAGTACGGACTTGATGCTGTGATGACTGAGCAGATATTTGATGAGTTAGAAAGTCTTGGACTCGGAGAGAAGATGATCCGAGATGTGAACGGGTTTAGAAGTGTTTTGTTTGTACCGAAATAGGATAAAGTTAAAGAGTCCAAGGAAATGAAAGCACTATTAGTTAGACAGTCTGTAGGGGCTGTCTTTTTTTGCATTAAAAAGCACCCGTTGAGGATGCCGTTTAATGCGTGAATTTATTACGAAGATCGCCTCACTAATTGGTTTACGATCTATTTTTATTATAAACAATTAACTAATAGAAATATTTCTACTCTCAGAAAATCTTTCTAATACCCAGCAGAAATTGTATTTATTGACTTCTTCCCCT
>JBMDYE010000338.1:0-2465 GCA_048595135.1 Planktothrix sp. | reverse complement strand
GGGAGTAATTAATAACTTTTGATCTTTCATATTAGAAATTCTTCCCCCCTCTCCTTGTAGGAGAGGGGGTTAGGGGGAGAGGTCAAACAAATTTACGGGGAAAATGAAACAACCCTGCCTAGAAATCGGTTTCTAAGCGATCGCCGGATTCAGCATCAAACCAATGTATCCGTTCTGGTGATAAACTAAACTTGATGGTTTCATTTTCCCAACTTTGTTGAGCAGGAACTAAAAAACGCAGGATTTGCTGAGAGGCAGAAACTCGCACATTTAACAGTTTTTCTTTCCCTAAATCTTCCACTAAAAAAATCTCACCTTCCCAAAAATAACAATTAGGAATTTCTCCCAGGTAAATATCTTCAGGACGAATTCCTAACACAACTTCTTTAGGTAAAGTTCCTGAAGCTGAAGAAAAAGGGATTTTATAATTTCCTAAAAGCACATGATGCTCTCGACATTCTAACCGCAGTAAATTCATTTGCGGGCTACCGACAAACCCCTCTACAAATTGATTCGCAGGACGATTATAAATCTCGGAAGGAGAGGCTAATTGTTGTAAATATCCCTGATAAAGAACCGCTATTTTACTCGATAATGTCATCGCTTCGGTTTGGTCATGAGTGACATAAACAACGGGTTTTTGTTGGGAATGAAATAATTGTTTTAAATCGGCTCTCACCTGTTCTCGGAGTAACGCATCTAAATTACTCAACGGTTCATCGAGGAGAAAAACATCAGGATTTCTCACTAATGCACGGGCTAAAGCCACCCGTTGACGTTGACCTCCTGATAGTTGAGCAGGTTTACGGTTTAATAAATGTTTAATGTCTAAACGATTAGCAACATCACTCACCCGTTGTTGAATGTCATTTTCGGGCATTTTCCGCAATTTTAACGCCGTTGAAATATTATCAAAAACTGTTAAATGGGGATATAAGGCATAGCTTTGAAACACCATAGCAATATTACGTTGACCTGGGGGAATTGTGGTCACATCTTGATTGCCTAAAATCACCTTTCCACTGGTCGGTTGATCGAGTCCTGCAATCATTCTTAATAACGTTGATTTCCCACAACCCGAAGGGCCTAATAACGTCAAAAATTCCCCATCATTTACCTCTAAAGTAATATCTTTAACAGGAATAATGGTATTAGAAAATTGTTTTTTCAGGTTTTTCAATTCTAGTTTAGGCATAATATTTTCTCCTATTAAGTAGCCCTGTAGAGACGCGCCATGGCGCGTCTCTACTTTTAGCCTTTCACCGCACCTGCGGTAATTCCTTGAACAATTCGGCGTTGAAAAATTAACACTAAAATCACCAAGGGTAAGGTTCCAGCGATGGTTGCCGCTGCCATTGGCCCATAGGGAATTTCTAATAAAGAAGACCCCCCCAGTTGAGCGACTGCAACGGGAATTGTATATAAATCTTCACGGGTAATAAAGGTTAAGGCAAAGATAAATTCATTCCAAGCAAAAATAAAGGTTAAAATTCCGGTGGTAACTAAAGCGGGAAGGGTTAAAGGTAAAACAATATTCAACAACATCGAAACGGTATTATACCCATCAATTTTAGCAGAATCTTCTAAATCTTTCGGCAGTTGTTTAAAAAAACTTCTCAAAATCAAAATTGTTAACGGTAAATTAATCGCCGTATAGGGAACAATTAAAGCAATATAATTATTCCCTAAATTTAACGCTTTTACCAGTTCCAAAAGTCCCATAAATAATAAAACGTAAGGAAATAGTGTGATGATTAAAATCAAGCTTAAAATAATCGATTCTCCTGGCAGTTTTAACCGAGTTAAAGCATAAGCCGCAGGGGCGCCAATGGCAAGACATAAAATCGTTGAGGTAATGGATACAAAAGCACTATTGAAAATATAACGAATAAATCGACGACTTAAGCTGATGTAGTGTTGCAAAGTGAGTTGGTCTAACCGGGGAAAATAAATATTAGGAACCGTTGAAATCGCTGCATTAATTTTAAAAGAAGTCAGCAGTTGCCAAAGCACCGGAGCTAAACAAAAAATAATGGTAAAAATAACACCCAGAGTTAGTAAAATGTTCCGCCAGTTAATTGACTTTAAACGATTTTCTGAATTAGAAGGATGAGAAACTGCCATAATTTATTGACCTCCAATTACATTAACTCTAAGTTTAGAAAGGAAAAAAGCCGCAATACAAACCGCTAAAATTAACAGTAAAAAAGTCACCACCACTAAAGCCGCCCCATAACCAAAATCTAAATATCGTCGAATGGTGGCATAAATATAAATAGAAACGGTTTCTGTGGCTCCGGCAGGCCCTCCTCCGGTCATTACTTGAACTAAATCAAAAATGCCAAAGGCTTGAGCAAATCTAAATAATAGAGCAATGATAATTTGGGGGGCAATTAAGGGAATGGTAATTTGATAAAAACTTTGAATTGAATTTGCCCCATCAATGGCATGAGCTTCGTATAAAT
>JBMDYE010000337.1:0-2334 GCA_048595135.1 Planktothrix sp. | reverse complement strand
ATTCCAGTTGCAGGAGAAATGAAAACTCAATTTGCTGAAAAGGCATCTGAACTTTCAACTTTTCTGATTCATCGTCAAAGTAAAGACCGGATGAGTGGACTGATTGAGGTGTTCAGCCGTGATGCGTTTAATCAGTGGGTTGCTGAAGGAATGCAGGGGGATGCGAATGAATATGCGATCGCCAAAGCTGCGGAATGCTATTTCACCCATATTTTCCGTTTTGAAATGACTCAAGCTGAAGGCAGTTATGGCACTTACTTCTATGTCCAAACCAGCTATCGGAAACCGAATGGTGAATTTGAATTGGCGGCACTCCAAGCGGCACGTCAGATTTATGAAGATCAAATCGCAGGTCTTGGATATTGCACTGATAAGCGATTGATTGAGAATCATCAAGCATCTTTGGCTTCTTTAGCTGCACCGGAAACTGAGGCACAAACTCAACTTTCAGCAGGTAAAAACAGTAAATCGTTGAAAGGTAGCAAATAATTCTGATTGATTAACCGAAAGCTGGGGGAAACCCTGGCTTTTTTATTATAAGGAGCAAAACTAATGTCAACAGGAATTGAATGGACTGATGAAACTTGGAACACAATCGTCGGTTGTAGTCGAATCTCGGAAGGCTGCAAAAATTGTTATGCGGCGACGGCTGCTAATTCTGCCCGATTACAACAATTTTGGCAATATCAGGAAGTTAAAGATTGGAATGGTCAGGTTGTGTTTGTAGAGAATCAACTCATGAAACCGTTTGAGTGGAAGAAACCTAAACGGATTTTCGTCTGTTCAATGTCGGATTTATTTCATGAGAATATACCTGATGAATGGCGCGATGGCGTAGCCGCCGCCTTGCGGCATCGCATTTTCAGTGTGATTGCCTTGAATCCCAGACACACATTTCAAATCCTGACCAAGCGCCCAAACCAGATGCGGGATTATCTGCAAGGAGCTAAACAACGGATTCGACGAGCATCCGTGGACATGGGACGAAAATTTAATCTCCCTTACGAACTCTGGGAGTCTTACGAAACCTGTCAGTTTGACTGGCCCTTGAAAAATGTGTGGGTAGGTGTGACTGCTGAAAATCAGAAAGCCGCGTCGGAACGAATCCCAGTTCTGTTGCGGACTCCGGCAGCACTCCGGTTTATTTCGTTTGAACCCTTGTTAGAGCCAATCAGCCTTCAATTGGTTCCGATGGCATCTACCACTCTTCCCCAGCGTTGGGAGGATGCTCAACAAGAAGTTGTCAAAGTGATTGAAGAAGTCGAGGCTTTGCCCTTCTTGGATTGGGCTATTATCGGGGGTGAAAGCGGAAAGAATGCCCGTGCCTGTCATATTGAATGGATTCGGCATTTAGTTAAACAATGTCAAGTTCTTGAAATTCCTGTCTTTGTTAAACAATTGGGAACAAACGTTATTGATGGCACTCAAGGATTAGCAGGAAGTCATCGAATCCCTTTCAGGAATCGCAAAGCTGCTGACATTTCTGAATGGTCTGAAGATTTAGTAATCCAAGAATTTCCTAGTAACGGTTAATTAACCTTTAGCTTCCATTATATCACAATCTGATAGGGTGGAGGCTTTATTTTTATTGGATTGTCAAGCTATATATTTATTAGATATTAGTTAAATTATACAGCAATAGTCTATAATATTATTACCAGTTTAAGTTGCAATTTTATTAATTAATTCTGATTCATCTTCTATTATAATTAGGGATGCTCCAATTGGAACTCTCGTAATGACTTTATCAATTGATTTAGCTGGATTAACAAAGCCTTCTCAAGTCGCATCTTTGATTCGGACAGTCTTAAAAGATTACCCCTTATTCAGCCTTAATCAAATGAGCGGAGAAATTGAAGTTAAGACCTCTCGAACTGTCCTCACTCCAGAGTTAGCACTGAAGCGTGCGGATAATTTGTGGCGTGGAATTGCAGAAGATATGGGCATGGCTGATGTCAAAGAATTGCCCAATAAACAAGTGACAACCTTAGATGCGAGGACAACATTTCAAACATTAGCTCAACAGTCCCACGCTCAAGTTCAAGAGTTAGAATTTGAAAATCCTCCCAATATCACAAACACATTATCAAATTTAGAAGTAGTGCAGCAATTGGAACAGATTATGCAATTGGGAGTAATTTTTAGTAAGCTATCTAATCCGCGTGTTTATGAAGTGACAGGCGATTTAGGGTTTGTTGAAGCTGGTAAAATTATGGTAATCTGCGGTGAATTTACCGATGTGGCGACGGGCAAGAATTCTACGATTATTTGTGAAAGTTTAATTGGGGTTTCTAGCTAGTTAGTGGGGGTGAGGGTTGAACAGTTCTCGCCCTT
>JBMDYE010000336.1:0-2739 GCA_048595135.1 Planktothrix sp. | reverse complement strand
GGTATAAGTACAGAAGCAAAAGTTTTTCTGTTCTAAATTCATCATTCTTCCCAGGTAGTGTTTGATTAGATCAGCCCGGATACAATCACTGATTATTTCCTACTGAAAAAGAATAGATTTGAGTCTGGCTATTCCTGCTAGGCAATAGCAATCTAAGGGTTATTACGGTTGTACAGATAAACTACTAATACTTTGGCACAACTTTCTGATTCTAGGCAAAATTTATTCCTATTGATAGAATTGTGAGTTTAATTTAAGTAAATATGACTAAGTTTAGATGGCATTTTAAAAAAAATGTGTTAAGTTTAAAAGCTTATTTTCTACTCAAAATTTCTCTTTTTAAATAATAATTAGTATTATTGATTACTCGTTTGTAGTTGCGCTTAAGTGCCACAGTGCTTGCTTCTCTACCCTGATCAATTTAAGATTAAAAATACCTTGTCAATGAAAATCTAGATTAATGATGGTCAGAGCATTGTCTTATGCGATCGCATCTTTTTCTATGCTGGAAAGCTCCTAAATTATCTTGACAAAATCAACTTTAAATTAAAATCCTATTCTTATTTTTACTGTATTTTTAGTTATTGCCAAAACTACCATTACTATCCTACTATTATAATTAAATTTATTTTCAAGTCTTGATCAAACTATCATGCAGCAACTTACTATTCCATTTGAAAACATTAATCAATTTAATTATCAGAATTATATTTGTGAGCAATGGAAACACAAACCTTGCTTTATTTCAAAACAGGGAGTTCTTTTTGAAGAAGATTGTCTCATCCTATTAAAACAGATTAATGATAGTGTGGCAGATGTAATTTTTGCCGATCCTCCATTTAATTTAGGTAAAAAATATGGCAAAAAACATGATGATAGTCTCACCGATAGTGAATATGTAAATTGGTGTTATGATTGGCTCAATGAATGTTGTCGTATTCTCAAAGAAGGAGGGAGCTTATTTATTTATAATTTACCCAAGTGGAATATTCTTTTAGGCTCATATTTAATGAATCA
Source organism: Planktothrix sp. (assembly GCA_048595135.1). Classification (GTDB taxonomy): domain Bacteria; phylum Cyanobacteriota; class Cyanobacteriia; order Cyanobacteriales; family Microcoleaceae; genus JBMDYE01. The sequence goes on along the minus strand of JBMDYE010000336.1, from coordinate 1,722 downwards.
AGGCTTAATCTTTAGACACTGGATTACGATTAGCCAAAAATCAAGTTTACCGATTCCAGGTCGCTTATATCCAAGCCATTACAGCCTTTTATATTATACTAAAGGTAAACCTAAAATATTCCGTAAAATCAGAACACCTATAGAAACTTGCCGCCATTGTGGGGGTGAAATTAAAGATTATGGCGGTCATCGCCAAGCTATGAACCCATTAGGCGTAAATTTAACAGATGTTTGGACAGATATTCCTCCTGTCCGTCATTGGAAATTTAAAAGCAAAAAACGCACAACCAATCAACTTTCAACGAAGATTTTAGATCGAGTCATTCAAATGTCAAGTTTACCCGGAGATTTAATCCTTGATCCCTTCGGGGGGAGTGGAACAACTTATGCAGTTTGTGAAGCAACAGGGCGCAATTGGATAGGCATTGAAATTCAAAATTGTGATGTAATTATTGAACGATTAACTCAAGGAAACCTACATTATCATAAAAATAATGATTATGTTGAGGGTTAGTTGTAGGAACGTCCATCTGTTCCTTTAGGAATTCGAGGAACATCAAAACTGATTTCATCCTGTTCAATTCCTAGAATAACTAAAACCCCAGGATAGGTAATAATGGAATTTAACCAAAACTGAAAATAAGGTTCTAGTTCCTCAAAATTACCAATTCTATCGGTTAAATAACGAGCTAAATTGCGACAGGGAACAATCAAAAATCCAGCAATAATGAGTTGCTGTTGAATTGCAAAAGCCATTTTATTTAAAGAACGATGGCTTGAGGATACATTTCCCGTTTCCCACTCAGCAGCAACGATTTTACCTACCTGGGTTAAAACTGCATCAACTTTTCCCAATCCTATGATTAAGGGTGACTCTGTAATCCACCCATGAGCTTTTAAATCCTTTATAAATTCTTCTTTGATAGGCTTTACACCATTGCCTTCTCCTCTTTTTTTACCGCTTTCAGGACGAATTGTAAAAAGTCCACTTCCTACAGGCCAATCAACCTGCTGAATCGCATTTTTAACTTGCTGTTCTGCTTGGAGGTAAACGGGCTCATTTAGAGTGTCTAAGGAATGGGATAAAATTTTAATCTTCTGAATTTTCATAATAATCCACAGTTTTTAACTGGGCTTCAATCTCTTCAATTAACTGCGATGGAAGAATGTCTAAAGCATCAGCAATTTGAAATAAAACATTCAGAGTTGGAGTTTTTATGCCTCTTTCCAAAAGGCTGATATAAGTTCGATGTAAACCTGCTTCAAACGCCAATTCTTCTTGGCTTAAATTCAAGGCTTCACGTTTTTGCTTTAACACTTTCCCAAAAACTTTTGCTAAAGTCACTCTTTGCTGATTTGCTAAACCGAATTTATACTAAGGTGCTATCACCCTTAAATCTTCAGACTATAGTATGCAAAACGCCGGAAACCTCTTAAAAATCGTTAAGATCAGACATGAGATCTTGTGAGTGATGATGACCCATGACCCTAACGACTGCTGTAGACTTTCTGGATGAATATGACATTGTTGTTGTCGGCGCCGGACATTCGGGCTGTGAAGCAGCGCTGGCTTCTGCGCGGCTGGGATGCCGCACCCTGCTGTTAACCTTAAATTTAGATAAAATCGCTTGGCAACCCTGCAACCCGGCAGTGGGTGGCCCTGCTAAATCTCAATTGGTGCATGAAGTGGACGCTTTGGGCGGTGAAATTGGCAAAATGGCC
>JBMDYE010000335.1:0-2290 GCA_048595135.1 Planktothrix sp. | reverse complement strand
TTGGAGAAGGCAGAACAAGCGGCGGATCAAGCCATCAATGCACTCATGGCACAACTTTAATAAATAATTTATCCCCCATTAATTCAATTCATGGGGGATTCTTGAGGGGAAGAATCAAATGCGATACGTGACGACAAAAGGAATTTTAGAGAAAAGAGACGGTCGATATTACGTTAATGGGTATTACCTGACCCTAACTTATGTTGGTTCCCAGGGATTGCAGTTAGGAAAAACGGTTGAAGCATTTGGCAGTGTTGGAAGTTGTACAACCTTTGAAGCGGGAAAACCTCCGGTTAAAAAGAGTTCGATTTTAGTGTCTGAGTTGGTAATCTTCCCATGATCATTTTTTATCGCGCCGTTGGGTTCTATTTATTAGTGGGTTGTATTAGTTCGCTGTTCAGTTTATTAGCACGGTTAATTCCTGAATTTCGGGAACCTATATTTTATATCGTGACCCTATTCTGCTTGATCTGTGGAGCCGTTGCAATGGCAATTTACCACACCAAGAAAGAGGATAGCAAGGATTGGATTATGTCGTTATATATTTTAATGGGTTTTGCTATGGCAATTGTTTTAGGAGGCGGAATTCAATGGTCACGTTAGTGAATCCCTCTAATGAAAAAGCGATCCGAAAATTATGGAATATTTATCACACCGTTAATCTGATTGCCATTTGTTCTGCGGTTCCTCTGTGGTTCTTTACTCCCTTTTTGAGTCGTGATATCGATAATAATAATTGGCATAAGTTTTTTCGAGGATTTAGCATTGTTTATGGTTTAACTGCCTCTGGAACTGTTCTGGTCATTTCTAATGAACTGACACGACTCAAGCCGAAAATAGACGCATTGAATAAGCGAGAGACGGCGGAATTTAAACACAGTTTAGCCTCAGATCTCTGGTTGGCTCAGGGAAGAAATACGGCGATCGCTCAACTCCTCTTATCTGGTTCTGCTCCTTCCCCTCCTTCCGATGATGTAAGGAACGCGGAAGGAACACCAGAAGACGATTACAGCGATTCAGAACCGAGTCCTTCCCGTCCTTCCCCTACACCGGAAGGAACCCTTTCCCGTGTAAGGGAAGGGGAAGGAAAGCGGAAGGAAGGGGGGTTAAGTCCTGAAGCCGAATCGTTTTTCGATGATGTCCTCGATGCCTTGGAAGATGGATTAAGCGATTACAAAATTATCGAGACTGTGATGGGATATAAGGGAAGGCATTATCAAGAAGGGAAGGCAATTTTAGATGAAATTAAGCAATTTTTAGAGTTAGCTAAAGATGAATAGTCAAACAGAAGATGACTTTGGGATTTGGTTTGAATTTTAAAAAATGATAACCTTCGCCCAGAGCAGCAGATATTTTTTAATAAAAATTAAGAAATTTGTGAGAGGATATCCTTTGTCAACTTTAACCGGAATTAGCTTCATGGATGCGACGACGTTCGATGATTCGTTCTTCACTATTTAATTGTAATAAAGCAACCGTTGTCCGACCGAATGGAGTTAATCCAATCAAGCGATGCTCTTCAAGTCTAAAATGCTCAGTCCAAGATTGGGTACGGGGATGAAATAGAAAGCTGAATTGTCCGGTTTGTGGATCAAATGACCCCAAATCACTACCTTTATAACGGTTACATCGCCAACAGGAATAAGCTAAATTTTCAGCCTCCGTCGCTCCACCATGTTTTTCAGCAATAACGTGATCCACTTCATGAGGAAAGAAACTTAAATCGGCTGGGAGTTGACAGTATTCACAACAAAAATTAGCCCGTTCTTCTACAAGGCGACGCAGTTGGGCTGGAATATAAGTCATGGATGAGATTGACCAGTTAGAAAGGGTAAGTTGCCTGTTTTTAACAAAATCATTAAATGTTCGATGCGTTCATATTCATCAAGTTCCTGTTGTTCGGCGGGAGTTAAATCTCCTCCTTGGCGACGACTTAACAGGGTCAGTAACCGAGACTGCATTTCGGGTGTGGGACGAAATTCGGCAATTTGAGCCGGGGTGGGTTGACTACTAAGGAAATTCAGGATGTAGCGATAAACTTGAGCCGGAAGGGGCGGTTGCACCAAACATTGACGCAACAGTTCAGGAAGTTGGTCTCCCAGTTGCAGCAGTTGGGTGGAGAGATCGTCGGGAATTTCAATGGTAATTTGGGCCATTGGCAGTAAAACAGTTTGGATAGAGAGACTTGAGTTAGTCGTTTTTAATTATAGTTGGGCTACCGCCGACACTCGTGCAAAAAAGTGAAAAATCAACCGTTAAAGCTTTGTAGGGTAAGCATCCTAGTTGTTAC